>CAXEFH010000261.1:0-5098 GCA_963989605.1 uncultured Roseibacillus sp. | reverse complement strand
CGTCTGATGTGTATTTGTGACTGGGTTGAAGAAGTTACGGCTGCCGCAAGTGCCGCCCAGCGTGATCGGGAAAGTGGGCAGGCGGCATTGTTTGCAGACGAGGATCTGGGTGCGCCTACGGCAAGGAAGCAAACTCCTGAATGGCCCAAGGATGAGCGCCTCGAGAAGGAAAAGGAATTGCTTGGCTATTACGTCACGGGACATCCGCTGGATAAATACAGGGGCCTCCTGAACTCAGATCGTTTCTGCAAGCTGGGACTGCTCGATGACCTTGACATCAGTGAACGGCGGCCTCGGTTCCCATTTGCGGGGATGGTCAGGAAAATCGAGCAGCGTCTTACCCGGAAAGGAAAGCCTTTTGGAATACTAGTGATTGAGGATTTCACAGGGAGTCAGGAAGTGCTGTGCTGGGGGGAATCCTACACTCCTGCGCGGGATGCCGGGATTCTGGAGGAGGGGAAGGTCATCGCCTTCAAGGGTGAAGTGACGATTGATGACAGGACGGAGAGCCGGAAGATCATGGGCAGCGGTCTCCGGGAGTTGAAGCTGCGTGCGAACCAGAATGGCTATCATGGGAAAGCCCCGCTGGAGCTCTCCCTGTGGGTGTCGCGCAGCCGCGTCGAGGATCTCAGGGAGATTCAGGAAGTCCTATCATCTCATCCGGGGGAAACTCCGGTTCTTCTCCATTTCCAGAGTGGGACAGGGAAGAGGGCCACGGTTGAGTGCGGGGAACAGTTCCGGGTTAAGAAATCCGAGGCTCTCTCGACCGCTCTGAGAAGATGGGTCGATTGAATTCAGGGTTGAATGCGCAAGCGGTAAAAGGCTTTGTCCAAAATAGTTCCTGACTGGTCCAGCCATTGGATGGCTCCTGAGGAGTCCAACCGGAAATTGCCGGGCATGCCCTCCCACGTCGAAAGATCAGGTGACCGCTGAAGGGAAAGCGGGTAGGTATGCCACGGGCGAAAATACCTTGGTTCGGCCCGCAGCGCGGGGAAGGTGAGGGTGACTCCCTCCAGAACAGATTTGAGTTCAACGGCGCTGTTGCTCAAGCTCCTTAACTGAGTGCGATTGTCCTCGAATGGATGAAACCCAAGCGGGAGAAGGTCGATCTCGACTTCATCGGGCAATCCGTCCTCGTCCCGGTCTGTCTGGCCCAGATCCGGCTTGTCTACGTAAAACACGTTTTCCCTGAAAGGAATTTCCGCAACGCCCTCTTCAAGGGAGCGGAGGTCCGCAGGCGTGATGTTGTTGGGGAAGCTCCCAAAATGCTCGTACGGGTCGGCATCATGATTCATGACCCTGCGGTAAGATGCAGAAAATGGACCCTCAACCAGCTTCCACTGACCCACCTGCCCGATCCGGAACCTTGGTTCGGAATTGTTAGGATAGGTCAGGCAGGAAAGAGCAGGAGTCTCCCATTCCATATCGGGATTTTCCTGCAGGGGAGCAAGGGACTGGCCGTCCAGATGCCGGGGGTAGGGATCGACTCCCGCCAGTTCGAACAAGGTGGGCATGAGGTCTATCAGACCAACCTGGCGGTCGCAGAAGCGGCCCTCTGATCTCATTCCCGGATGGTGGATCATCATCGGAACGTGGATTGCTTCACGCGAGTAGTTCCTTTTGGCGTAGAGGTGTCGATGCTCCATCAGGCTGAATCCGTTGTCGCTTACGAAGGCAATTACGGTGTTGTCCCAGAGATTGCGTGAATCAGCAAAGTCGAGGAGGCGCCCAAGACTGTGGTCCATCAAGGTCACCGCGCTGTAATATGCGTGAAAGAGGGAGCGGAGTTCCGCCTCGGTGAGATAAGGGCGGGTATCGCTCGCCTTCCCATAAGTGTAGGCGTAGGGAGGCCAGTAGGCATTGTCGTAGGATCCCGGGGGCGATTCAGGTAGAACGAAGTCCCGGGGATCGTGGAGATCTGCAATGCTGGAGGGAACAAGCCACGGCGTGTGTGGCATGAAGAAACCTGCAGCGACAAAAAACCTCTCGTTTCTTTCGAGACATTTCTCCATGGCCCCAAGAGCGCCGGTGGCGGTCAATCCATCAGTAAAGCTTGCAGGGTCTCCATCCTCATAGATGACGAAGCTTGTGTCTCCGCTGATGCCCTTGTGCCCGGTGAAGCTCTGAATCGATCTGGGAGAGCCGTCTATGCCTGTGGTGCGCGGGATAAGTTCGTCCCAGCGTTCACTGCGCTCGTAATGCTCTACTTTTCCGTAACTGCCAGTCCAGTAGCCCTGAGATTGGAAATACTGGGACATGCGGGGCCGACCAGGGACAATATTTTCACCATTCGCGCGGTTTCCTCCTGCCGCGTGTACTCCCAGGTTCCACGGATAGAGACCCGTAAGAAAGGACCCTCTTGATGGTGCGCAGAAAGCGTACTGGCTCGAACAGTTCCGGTAGGTTACCGAGCGTCCCGCGAGCCGGGTCAGGTGAGGTGTGATTGCCTGAGGGTCTCCCAGTGGTGCGATGCGGCTGTTCAGGTCATCCGCGATGATGAGAAGTACGTTGTAGGGTTCCTTGGCCGTTGCTGCTGACGGGCATAGAAGTAATCCTGCTCCAAGAAGTGCCACGATGCGACGATTCCTGAAGCCGGGTCTTTTCATCAGTCCCTAATTTGCATCTTCATCCGGGGTATCCGCAATGGGAATTTTTCTGACGCGCAGGCGGTAGAACATTTGCTTTGAGGAGGGGGCTGGAGAGTAGCGGATCATAAGCGAGCTTTCATCTTCCGCCAGGTCGGGGTTATCGAGAGACAACAATTCCAGCCTCTCCTGCGGAATGGCAGTCCAATCACGGAGGTTTTCGGAGAACTCAAGGGAGAGGAGCACGTCAGTTGCAGCAGTATTTCGATAGAATTCGATCCGGGCGCTATTGGTGCCGGGTGCCGAAATTGAGAACAGGGGGCCAGCGGTGGGCTCCAGAGGGTCAGAGGAGGTCACGAACTCCAGCAGGTTGGCCAGTCCGTCGCCATCGGGGTCGTCGAGACTGCGACGGTTGCCGGGGGGTAGGTGGGTGCGGGCCCATTGCTCGTAGGCGGGAACAGAGTAGATGAAATCCTGGTCAGCGGTTGCGGTCTCGTTGTTTCTTTCCACCGTGAGGGAAAATGTGACAGGGCCAGCTGGAAGCGGTCTGTGGTCATGGGGTTCCCGATCATCGCTTTCCCGGGGAGGGAGCAGGGTATCCAGAGAAGGAGCAACAAAGGTGGCCATCTCGTCGCCCTCGATGATCACCGATTCAAGCAGGTGTCCTCCAAGATAGAACCGGGGGGGACCTTGGAGATGGGTGGGTTCCGCTACTCCGCGGGCCGTGTTCCCGATGGCATATTTTCTTTTGAGGTATTTCCGAATTCGATCCATCCCGACTCCCGTGGAGTTACTCTGGAGGTTGGCAAATACCATGAGTTCTGCCACGTCAGCAGTCATGAAGTGAGAATGGCCAGCGAATCGCCGTCCCGACCCGATCGCGGTGATATTGTCATCATAAGCCCTCTTGACTCCGAATACTCTCCACCCGGGTTCTCTGCCCTGCCTCACATTATCCGTTTCCAGCTCTCCGTTACCAATGCTGAGAAGCCGTCCCTGGGGGTCGTGTCCGGCGGATGACCTGATAACGGAAAAAACGGTTAACCCTTCGGATACCTGCTGGGGAAATCCATTGATCTGAAGATAATTGGAGCCATTGAAGCTCGCTGCCGGGAGGCGGTTGAGTTGATTCGCATTCAGCGTTGGTGCTGCCGAGGCATCCGGCTGCGTCAGCGGGTTTATGGAGACAATATTGTCCCACGAGGTGATGGGCTCGCCATCACGATGCGTTTCCGCGAGCCGGTTCGCAGACACCCAGACCTTCAGATCCTCGTCGAGTAACTCGGGGAAGTATTCAAAGATGACCGCAGGGTCCGAGGATGAACCCCTGTCAGGTTGTCCGAAGGACAGATAATAGCCTGATTCATCGAGATGGCTGAATCGATTCATCAGGGGCGAGTCATTGCCGTATCTCACCCAGAGGAGGGTCGCTTCGGAGTTTTTCCCGGACTCAATCCAGTATCTCAGTTCTTTTCCGGTTTCCCAGTGGAGGACCCGCAGATCGGAGCAATCGGAATTCATCCGGTTCTCCTCGATGTGCTCCCTCGTGTTGAAGATCACGGGCACTGGTGCGCGGTTCAGGTCCTCACCGGTTGTATTCTCCATCCTCAGGGGAACGGTCCATTCGCTGGCGCCAAGTCCTCTGCCGGTTATTGTGTGCCGGGTCCCCGCCTGTGGCGTGGTTGTAGAGATATCCAGGCTGTCGAGTGAGAGAGAAGATCCCTGAAGGTTAACGGTGGCACCACTGTTCTGGAAAAGTACTCCGTCGAGGGAGAAATCAACGGGGAGATTCCGGGGTGGTTCTTCGGTTTCGATCTTGAAGTAGGCCTCGCCGCAGTGGGTTTCGGTCGAGTAGACAAGGCGATGATCGCGCAGGATCAGGGTTCCGATCCGCACTGTGAATTCGCGGGCTGGGATCCTGCCCTCGGGCATTCCTGAAACAACGAGGTAGCGCTCTCCATTGGGTTTGGTGAGCAACGCAAATCGCAGGTTGGCGGTGTCCTTGGGGCGGAGAAGGGCACCAGCGCTCCAGTGCGGGTTGGAGCCCCCCTCATGTTCTAGTGCGCCGGCGTCGGGAGCGTTACCGGCAAAGTCGTCGTTTATACCTGGAATATTTTCCCCGGCGTCGATTGCTGCAGCGGTTTCAAGGAGTTCAAAGTTCCCGGTCGTTGCCGATCTGAAGAGGGACTTATTAGAGGAGTTTCCGGGCCATTCGGATTCAAATTTTCCGATCGTCATGAAGTTATTCCGGACGATGTGGGGATCCATCTCAGCTCCGAATTCTCTCACCTCGGTACAGATATTGTTGCGAATATCGATGCCCCCGATGCTGCCACGGTTTGCGATGTGAATCTGTCCATCGATGGTGTTGTTGTATACACGCTGCATGGAGTTCCGGTAATTGACCTGGTCCGGATCGAGAGCCCATAGGGTTAAGCTGAGATCTGTCTCTTATACACATCTGACGCTGCCGACGAATAGAGAGGTGTAGATCTCGGTGGTCGCCGTATCAT
>CAXEFH010000260.1:0-5103 GCA_963989605.1 uncultured Roseibacillus sp. | reverse complement strand
TTTTTTCAAGCAGAAGACGGCATACGAGATTTCTGCCTGTCTCGTGGGCTCGGAGATGTGTATAAGAGACAGGCGCTGACTACCTCCCCACGCCAGACTCCTGCGGTTCCTGAGAGAATTCTCATTCTCGTTTTGATATTTCTCGCCCGCAATCTGTCAAAAAACGCTCCCTCAGAGCCTTCCATCTCGAGGCTGCTGAGGTCCAACTGACCCTCCTTGCGTCCCGTAGGACCCATTTCGACTGACTCCGCGCCCAGCCCCTCCTGGACAGCAAGTTGCAGGCTTTCGCCAAAGCTCGGGGAGAATGGCTTTCTGATCAGATACCCATAAAGAAGGACAGCTCCGACGGCGAGGAGTATGGAGAGACGCAATGTGATTCGAGTAACCCAACCCATTATGGCAGAAGAGGCACCACGGCCACCATGGGAAAGCTGAAACAGCAGTCCCTGTCCAGCTACCCACGCACTCATACGGGTCTGGAATTGCTCCAATTTCTTCTGGTTCACCTGCATTCGTAACAAGCCGCCTCGGTCGAGAGATAAGGTTTGAGCACCGAAATTACCATCCGATTTATACCGTAGCTCATCCATTTGCCCTTTTCCCTCGCCCACGGCCACTCGCTGACCTATTCAACCGCCAGTGGATGATGATTCCTACAAGGTGAGGCTCGATATCTTCGAAGGACCTCTCGACCTCCTGCTTTATCTCATAAAAAAGGATGAGATCGATATTTATGACATTTCCATTGAGCGTATTACAAAGCAATACCTCGAGTACATCGAGACCTTTAAGCTCCTGAACATCGACCTCGCCTCGGAGTTCATCGTCATGGCTGCGAACCTAATGTACATAAAAAGCCGGACCCTCCTCCCCCGCAGCGAACAGCCTCCAGAGGAGGATGCCGAGGAGGACGATCCCAGATGGGAACTGATCCGACAATTGATCGAGTATAAGAAATTCAAGGACGCTGCAGGCAGCCTTGCCCAGAAGGCGCGGGAGCAGGAAGACATCTTTGCAAACATTCCGGAGAAGCCAACCTCTGACAACAAGGAGCCTGCTCCCCTCGCGGAAATCTCCATCTTCGACCTGATCCGGGCCTTTCAAGGCGTCCTGAAAAGATTTGAGGAGACCCACGACCTTGGCGACATTGTTGATGACAGATTCACCGTTTCAGACAAAATCGAGATGCTCCTGAGCAATTTCAGCCCTGGGCAGAGCATGCCCCTTAAATCCTTGTTCGCTTCTGCATCCACCAAGGCCGAAGTTATTGTGACATTCCTCGCATTGCTGGAATTGATGAAGCTGAATCAATTCGTGGTCCGTCAGGATCAGATTCTCGGCGAGATTGAGATCGAAAGGCGAAACGGAACCTGAAGCCACCATGGGACGGAGCAGGCCCATCAAACCCGAGCGCGTTGCCCTCTTTGGAGGAACCTTTGATCCCGTCCACCTTGGACATACGGAGATCGCACGAGCTGCGAGAAATTCCCTGCAACTCGACCTCGTCGTATTCATTCCGTGCCGCCAGTCACCCCACAAGGACGCACCAACTGTCGCCACTCAGGAACAGCGACTCGCCATGCTGGCTCTTGCCCTCGCTGCCGAATCCTGGGCAACGATCAGCGATATCGAGCTACGACTGCCTCAGCCGTCGTTTTCATGGTTGACCGCTGAGGCGCTGTCCCAGACTTACCCAGACTCTAATCTCTACTGGTTGATGGGGGCGGATCAGTGGGACACGATCGAGCAATGGGAACGCCCCTCCCATCTTTCGGAACTGGTTGAATTCATCGTCCACGCACGGGATAAAGAGCCAGCGGACAAGAATGGCTTCTGCGCTCATCATATCACGGGACACCACCCGGCGTCTGCCAGCGAGATCCGAAAGCAACCTCACGCGAGATCATCAGAGGAATGGCTCCACCCTGATGTCGCCCGTTATCTGAAGGAAGAGTCCATCTACTCATGATCCTCTTGACTTATTCCCTGATGAGCGCGAGAGGTTGTTGTCAGGACTGACGAACCATGAAATCTTTGCTATCGATCCTCTCCCTCCCCGCGGGTCTGTTAATACTTCCCATTAGCTCCATCGCTCAGGAAGACACCGGGAATTCTGGAAGCGGTTCAGACGAAGTAGTTCCACAATGGCAGAAAGACTTTGAGGTCCTTGGAAGCGCGAAACAGAAGGCATACCGGGAGCACCTCAGGGAAGCGGGCCGCCTCTTCAATCAGAAGCGGATTATCGAAGCGTTGAATGAACTGGGTGACGCCCAGAGCGTTTTCCCGAACGAACCTAGCGCCCTTAACCTCGTGGGAGCTTGCCACGTTGAATTTCGTAGCTTCGACAAGGCTCGGGATGCTTTTGAACAAGCTCTCAAACTCCAGAGCGATCACCTCGAGGGAGTTGAGATATTAAGCGGTGAAGCGAGGGCTCGCAGGATCAAACCGGTGCTCAACATCCTCTTTAATCTTGTTGAAATGGATTTCGTCACCAAGCAATGGGCAGATTGCGCAGCCCGTATCGAGAGCCTGCTACCCGACATGGAGCCATCCGAACTGACGATGATAAGACTGCTCGAATTCAAATACCTGCTCTGCAAACTCAAGCTGGGCGCAATTGAGGAGGCCCGGACCCTTGCCAAGAAATACGACTACCTTGATGACTACCCCTATTACTACTACGCTCAGGCCGCCTTGGCATACCACGACAATGATGAGACGGAAGCCGAACGGTGGCGTGGCACCGCCAAGCGGGTGTTCCGGCGGCCATCGACGCTCGCCGCGTGGGAAGACACGATGATCGAAATAGGATTCGTTAAAAGCTTTTACGGAGGAGCCCCATAAGCGCAGCAGAGAGGCCCTCGTTCACTTCTCTCGCAGATCGGAAGAAAATTCACTAAGCGGGAAACAATCCACCTGTTCCAGTTTGATCCCGTAGAGGTCCGCGATCTCGGGTGCGTCAGATTCACGGTAGATCTCGTGGTAATATATCTCCTCTATTCCGTAGGAGCACAGGGTCTGCATGCACGAGGTACAAGGCATCGTCGTCGTCGCAACTATTCGTGCCTCCCCTCTGCGGAACAGGCTGCACAGGTTTATTTCAGCGTGCAGCATGAACTTCTGTCTGGCCTCTCGGTCATCCCAGAACCCTGCTGGAGGATCAAATCCCGGTGCAAGCCCATTGTATGCAGTTCCTATTACCCTGTTATCTGCATCTAGTGCAGCTGCCCCAACCTTTCTATATGGATCCTCTGACCTCAAGGAGGCTACTTGAGCAAGCGCCATGGCGTACTCCGGAATACTGATTCTTTCTCCCACCACGCCAGTCAAGTTCTCTTCGTCCGGACGATCAAGCATCAACCCTACTCCGGGGCCGGGACCGGCGGGGCCAGTTGATCGCGCCCCCGGGATCGGCCGCCACTCCGATCTTCTTTCAACCAGTCTGCAAGCACCACGGGATCAGTCTCAGGCAGGCGGCACGTCTGTCCGACACAATAATAGGCCGTAGTCTGCCCGGGTTGAACCTCCTGCAACTGACTGGTGAACTCCGATACCGGCCCCTCGGTTCCAACCACGAGGAGGTTGCTCCGCAAGCCTGCCCACGCTACTCGAAGGAATTCTTCCTTTCGCTTGGCACCGGCTATCACGACCCTGGCCGGCTTTCCTACCATGAAAGAAACAGCTTTCAGACTCTCGGACAACTGGGTTGGATTCTCCCTGAGCGTATCGCTTACCGCCAGGAGTGATTTTTCAGCTACCGCGCGGTAGGAAGCGTTCCCGGTGATCTCTGACAGCACGGCGTATTCGAGCCTCGCTACCGAACTTGGAGTCGGGGTTGCGGAGTCGTAGTCATCCTTCAGCCGAAAGACCAGATCATCCCTCTTCTCGCCATCGAAAAACCCGCCGTTTTCACTGTCGTAGAACAAAGCAATGGCGCGATCAGCCAGAGTAACCGCCAAAGAGAGATAGGAAGGTTCAAGTGTCGCTTCGTAAAGCATCCTTGAGGCACGGAGGAAGTAGAGATAACTCTCACTTTGCTGGCTTCCATCCACGTGACCTTCCCTCCAACGGTGGGAAAGGGTGTCGGCAGCAGGGTCCCAGAGTTTCTCGACCACGAACCTGTGTGCTTTCCCCGCGGCATCAAGGTAGCGGGTTTCTCCAAGAATCCTTCCCGCGCGTGCCATCGCTGCGATCATCAGACCATTCCACGAAGCAAGAATTTTATCATCTGTTGCCGGCGGAACCCTGCGAGCCCTGGCCGCCTTCATCTTAGCCACCGCGGAGCTGAGAGCATCCTGCTCTCTGGGATCCAGTCCCTTGGACCCAAGCGCGAGAAAGAGGACATTTTGATCCTTCAACGGCTCGGGGTCACTATGGTCGATGAAGTTACCGGAAGAGGTGATCCCAAAATACTTCTGGGCGACCGCGAGCTCTGCCTCAGACAGGAGCGCTTTCAGCTCCTTTTGTGTCCAACACCAGTATTTGCCCTCCTTGCCCTCACTCTGAGCATCCTGGGCGCTCAGGAATCCTCCTTCTGGATGAGTAAGCTCCTTGAGAACATACTCTGCAATCGATTTCGCAGTCGCCCTGAACTCTTGTTCCCCGGTGATCTGCCAAGCCTCTACATACACATTCAGTAGTTGGGCCTGATCGTAGAGCATCTTTTCGAAATGCGGAACCAACCAGACGGGGTCTACGGTGTAACGATGAAATCCTCCGCCAATATGGTCATTAATACCGCCCTCCATCATCTTCCGGCATGTCTTGATCGCAAACTCCCTACCTTTCCCCTCCATCCCAAGTAGAAAGCGGAGATGAGATGGTTGGGGAAACTTTTGCTCCTGCCCCCAGCCTCCGTTGACCTGATCTGCCCCGGCAAGAAACTTCGCAACCACCCCGTCAAGCATACCCGCTTCAAAGGAAGCCCCGGGCTTCAGCCTCTGGAGCTGCTCCACATGATCGGTGAGTTTCTGGTGAATGTCGGTAGTCTTGGCCTCGATTCCCTCGCGGTCCTCCACCCATAACTCATGCACTGTCTCTTATACACATCTGACGCTGCCGACGAATAGAGAGGTGTAGATCTCGGTGGTCGCCGTATCATTA
>CAXEFH010000259.1:0-5148 GCA_963989605.1 uncultured Roseibacillus sp. | reverse complement strand
CCTTAGGACGGGCAGGCAGCAGCTAATCCATAGGAGAGCTAAGCTAGAGCAGGATAATAACAGGCCCCTAGGGCTTAGGATGAAGCAAGATAACCGTAGCAGTAACAGTAGGCAAGGGAGGAGCAGGCCAGAGAGCCCGGACGATCGAGCCAATTCAAAGCACTTTCCATTGGAGCAGCCCTGATGGCTTTTGCCCTTATCTACTGGTTCCTCCCAATCGAGGATACCGCCACCCATACTGCAGCGCAGGTCCGCACCGGTCTCGCAATCCTCGCCCTCGCTGCCATCCTCTGGCTCACCGAAGCGATTCCCCTCGCCATCACCGCCCTGCTCGTCCCCGTAGTCGCCGTTCTGACCGGAGTCTTCAGTGGAGATCCCAGGACCATTGTCCCCCAAGCCTTTGCCGGGTTCGCCCATCATCTCATCTTCCTCTTTCTCGGAGGCTTTGGCATTGCGGCTGCCCTCACGAGACAGGGGCTGAACAGCTGGCTCGCCAACGGAATTCTCAAACTTGCTGGCGGCCGGTTTTATCTGACCTGTATCGGGTTGTTTTGCGCCGCCGCCTTCACCTCCATGTGGATCTCCAACACCGCCACCACTGCACTCCTCTTCCCCGTCGCACTTGGTCTCCTAAGCGATCTCCGGGAGAAGGCCGGGTCACAGACCGCGTCCAAGGCCGCCCCCTTTGTTCTCCTCGGTCTAGCCTACTCACCCAATATAGGTGCGATCGGCACCATCATTGGACCCGGTCCTAATGCCATCCCGCCGGAACGATTGGGAATAGGATTCGCTGAATGGCTTAAGTTTGGAATTCCCTGTGTCGCAATTCTCTTTCCCTGCCTGATCATGATCCTTTTTCTTGTCCTGCGGCCTGGCAAGCTCCCGGATCTGAGCCGGAATACTGAGCGGTTCATCCTGAGTGGCCCGCGGATTCTTACCCTCACCATATTTCTCCTTACCGTTGTCGGCTGGGTGTCTAGCAAATATCTCTCGGAGCTATTCGGTGTCGCCAAAGGGTTCGACAGCATCGTTGCAGTATCATCCGTTGTCCTTCTGGCCTCTTTCGGTCTGGTGCGCTGGAAGGATGTTGACCGCACCACCGACTGGGGAGTGATTATTCTCTTCGGTGGAGGACTCACGCTTGGAAAGGTCCTGACTCTTACCGGGGCCAGCAGCTTCCTCGCCAGTCACCTCAACGAGCTTACTGCAGGGTGGCCTTTCATCCTCGTAGTCGGAGCCGTGGTGATTTTCGTAATTTTCCTCACGGAACTCACCTCTAATACCGCTACTACTGCGTTGTTTGTCCCAGTCTTTTATCAGGTTGCTCTTGAGATCGGCGTCTCTCCACCTCAGCTGGTCCTTCCTCTCACTATCGCGGCCTCCTGTGCCTTCATGCTCCCCATTGCGACGCCCCCGAATGCGATCGTCTACGGATCCGGTCAGGTTCTCCAGCGCACCATGATGCGAACTGGTCTGGTTCTCAACCTCTCCTTCGCGGTTATCCTGACCGCCCTCAGTACTGTCCTCTTCTGAGCAGAGGTTTCTATGCCAGAACCTAGGAGAGGATGTCCTTTACGACCCGTCCGTGGACATCGGTCAGCCGGAAGTCTCGACCCGCATAACGGTAGGTGAGCTTCTTATGATCGATCCCCAGCTGGTGGAGGATGGTAGCATGGAGATCGTGAAAATGAACCCGGTTTTCCGTCGCGTAGTAGCCATACTCATCAGTAGCGCCATATTGGATCCCCGGCTTGATCCCGCCCCCGGCGAGGAACATGGTATTGGCGTGGGGATTGTGATCCCGTCCATCACGCCCCTGGGCCACGGGGGTCCGGCCGAACTCGCCACCCCATAGCACCAGCGTTTCATCCAGTAGGCCACGTTGTTTGAGATCTGTGATCAGGCCGGCCACAGGTTTGTCCATCTCACCGGCCAGGCGGGCATGCTCCTTGCGCAGATTCCCATGGGAATCCCAATAGCGATGAGTCACCTGCACGAACCGCACTCCTGCTTCGCTGAAGCGTCGGGCCATGAGACATTGCTCCCCGAACTTCCGCGTATTGTCCTGGTCCATCCCGTAGAGCTTTTTCACCGCCTCGTGCTCGTCAGAAACGTCCTGCACCCCGGGTGCCTCCATCTGCATCCGGAAAGCCAGTTCGTAGGACGCGATCCGAGCCTCCAGTTCGGAATCCCCTGCACTCTGAGCTAGGTGTCCCTCATTCATCCCCTTCAGGAGGTCCAGCTCCCGGCGCTGCAGATCGCGACTTTTGAGAGGGCTGTTGATGAAAGGCACCGTCATTCCCCTCCCCTTCCCTCCGATTCGGGTTCCTTGATAGTGGGCGGGCAGAAACGCGGAGGACCACGCGTTGGCACCTCCGTGCCCCCCGGTCGGGTCAATAGTGATGAAACCAGGAAGGTTCTGGTTCTCAGTTCCCAGTCCGTAGTTGATCCACGACCCCATCGCAGGACGCGTAAAGGTATCCGAGCCCGTGTGCAATTCCAGCAAGGCTCCCCCGTGCCGGGAGTTGGAGCCATGGATCGACTTCACGATGCAGAGGTCATCCACGATGGAAGACAGGTGAGGCAGAATCTCGCTCACCTCGGCCCCTGTTTGCCCATGCTTGGAGAAGTTCCAGGGGGAGGCCAGGAGGTTGCCAGTCTTGGCTGAGACGATGCGCGGCTTCTCAAAGGGGAGAGGCTTGTTATCATCCCGGGTCAGCTGTGGCTTATGATCGAAAAGATCTACCTGCGACGGCCCCCCATGCATGAAGACAAAAATGACGCGCTTGGCGCGCGCCAGTGATGGAGCCGGCTTGGGACTGAGTGCGGAAGCGGAGTGAGCATTCTGCGCCATAAGCCCGTGCAGGGCGAGCGCCCCGAACCCGGCCGAGGAGGACCCCAGCATTTCCCGGCGCGTGAGTGGACGAGGCTGGCGATTCTGGCAAAGGCGGCTCATGAATGGGACAGGGGAAGTATGACGAAAGGGCAGGACAATGTCAAAGACACGAAGAGGAAGGCTCCGGATTACTCAAGATACAGGAATTCATTACTGGCCATCAACACCCGGGCCACACTCTCCCACGCTTCCTCTCTGGATATCTTGGAGGCAACCGAGGTTGCCACCACTTTCTCGATCCGGGTCATTTCCTCCGGCCGCGCTGGTCGTCCATAGTAATGCATGATCATCCAGTCAGCTCGCTGTCCGCTGCTGGCCCCTTTCGTGGCCTCGATCATGACCTCCACAATCCGCGCCGCAGAATCGTGAATCATCGGGCTGTTCATGAGCACCAGAGCCTGCTGGGTGACGGTGGAGGTCTTGCGGTTTCCATTGGCAACGGAAGGGTCTGAGAAATCAAACGAGTTCAATTCATCATAACCGGCACTTCGGATCACCGGGAGGTAGACCGATCTCCGGGGACTCTGGATCCACTCCTTCATTTTGCCCTTGTCGATATAGTCGGTTGGTTTCCGCTGAAGAAACCCTCCTCCCATGGTCAGGTCCAGCCGGTTTGACTTATAGAGAATCGAGTCGCGAATCACCTCCGCCTCTGCCCGGCGGGGCTTCCAGCGGGCGAAAAGCCTGTTATCCGGATCCTTTTCCAGAGCCTCCGGAGCTCTCGACCCCTGCCGATAGGTTGCGGATCGCATAATCTCACGGTGCATGGCTTTCAGCGACCAGCCCTCCTCCATCAGCATGAGTGCGAGGTGGTCAAGAAGCTCGGGATGGGATGGCAGTTCCCCAAGGACCCCGAAGTTGTCCGGGGTCGGAACCAGCCCTCTTCCAAAATGCCAGCGCCAGAGACGGTTGACGATCACCCGCGCGGTCAACGGATGTTCCTCGCTCGCTATCCATCGGGCAAACTCCAGCCGCCCACTTTGCTTCGAGGGCATTGCGGGCTGATCGAACCCTTCAATCACTGGCAACACCCTGCGCGGCACCTCCTCCCCGAGGGTCATGTAGTTACCACGAAGATGCACCTTCGTATTTGCGACCGTATCTTCCGTCACCCCCATCACACGGTGCTTCGGAGGCAGATCCTTTTTCAACTCCGCGATTCGTTCTCCCAGAGCCTTCTTTTCCTCCTCCGGGGTCTTTTTGTCTCCCCGTTTCTTCTCCAGCCCGGCGATCTCCTTCCACCGATCTGCCACCTCCGGATCGGTCAGGTCATACTGGTGGTAGTGCGCCACCACGGTGTATTTGGTCAGGGTTTTAGTGGAGAGAAAGATACCTGCAAGGCCGTAATAATCCTCGATGGAAATCGGGTCGAACTTATGGTCATGGCACCGCGCGCATCCGAGGGTCATCCCCATGAAGGCACGCCCGGTTGTATCCAGTTGCTCATCGACAATGTCCCGCCTCATCTTGTCGGGATCATCACAGGCCAGCATTTTCGGACCCACCGAAAGAAAACCCAGTCCTGCGACCTGATCCCGCCGCTGCTCCAGAGAATCATTCGGCAGCAGGTCGCCAGCAATCTGCTCCACGATGAAATCGTCAAACCCCTTGTCCTGGTTGAAGGACCGGATGACATAGTCGCGGTAGCGCCATGCCTCGGGATGAGCAATATCCTCATCCATTCCGTTGGAGTCGGAATAGCGGGCCACGTCCAGCCAGTGCCGCCCCCAGCGTTCGCCGTAGCGCGGAGAGGCCAGCAACTCATCGATGAGTCGCTCCCAGGCGTCCGGTCGATCGTCGAGCACATAGGCCTGTATCTGCTCGGTGGTCGGGGGCAGACCATGCAGGTCCAGATAGGCCCGGCGAACGAGCGTTCGACGGTCTGCCCCTGCCGCCGGCGTCAGGTTGGCCCCCTCGATCCCAGAAAGGATGAAGTGATCAATCGAACCCCGGGGCCATCCCTCGGCCCGAATCGCAGGGAGTCCGTGCTTCCGTGGCGCGATGAACGACCAGAACTTCCGCCCGTTCTGGTAGTCGATCCCGGACTCCTTCTTCACCTCCCGGGCCGGCTCCTCTCGCGGATCGGGGGCTCCCCGCCGGATCCATTCCTCCAGCAGCGCAATCTCCTCATCGCCCAACCTGCCGGTGGGGGGCATCTGCAGGGCCGAGTCGCGGTAACTCACCGCCTTGATAAGAAGACTTTTGGCAGGATCTCCTAGCATGATGAGAGCCCCGGAATCCCCACCCTGCAC
>CAXEFH010000258.1:0-5158 GCA_963989605.1 uncultured Roseibacillus sp. | reverse complement strand
TTTTCAAGCAGAAGACGGCATACGAGATTTCTGCCTGTCTCGTGGGCTCGGAGATGTGTATAAGAGACAGGGGTAAGACAGTCGGCCGCGCGGAGGACATTGGAGTGGCGGTGGGTCAGGGCCACGTGCTGCTTCACGAGGGACCTTGGATCGGGGTGGTCGGGAAGGGCGGCAAGGAGGGCGGGGACTTGGGCGAGGCGCCCGATGTGTTCATCCCTGATTCCGCATTTGCGGGGTTCCTTCCCCTGAGAGTAGCGGGTGAAGAAGCCGCGATGGTATTCCTCGAGATAGGTGTCGCGGTGCCACCCCGGGGTCAGCATGCAGCTGATGTAGGTGTCGAGCCACGCGTCCGGGTCGTAAGCTCCCTGTTGTCCGATCAGGGCGAAGAGCTCCTGCGCGAGCTGGTAATTGACGGTGTTGTCTCCGGCCTTGAGAAGTTGGTGGTAATGGATGCCCCTGATACCCCAGAATGGCGCCTGATCGTGGAGGATGTCGCCCTTTTCGTTCAGGGCCTCGTAGCTGGAGCGCCAGAAGATGCTGTCCGGGTGGGGGTTACGGGGGGACTGGTAGGAGTCGAGAGATCCGTAGTCGCGGACGAGGGCGGCCCGGTCATAATACCAGTGCCCGGGCAAGGCGAGGGCGTCGGCGATCAGGGATCCGAGGAAGGGTTTGGCTGCAAGCATGGGGGATGACCGGATTTGGTAAGTTAGTCCCACCATAAGCCGGATCGGAGGCGGTCCAAAGGATCTTCCCGATGAGAGTTCGTTTTGCAGCGCGAGGCGCGAAATCTGATTGCACCCCAAGGAGGTTGGGGAATGGTTTCTCCGTGAGCACCATCGCAATCATTGGAGCCGGGGTCTCCGGCTTGTCGGCCGCGCATGAGCTGATGAGTAAAGGTCACCGGGTGGTTGTCTTTGAGAAGAGCAGGGGAGTTTCCGGTCGTGCTGGAACGCGGCGGAGGGGGGCAATCAGCGTGGATCACGGAGCCAATTTCTTTCGCACTTCAGACCCGGAGGTCGCCCGGATGGTCCATGATATTCTTCCTACCGACGAGTTGGTAGCAATCGAAGGGGATGTTTGGACCTTTGATCAAACCGGAGCGATTGTGCCAGGCGACGCGGTTCAGAACAGCGAGCCCAAGTATACCTACCGAAGGGGCATCAACACCCTCGGCAAACTGCTTCAGGCAGCCTCCGGGGTCGAGGTGCGCAGGGAGATTCGAATTGCGACGCTAGAGCGCCACGAGGGAGGATGGCTGCTAAGGGACTCCGGGAGTGCCAGCCAAGGCCATTTCGACTTGGTGATTACCACTGTGCCCGGCCCCCAGGCCGTCCAGTTGCTGCGGGCCAGCACGTTGGCGGAGGATCTCCAAAGCACTCTGGTAGAGGCACTCAGGGCATCCCGCTATGACGCCCAGTTTTCGTTTATTCTGGGCTACGAGGAGAATTTCGGCCTCTCCAGGAAATTTCACGCCCTGGTGAATTCCGACGGGGGCCATCCTGTTTCGTGGCTTAGTTTTGAGGAGGACAAGCCCGGCCACGTGCCTGAGGGTAGGAGCGTTCTGGTCGTTCAGATGTCCCCGTCGTGGTCCAGTCGCCGACTGGAGTATCCCCCGGAGGAGATCCTGCCCGAGGTGATGAAGGAGGTTTGTGGCCTGTTGCCTGAGGCAGGTCCGCGTCCCGACTGGTGGGATAGCCAGCGCTGGATGCTGGCAAGCCCGAGCAGCAGCGTGGATCTTGCGGGACTGCGGTTGGGTGAGAAAGAGAATCTCTTCTTTGCCGGAGATGGCCTAGGGGGGCGGGGCCGCGTGCCGCTGGCCATGAGCTCCGGATTTGATTGCGCGCGCCGGGCGATGGCCGCTTTAGGAGGGTAGCGGTGTGCGGGTGGAGCGGCAGAGGCCGAATCAATCGCCTTGTCTTCTTCAAAGCTGAGCGAGAAACGCATTTGCTGCTTTGAGGTGAGCGGCTTTTTTCTCAGGAGCCATGCGTCGGGCGGTGGCGCACATCATGGCCCACCGGGGGTTCTTTGCGAGAGATTCGGCGTGGTTGAGGATCCAACGCCAGTAGAGTCCGTCCCATGTTGCCGTCCAGTCCCCGGCCGGATAGTTACTCATCTTCCGGATGTAGGCTGAGCCGGAGAAGTAAGGCTTGGTTGCCACTCCACCGCCATCAGCATGCTGGCTCATTCCATAGACATTGGGGACCATAACCCAGTCGTAACTATCGACGAACATTTCCATGAACCAGCGGTAGATCTCTTCGGGGTCAAATTCGCACAGGAACATGAACCCTCCGAGGGTCATAAGTCTCTCAATATGATGGCAGTATCCGGTTTTTCTTATTCTGCCTATGACATCGTCGACAGGAAGGATCCCGGTGGTTCCGTCGTAAAACGAGGCCGGTATTTTACGGGTATGTTTCCAGTGATTGGAGGTGCGCATTTCCACTCCCATGTCGACGTAGGTGGCTCGCATGAATTCCCGCCACCCAATGATTTGCCGGACGAATCCTTCCAGCGAGTTCAAAGGGACTTCGTCGATCTTGGCGTAGTTGAGGGCAGCTGTGATGATCTGGTGGGGAGTGAGGAGACCGATGTTCAGCATGGGAGTCAGGACGCCATGCCAGAGCCAGTTATTGTTCTCCACCATGGCGTCTTCGTAATCCCCGAAGAGGGAGAACCGGGAGGCCAGGAACTGCTGCAACCACTCCGTGCTCGCTTGATGGCTGGTGGGATAGAACAGTTCATCGAGAGAACCCGGGTTGTCTGGATAGGTCGCAAGGATGTGCTCACGGGCCTCAAGGTCAGAGGTGTCATGGTCCGGAAAAGAGATCTGGGGAATCTTTGAGAGCATCCCCTTGGGAACCTTTTTCCGGTTCTGATCATCGTAGCTCCACTCGCCGCCGGCGGGTTGATCGCCCTCCATCAGGATGTCGAGTCTCCGCCGCTGGAACTTGTAAAAATCGGCCATGAACCACCGCTTTTTGCCTGCCCGGAAGGTCTCGTTGGTAGCCATGTCGTTGAGAAACATGGGAGTCGGGAGGATTTGGAGATCCTTGGAATAAAGGCTACAGAGGCGCTTGAGCCTCTTTTCGAGAAGGAAATCATGAACCTCCGCTACGAGGAGTTCTTCATTGGTTCGCTGAAGGGTCTCCTCGAAGAGCGAGCGCAATGCAGAGCCGCCCGGGGGGTGGTCGAGATAGGTTACAGAGTGTCCCGCTTTCCTGAGTTTTTCCTCGTAACGCTTCATGGAAGCGCGATGAAGCCAGAGCTTTTGCTTGTGGAAGCTGGCTGGATGAAAGGAGTCACCGAAGAAGAGATTATCCTCGATGAGATAGACTCGGGAGGGAGAGGCAGCGAGGCCCGGGTGTTCCGCGAAGAGCTGGTGCGGAAATATGAGAAGGGTTGAGGCAGGGGCTTCAGAGGACATGCTTGAGGAACCTTTCTAAGGTCGGCTGGCAGAGAGGAGTAAGAGGAGGGCAAGGCCGGACCGCGCGCTCCAGAGGGTGGTCCTGATCCAGTTGGTGCGCACCAGCATCTTATGGGTGCATTTGTCGAACCCTGCCTCGAGAGTTGCGTGATATCGCATGGAGTAGCGTGCGGTCACGAACCAGATGAGGCCGAGAACAATCAGGCCCGCAACCGCTACGGCTCGGACCATGCTTTCCGGTGGGGCAATGACGAGCCAAAGGGCGCACGCCAGTTCAAGAAGCATCGGCGGGCCGACCACCCAGGCGGTGCGAGTCTTGTGCGCTTCGGGTTATGCAGTGAACTGATCCAGTCCGACCTTTGCTTTCAGGGGGTAATGGACGATCTGGACGAACCAGATGAGCCCGGTCATGTAGATGGTGGCCAAGGCGTGAAGAAGTAGTAATTCCACGGTTTCTGGGGGATTCGGGAGTAATGATACCTCGCTGGGCCAGATCACCCATGAAAATGGTTCTCCGGAATCGGGGAAAATCAAGTGGAACCAAGGCCTGTGCCAGAGAGAGAATCCGGGTTCCGGTTTCGGAGGAAACCATTAGCGCGGTTTCAAGTCCTGTGCTCTGGTCGAAACAGTTTCTTCATAATTTTGAGTCAGAGGGATCATCAGCCGGTGGGCGTAGTCTGGTTCAAGCGGGATCTTCGCTTGCACGATCACCGCCCGTTGTCACAGGCCTGCGACCAAGGCAGGGTCATTTGCCTCTACTGCTTTGAGCCAAGTTTCTGGCGGGCTGACGATGCGGACGGCAGTCATTTCCAGTTCGTGTGCGAGTCGCTTGAAGAGCTCAGGAAAGAGTTGAGAATCCGGGGAGGAGACCTTGTTGTTCGGGTGGGCGAAGTGCCGGATATTTTTGAGGAGCTGTGGAAAGCGATTCGGTTTCAAAGCCTCTGGAGTCATGAGGAGACCGGGAACCGTTTGACCTACGAGCGTGACAAGCGAGTGATTCATTGGGCGAAGGAGCGGGGAGTCGTCTGGCACGAGGCATCCCAGACGGGGGTGGTGAGGGGCTTGAAGTCACGCGATGGTTGGTCTCGTCTCTGGAAGCAGAGAATGGTTGAGCCTTTGGCCATGACCCCCGTGAAGGCGCCGTCTCTGCGCAAGGTAGATCCGGGACATATCCCAGACCCTAAGGAAGTTGGAGTAGAAGAGACGACGAAGGAGACTGCGCAGAGAGGGGGCTCTGGCCCGGCGAACGCGACGCTCGAATCCTTTCTGACCGAGCGGGGGGTGGGCTATCGGAAGGAGATGTCCAGTCCGCTGACAGGCGAGGTCAGTTGCAGCAGGATCAGCCCGTATCTCACGTGGGGGAATATCTCGATTCGAGAGGTCTTCCAGAGAACGAGGGACCGGGCCATGGACGTGCGTTGTGCTCGCGAGGAAGGAAGGCCCGTGGACAAGAGATGGTTGCAGTCGCTCAGCTCCTTCGAAGGAAGATTGCGATGGCACTGCCATTTCATGCAGAAGTTTGAGGATGAACCTGGGATCGAGTTCGAGAATATGAACCGCGCCTACGATGGCCTTCGGGAAAATGAATTTCGCGAAGACCGATTCGAAGCGTGGTGCCGGGGCGAGACTGGCTACCCCATGGTTGACGCCTGCATGCGCGCCTGTCTCTTATACACATCTCCGAGCCCACGAGACAGGCAGAAATCTCGTATGCCGTCTTCTGCTTGAAAA
>CAXEFH010000257.1:0-5168 GCA_963989605.1 uncultured Roseibacillus sp. | reverse complement strand
TTTTTTCAAGCAGAAGACGGCATACGAGATTTCTGCCTGTCTCGTGGGCTCGGAGATGTGTATAAGAGACAGCGATGGGAACCCGCAGTGTCTGGAGTGGCACTTTTCCCTCCCGATACCACTCTGCGCGCGCGATATCAGCTCCTCCAAGGCGGCCGGCGCACCTGATTCGTATCCCTTCCGCTCCAAAGTCCATTGCAGTTTGCAAAGCCCGCTTCATGGCGCGCCGGAAACTGATCCGGCGTTCCAACTGAACCGCCACATTTTCCGCTACAAGCTGGGCATCCAGCTCTGGACTGCGGACTTCCACGATATCAATCTTGACCTGCGAATCCGCACAGATTTTTGATATATCATTCGTCATACGTTCGATCTCAGAACCTTTACGGCCAATCACCAGACCTGGCCGAGACGTATGCAGGGTGACGCGGACGCTGTTCCACGCACGCTCGACAACAACCTTGGAGAGGGCTGCGAACTGAAGGCGTCCACTCAGATACCTGCGGACCCTGAGATCCTCATGAAGCTTGGAGCGATAGTCATCGCCCTCGGCGTACCACTTGGAGCGCCAGTCACGATTGACAACGAGTCGGAATCCGACGGGATTTACTTTTTGTCCCATATTGTTTTTTGTTGGAGAAGATTAGTTAGTCTTTTTGCTCGTCTTCCGGATCCTCTTCGGAGTCAGAAGCTGATTCTGCGGCATCTTCTCCCTCTGATTCCTCATCGGGAGATTGCTCAGAATCCTCTACAGCGGGATCCTCTGATCCCTCGTCTGTCTGATCTGTGGCAACTGGTGTAACATCTGAACTGCCCTCGTCACTCTCAGCTGCCTCGGGTGCCTCATCCTCTGCTGCGGGCTCCTCCTCTACCTCCTCAGCCTCGGCTACAGGAGCTTCCGGGATACGTTTCTCCCTGCTAGGCGCTCCAGCCTCTTCGTGCCCCTCATCAGTCAGGATGATGTAGATGTGACTTGTCCTTTTCTTGATCGCACTGGCCGAACCGCGAGCACGCGGCTTAAAGCGCCGGAAGGACGGCCCGTCCGAGATGTTCGCCTCCTTGACATGAAGACTGTCGGCGGCGAGATCATGATTATTCTCGGCGTTAGCCACCGCACTCTTCAGAGTCTTCCCGATCAGGAAGGCCGCCTTCTTCGGCGTGAAATTGAGGGCATCAATCGCGTCGGAAACAGGGAGTCCCCGGATCTCGCGAGCTACGTCCCGTGCTTTCTTGGGTGAGATACGTGCGTATTTATAAATAGAGCGTACTTCCATGGTCAAAGGGCTGGCTTAATTCTTCTTGAGTGAAGCGGTATCATTGAACCGCACTGGATTATTATCGTTCTGGAGTTTTTGAACAAACACCCCGCAGATGTCCGGCCGCACATCTGCAACCATTGCCTCCGCTACCATCAGGTCCCCCCGCATGATATTGAAGACCATCCCAATGCGTGCATTCTCTTTTGATCCCACATTCAGGACGACCAACCCACTCTTTTCATCAATACTCTTTACCTGTGCGTATTGCAGGTTACCGCGCTCCACATTCCTTTCGGGCATGTTCCTAAGACCTAACTCTACTTCAAGGGCCCGTAGATATGCCTCCAACTGGGCCCGGGCCTCGGGGTCTGCCGTAATCGCGCTCTTGATGTAGGCCTGTGCTGCCGAACTAAGTCGTATTGCGGCTTCTTCCATTCGACGCAGACGACGGTCAAGAACAGTAACATTCTGCCACGCCTCAACGGTCCTTTCGTCCCCATTGCTGATGAGGTCCTTACCAAGTGCCTGCAACCTGGTCCTGATCTTCACCAAGGCTTCCGCGGATTCCTTTTCGCTCCGGTTTGCTTCAACGAGACTTTCCTGCAGGCTAGCAATCTGGAGTTGCAGAAGGGCATTTTCCTTCCTGAGTCGCTGGACCTCATCAACCTCCTCGGCACCACACCACGAAAACAACCCAGCCACCGCGAGGGTGGAGAGTATCAACTTGGAAATAGTGGTATCCATAGAAACAGAAGGTTGTAGGACCGAACGATTAGAATATTACTTTTTACCCATGCCCCCATGGGCTTTGAATATCCTGGTCGGAGCAAACTCTCCCAGCTTGTGCCCCACCATGTTTTCGGAGACGTATACGTTGGTAAAAACCTTACCGCTGTGCACCAGGAATGTGAGTCCAACGAAGTCCGGTGTGATCATGGAACGTCGGCTCCAGGTCTTTATCGGCTTCTTGTCGCCCTTCTCGACTGCCTCGTCGATCTTGGCCAGCAGCTTCTGGTCCACAAACGGACCTTTCTTTAGGGAACGTGGCATGATTTCAGATTCTTAACGCTTTTTGGAGTTGCGGCGCTCAACAATAAACTTGTTGCTGCCTTTATATTTTGAACGGGTTCTCTGTCCCTTGGTGTGGCCCCAGGGCGACTTGAGGTGCTGTCTTCCACCACCGGATTTCGACTTGCCCTCACCTCCACCATTCGGATGGTCCACCGGGTTCATGCACATACCTCGCACTGTCGGACGGACTCCCTTCCAACGAGTGCGCCCCGCTTTACCTGAAACCTCATTCATGTGGTCCCGGTTTCCGACCTGTCCTATCGTGCAGTAACAGTTTTCGTGAAAGCGGCGAATTTCTCCCGAGGGCATCTTGACCAGCGCATAGCCACCTTCACGGTTCGATACCACTGCCTGCTGCCCAGCAGACCGAGCCACTTTTCCTCCTCCACCGGGACGCAGCTCTATGTTATGCACTGCTGTTCCAAGGGGCACACTCCGAAGCGGCAATGCGTTACCAGGCGAAGGCGGAGCATTTTCTCCCGCCTGAACGGTAGCACCAACCTGAAGCCCAGCTGGGCAGAGGATGTAGGATTTCTCTCCATCCTTATATTGAATCAAAGCGATCCGACAGGTGCGGTTAGGATCATATTCCACCGCTGTGACACGGGCTTCAATCTCGCGTTTACGCCTCTTGAAGTCGACCAGACGATATTTACGCTTGTGTCCCCCACCAATATGACGGCAGGTAATCTTGCCCTGGTTGTTCCGACCTCCACTCCTCGGGAGCGGTTCGGTCAGTTCCTTTTCGGGCTTCTTTTTGGTGATTTCCTCATAAGTAGGCCACACTTTGTAGCGGTTTGAGGGCGTCACTGGCTTGAAGCTTTTGAGTGGCATGACTGTTAGTTGTTAAATCGCTTTAGTATAAATTGGGTGGAATCGGTCCTTAGATCAGATCAATCGAATCTCCATCCTTAAGGCGCACCATGGCCTTCTTCCAAGATGCGGTCTTTCCTTCATCAGCGCGTCGGACACGCTTGACCTTACCTCTGTAATTGGTGGTCCGAACACCCGTAACCTTAACCCCAAAGGCCTGCTCGACCGCGCGTTTGATCTCGATCTTGTTGGCTCGACGATCGACCTTGAATACGTACTCGTTGTGGAGCTCCTGAAGAAGAGTGGACTTCTCAGATAGGCGGACACTGTCGATGACGGAATAAATATCTCTCATTTTAGCTTTGGGATATGATTTAGCTGGTCCGTGATGCCAGCACCTCGAGCGCGGAGGCGGTGAGGACGATACTGTCGTGATAGAGTAGTTCCTCGATGCTTACCTCACTGGCGGGGAGACACATCGCCCCGGGTATATTGCGGTGGGATAGAAGAGTTTTTTCATCAAACTCTGGCGAGACCACGAGGACCTTGTCGCAATCGGTAATCTTTCCTATTTCGGCGAGAAACGACTTGGTTTTGCCATCCGCAATCTCAAAGGAATCAACCACCTGAATTTTTCCTTCAGCTATGCAATCCCCAAGAACCCGACGTAAGGCCAGCTTCCTGATCTTCTTGGGCACCTGCTTCGAGTAATCCCTTGGTCGTGGTCCATGAGCTACGCCTCCACCAACATAAAGTGGTACCTTTGACGTACGGTGCCGAGCGTTTCCGGTTCCTTTCTGCCTGTACATCTTCTTACCCGTTCCCCTGACCTCACCACGTGTCTTGGTATTTGCGGTCCCGGACCTTCTGTTAGCCTGATAAGCCACGATCAGGTCATGAACTGCCTGCCCGCCCTTCTTGCTGTCCTCAAGGACAGTAATGCTGGCCGCTTTGGCATCTTCAAGAGTGAGTGTTCTTGCTGACATTTTGCTTCCTTCCTAGACTTTGTGATTCGGTTATTGCGCCGGCGAGGGCTTCTTTTTTGCGGGACGCACCACCACATAACTTCCCTTCGAACCCGGGACGGCACCCGACACGAGAATTACATTATCCTCCGGACGAACCTGAACGATTTTCAGGTTCTGGGTGGTTCTGTTCCGCTGTCCATCGTGACCTGGCATACGCTGGTTCTTCCAGATTCGCCCCGGCCACGTTCCCGCTCCAACAGCTCCCGGCCGGCGATGAGTCATGTGACCATGAGCAGCTGGCCCACCTCCGAAATTATAACGCTTAACCACTCCCTGGAATCCCTTTCCCTTGGTCGTTCCAATGACATCAACCCACTGCCCGTCCTTAAAGAGTTCTGCGCCCGGGTGGGAGTCAGGCAACTCCTCTCCTTCTTCGAGGAGAAACTCTCGAATGATCCTCTTGGCTGAAACTCCATGCTTCTTGAGATGGCCCATGGCAGGTTGCTTCATTCGCTGCTCCTTCTGATCTGAATAGGCCACCTGCACAGCATTGTAGCCATCCTTGGAATCAACTTTTTTCTCCTGCACGAACTCGTTGCCCCCTACATCGATCACGGTTACCGCGATCGCACTTCCAGCCTCCTGGTCAAAGAGCCTGGTCATACCTATTTTCTTTCCAATCAGTCCTAATGACATGGTCGTATGCGGTTAAGAGTAAATTTCCGTGTTCAGATGCGGATCGTAATATCCACCCCGGCAGGCAGATTGAGTTTCTTCAGCTCATCAACCGTCCGGGCTGTCGGGTCCATGATGTCAAGAAGACGCTTGTGAGTACGGATCTCGAACTGCTCTGCTGACTTCTTGTTGACGTGCGGAGAACGGTTTACCGAAAATTTCTCGGTCCGTGTTGGCAACGGAATCGGACCTGCAACCTTCGCACCCGTCCTCTTGGCGGTCTCCACGATTTCTTCCGCGGACTTATCGATCTGTCTCTTATACACATCTGACGCTGCCGACGAATAGAGAGGTGTAGATCTCGGTGGTCGCCGTATCATTA
>CAXEFH010000256.1:0-5176 GCA_963989605.1 uncultured Roseibacillus sp. | reverse complement strand
ATAAGAGACAGAATCCAGACAAGGTCGGGTTGTAATATTCCGGTTGCCACCTGCACGGGCCATATCCCCTCTACTATTCATCATCTTTTCGGAACAGGAACATGCCTAAACTCGCCACCTTCCCCAAGGCCGAACTGGACGCCCTCGTTGATGGTTCCATGCGGCTTTCTGAGTATCTCAACTTTGCTTCCGGCCTCGATGTCGATGGCGTGGAGCTGTATCCCCTCATTGTAGACCTGGAGGACCCCGGAACATGGAGTGGTTACCGACAAGCCTGCGGAGATATGGGACTCGAGATTCCGATGCTTTGCTGCTCCCCCGATTTTACCCACCCGGACCCGGCCTTCCGAGCAAACGAAATCGAGAAAGAAAAGAGATGGATAGAGATGGCTCATGCTCTGGGAGCCAGCTTCTGTCGTGTCCTGAGTGGCCAGCGGCGCCCTGAGATCTCGCGGGAGGAAGGCATCGAAATGGCCGCTGATTCCATCCGGTCCTGCCTCCCATTTGCGGAAGAACATGGCGTGACCCTTATTCTAGAAAATCACTACAAGGATGGATTCTGGGAGCATCCCGAATTCGCACAATCGATGGACATCTTCTGCGACCTTCTCGAGGCCGTGGGAGAGCACTCCGCATTCGGAGTAAACTACGACCCATCGAACACTATCCTCGCCGGAGAGGACCCACTCGAACTTCTCTCGAGGGTGAAACACCGCGTGGTTACCATGCACGCGAGCGATCGCTACCTGAAACACGGCACCCTGGAAGATCTCGCCCGGGAGGAGGGAGTCACCGGTTATGCACAGCGTCTCGCGCACGGGGAAATTGGACAGGGCATGAACGACTACGACGCCATCTTTTCCGCCCTTGATTCTGAGGGATTTGATGGCTGGATCTCCATTGAAGACGGAGTAGACGGCCCTGAGCAACTGGAGCGCTCCGTGGCATTTCTGCGCCGGAAGATCACCGAGCACTTCGCCTGAGCGTCGTCCTTACAACTTGCCGGCTGACCAGAGGATCCCGCGGGTCAGCAGGTCAAGGAACACGGGATCAGAAAAGGTATCATTGGTGTGGCCATAGCTTGTCCCGAACACCCGGGCTCCTTCGAACTCGTTTACCCAGAAAACCGGGTGAGTCTTCTGATTCTTCTCACTTTTAGAAGTAGCCAGGACGGTGGTATTCGGCCACGTCTTTTCGATAATATACAGCTCATCCTTGGGAGTAATCCAGTCTGCTGGGACTCCCTTCATGATGGGATGATCTGCCTTCTCGGTCTTTACCGGGTAGCGCGCCTGATGTTCATGCCTCCTGCTTGTCACACCAAGGAACCTGCGCCAGTCATCGATTTCAGCCGCACGATAGGTGTGCATCGCGCAGTGGATCACCACCGCGGGAGTTCCGTTCCGGTGGCCGTTGACAATCTTCCTGATATAATCTGGATCCTTTGTGTTCGCGAAACACTCGTTGTGAACGACGACATCATAATCTTTCGCCCATTCCGGATCGTCGTAGAGCTCGATCTGCGCCTTGGTTCCCCTTCCTCCCTTATTGACGACCGTCCACTCGATGTCGGCCTTGGCCGCGGATGAAAGGGTCAGAGCCTTTGATTGAAAGGGATAGTCATGACAGCACCCACCGGTAACCAGAAGACATCTGAGCGCCTTGGTCGACTTGGCGGAGGCTTCCTTTTCGTCCGGCTTTGCAGCAGGTGCGTATGCCACAAGGGCAATGACAACGGCAAGGGCAAGAGGAATCATCTTCATCATCTGTAAATCATCTGGATTCTCACTTTCAGACCGTAAACCTGTGTCAGTGACTCTGAAATGACAATCAATCTCCGTAGCCATGGGGATTCCCCCGATGCCACTCCCAGGCACTGGTGACGATATCACGCAAATCCGTTACAGGGCGCCATCCAAGAGCGGAGGCCGCCTTTTCGTTTGAGGCCACAAGAACGGGAGGATCTCCCTGCCGACGGGGGCACTCCTTCACTGGGATATCATGCCCGGTCACCTCACGACATACTTCAATAACTTCCCACACCGAATGCCCTTTCCCGGTTCCGAGGTTAAATGCTCCGGTGACTTCTCCTTCGACGGCCCGACGGTGCACCTCGGCGAGATCTCCCACATGAACATAGTCCCGCACCGCCGACCCATCAGCGGTATTATAATCTGTCCCAAATACCTCCACGCGCTCTTTCCTACCAAGGGCCACGGAAAGAATGTTCGGGATCAGGTGGGTCTCGACCCGGTGATCTTCTCCAAAATGTTCCGAGGCGCCTGCTGCGTTGAAATAGCGAAAGATCACCGGATCAATTCCATGAGCCCTTGCGAAACATCCCAGCATTTCCTCGAAAGCCAACTTGGAATGCCCATACGGACTGACTGGATTTTGCGGGCAACCTTCGTCAATCGGGACCCTTGCCGGAGCCCCATAGGTAGCACAAGTTGAGGAGACCACGATTCTCGGGACCCCTGCAGCCACCATTGACTCCAGCAGATTCAATCCTCCCACCAGATTATTTCGGTAATATTTCCCCGGATCGCTCATCGACTCCCCCACGAGCACGTCCGCGGCGTAATGAATTACGGCCTCTGTCCTATGATCCCTCAGGACATCTGACAACGCTCCAGACTCCTTTAGGTCCCTGACCTCAAGGACGGCGCGGGAATCGACGGCCGAGCGATGTCCCTCCCCCAGGTTGTCGATAACCAGGACGTCGTGGCCCGAGCTGCAAAGCAGCTCAACGCAAACACTCCCAATGTATCCTGCACCGCCGGTAACGACAATTCTCATGATATCTCCTCTGTCGTGCTAAACCACAGGCTCCCTGAATTGTCGAGCGAACCAAGTGTAATTTTGGGGATCGTTGAGTTCACCCTGCCAGAAGCCTCGAAATCACTGCTCCTGCTGTAGCATCATCTCCGCGATCGCATCCCCATGAGGAATCGCTTCCTGCGCACCGTTCCTCAGGGTCGCCAGCGCGGCGGCGGCATTCGCCATCCTCACTGAATCAAGAATCTCACGCCCCGCGGCAAAGGCGGCAGAAAAAACGCCCGCAAAGGTGTCTCCTGCCCCCACCGTATCCACGGGTGACACCTTGGGTGGGGTAATCTCTTCGATCTTGCCGGCACTGAGAACCTGAGTGGGAAGGGAACCTCGTGTCACGATGACAGTTTGATTCCCGTCACCAAGGAAGGCGTCAAATACTCCTGATCGCAGAGATGCTGCCTCCCCCTCGTTGAGAATCAGAATATCGAATGGAATATCAGCCTCAACTACCCGGGGATCCCACGGGGAGGGATTCAAAACCACAAGGGAACCCGAATGCCGCGCCAGCTGCGCGGCTCTCAAGACACTCTCGAATGGGCATTCCAACTGAAGAAGGGTCGCCGCGGACGCCCGAAACAAGTGCTCGGCCTTCTCGACCTTCCCGGGCGTAAGCATGGAATTTGCACCAGGATGGACGATAATTGTGTTTTCTCCCCGGTCGTCCAAAGCAATGGAAGCGACCCCGGTTTGACCCTTGGCCGTCATTACCCCGGAGGTATCAATTCCCTCATTGGCAAGGTGCTTGCGGTATTCTCTCGCCTGCTCATCACTGCCAAGACACCCTATCATTCGGACCTCAGCACCGGCTCTTCTTGCTGCGACCGCTTGGTTGGCCCCCTTTCCCCCGAAAGAGGTGGCCAACTCGGCCGCCATCAGGGTCTCCCCGGGGGCCGGAAAAGACGGAACCCGAAAGCTGAAATCAACATTCAGGGAACCGAGCACCGAGATCGACGAGGATACGATCATTGTTTTAACAATACGCCAATCCCAGCCTCCCCATGGAGAGCGGGACACTCTTCAACGCCGGCTCAGCTGGCCCAGAGCATGGGTGATGGCAACCCTGGCATGACCTTGCGCATCTTTTTTGGCCTCTTCAAGAATCACCCGGGCATCCTTTCCGATGGAGACCATGACCGCTGCAACCGCATCCAGCACGAGCGGCTCCCCATCCTTGAGCAGGGGCGCGAGCTCAGGCGCCAGAGTGGCCCCGCCCACATACCGCAACTGCTGCAACAGGAAACTCCGTATCGTGGCTGGCCCGTCGCCCAGTGCGACCGAGGCGTAAATCTTGATAAGGACCTTCCGGTCGTTGGCCCGAGAAGGTGCCCCTGACTGCACCGCGAGCTGGTGGAGCAGAAGTCGCTCCTGCCAATCCTCCCCACTATCTACTTCTCGCAACCCGCTGATGAGCTCCTTGATCGCCCCGCTTCCCTGCTTGAAAATGGCAGCAACGATTTTGCTTCCATCCTCCTTGCTGATTCCTCCCCACTTGCTGTTGGTCAACCCGGGCAGACGCTCAACAAAGGCGCTCCGTTTGGTCTCGGTGTTTTCAGCCATTGTCCTGTCTTTTTGGTTCTCTGTTTCCATGGGACTCTCTAGAGATGCCACGGCGCCCGCATCGGCTGATCGATCAGACGATTCGCTTCCTCATCCCCGACCGCTCTCTCGGTTTTGGGATCAAACCTGATTGAGCGCCCCGTTCGGAAGGCGACATTGGCGAGATGCATGAGACTCACGGTCCGATGCGCCACTTCCGGATGGCCTCCAGCCAGAACCCGGGTCTTCACCGCCTCTCCGAATCCCACAAGTGGATCCTCGTCAGGAATCTCATCAAAGACCCTTCGCTCTTCCTCATTGAGGTCCTCCCGGCCGATATTCTTCGCCTCTAACCCATGAGGCTCGCCCCACTCCCCGCTCTCAAGAACAAGCTCAACGCCATCCTCATACTTGAAACGCACCCAGCCCCACATCCCTGCCACCTCCGGATGAGCGGGCGGCGCATGAGCCGTGATCTCAACCGGCGAGGTCTCGTCCTTGCCCATCCGATATGTGATGGGATCAAGGGCATGCTGCCCCATGTCTCCCAGGCCTCCTCCGTCATAGTCCCAGTAGCCCCGATGCATCCCACCGAATCGCGGTGGATGAAATGGCTTCAGGGGAGACGGCCCGCAATACATGTTCCAATCGAGATAATCAGGCACAGCCCGGGGTTTGATCTGCACAGGTCCTGACCATTGTCTCACCTTGAACCCACCGCGATGCACTACCCGGACCTTTCTCCCTGTCTCTTATACACATCTCCGAGCCCACGAGACAGGCAGAAATCTCGTATGCCGTCTTA
>CAXEFH010000255.1:0-5176 GCA_963989605.1 uncultured Roseibacillus sp. | reverse complement strand
ATACGAGATTTCTGCCTGTCTCGTGGGCTCGGAGATGTGTATAAGAGACAGCCCCACACCGTTGATACTGGTGACACTTTCGTTCGTCACTATGGGATTATCGTTAATCCCCGTTACAAGCACGGTCACGGTCCCTACGAATGTCTGTCCTTGGAAATCAGCAACAGTGTAGGTGAAGCTATCGTCAAGGGTCTCGCCTACAGCAAGACTCTGGAGTGCCGCAGCTGAACCCGGAGCATAGGTAAACGTACCATCCTGTGCCACGGTAACAGCAGCCCCCTGAATGCTTACAAAATCGTGTTCTACCACCGTCAGGCCACTTCCGATATCATTCGCCAACACGCTGAATACGCCTCCGTCGAGAGTGGATAGCACCGCATCCTCATCCGCGCTTGCAGAATCCGCAGTAATCGCGGTCACAATACCGACATTGATCACAAAGATCCCAGTGTCCGGCCTGACTCCACCATCTGAAACGGTATATTCAAATCCCCCAGCCTGAAGGACCCCCCCCGCATCGAAGGTTAAGAGGCCGCTGTTGACCTCCTCCTGGGTGAACGAATCCCCATCCCCTATTGGCACTCCTCCCAGCTGAAGAGTGCCCCCGGTGACGGGGCCCGTGACCGTGTATACAAGTTCCTCAGCCGCAGTATTCGCGTCCGAGGTCAGGAGATCTCTTTCTCCACTAATGACATTACCCTGTGAATCCGCCAGGATATTGAACGGACCGCTGAGGCTAACCTGAGGGTCGAGTGGTGGGGAGGATATACTTCCGATATTGAGGGCCTGAAGCCCAACGGTAGTTGCATCAAAGGTAGCTGGGTTTCCGCCATAACGTGCCGAAGTCGTTTCGACCGCGTCACCCGCGAGGAGGGGCAGGATTGCACCTGACCAGCTTCCGGAGTCCCGTGCCCGGTCTCCCCCTGCATCATCGGCGCGATGGTAGGCTCCGCCGTTTCCGTAAGGGACCTTTTCCGCAACCAAGCTGCCACCGAGAGTCGTCTGGAAGCCCTGCCGGAAGATTGTCCTTAGATTCGCCCCCGGGGTGTTGAAGTTGTCGACAAAGTGCGACGCCAGAAAGAGATAATCTCCATCAAGGTTGACCGTGACCTGCGAGGTGCTCCCAGCGGGATCGTAGCCGAAGGAAGGGTTTGAAACCGGTAAGCCGCTCGCAAGACTCAATGCTGTCTCAGGGTTGCCCTGATTGAAGTTCATGTTCTGAGAAGGACCCGAGAGGGAGAGATAATCCCCGTAGGCCGGCAGCTTGAGAATCGAGATCCCACTGCGTGCCGCCTCGAGTGCAACTGCCGTATTAGTGCCTGCCACGTCGTTGTCCCTGAGAAGCTCGACCTCCAGAATGGAGTTTGGCGCATCGGTCTTGATGATCATCCCCAGTGAAGTGGATCCGTATTCCATCAGCCCGCCAAGACTATCACCCGAACCTGCATAACGGACGTAGACAACCGTCGAGGAGTCCTCAACGGGTGTTCCATCAAGGGTCAGGCGCTGGGTAATCGCCTGCCGGTGGCGGTTACCACCGCTGATCCGCACCCCGGTATTAGCGAAGACGAGATAGTGCGCCGGATCATTCAGGGTAATCTGACTTTCCCCTTCGTTGTGACCAAAAGCCGGGTCCAGCTCATCCTGGATGTCGTAAGGAACAGCTGCGGGACCGGCAGAGGAAAGACTCATGAAGTTCTGAAAATCGAAAAGAACCCCAAGCCGTGCAAAACTGAGATTATCGTCCAGCTTCACCAATTGGAGATCAGCGTCCTGCTGAATGATAGTCTGCCCATTATTGTCGGTCCTTTGCGACTGAATCTCCAGCGTGTCGCCCTGGGCCACCTCCACGATCGCACCACCCCTGGCGAAGTGATTATTATTCGTTCCATCTCTCGTGTAGGTAGTGCTTGATCCATAAACGAGAATATCCGTACCGTTAATCACGATAGCGTTGTCCAGACCCGAACGGGCACCTCCAGCCCCATTGAGATAGCGGGTTCCGTAGAGCACTAGATGATGGCCGGCAGTGAGACCGACCAGCCCACCATCCTGCAGTTCAAAACTATCCGCGGTATCATCGACCGTCACGGAATTAAAACCGTGAGTGACACTGGTTCCAAATCCTGAACCAAGTGTTGCTCCCGCGCCTAAACTGTAGACTGCTCTATCTCCTGGTGTGCCGGTATCTGCAAGTTGGGCAAGGAGCGAGGTGCCGGGTAAGGCGAGAATAAAAGCTGCGCTCAGAGAATAAAGCGGGGGGCGAAGTCTTCGAATAGGGTGCATTTTTCTGGTAGGTTTTGAGTAAATGGCGAGACGCGAGGAACGATTTTTGAAAGACCAAATCTCCTGGAGTCCGCTCGTGTGTTTTGGGTCCTTTAGCAGACTAGAAAACGGGATCCTCTGCAAGCAAAGGTTCCAGTCCTCAAAAGGCCCCTGACGGACGGATTGAAAGCTATTAAGATATAACTCTCAGTTGGTTAGAGAATTTGACTCGCTGGCTACCCGAAATTTTCCGAAACCCGAGGAACGTGCTAGACCTCGTCGGCCGCCAGCCAGCGAAATTGAACGATCCGGAAGCGCCGCCCAAAGTTCCGATTCGCCTCATTGACGAGCTCCGCCTGCTTCCGGTGAGGAGGGTCCGCTCGCTGTCCGGTCCCCTCCAGATATTCCGGGACCCGCTGTAGCACCGCCTCACACCAGGCACGCGCGCGAACAGCTCCCGTCGGAGCAAGGGAATCACCATAAGCACGGACAACGAAGGTATCTCCCCGAGGCGTCAACTGGGCACCAAGGTTGCGCAGGATATCCGCCTGGTCCACGTAGGCAGCACTACCGTAGGCCACAGGACCTTCAAGAGCTTCTGGAAACGCTGGATTCATTCTGCTGACCTCTTCCTCCGAGAAACTCCTGATCGGTCCTCGGAAACCTTCATTGATACTCACATCCGGATCATCGAGGGCAGCCTGCAGGGCTCCCTTCACACTCAGTTGCCGGTCACCGCCACCAAGCCTTCGATTCACGAACTCAGACAGGGAGAGGAACGGCCCCCGTTTTTTCACCTGCTTGACCATGGCTTCCGCGAGCGAATTCACTTCATCATCTGTCAGAGAACGCCGCGAGGTCCATTGCTCCATCTCGATCGGATCGGCCGGACTCCCCTCATAAGCTTCGCCATTAGACACGCTCGTGGCCGACACCGGCGAGCCATCACTGATGTCGGCCCTGATGGGAGCATTGGGTTCGAGTGAATCCTCAAGCCCAAGGGTTGCTACCGCCTTGCCTCTCAAACTCGAAAACAGTGCGCGCCACGCATCCACCGAGGTGGAATTTACATTAAATGGGCCTCTTACCAGCAGGTGCGAGGCCATCGTTTCCGCACGATCCAAAGCAGCGCGATCACTCCCGAAAAGCTCCTCAAGGGAGGACCTCGAAAGTCCCTCCCGATAGGGCACAATACGACGGTTGGGTAGTTGCCCCTCGCCAAAGAAGACCCGCTGTGCAATCTCGTCAGCCGTGACTCTCTGATCCCCCCCGAAGACGTCAACGAGGTGAGGAGCGATTGAAGAGAAAAAGTAGTCATCCCAAAGCGCCTTATTCGCCAGATAGGAATGGTCCACCATTGGGATTTCCTTGGGGCCGCTCGACTGACTGAACTCACGGGTCCATGATCCTACCGCTTCTGCCGGTCCGAGATACGGGTGGGCGTAGGAATTCCCGATTGCCTGTACCATGTGGGGAAACAGCCCATTGGCTCCGGTTGCGGTCGTGTACTGATAGCTGACCTGAGTCTCTCCCGCGCCCGGGCCCAGATGATCATTGGCAAGACTATAACCCCCAAGACGCGCATGACTCAGCGCTCCAATCGAATGGATAGGGGTCAGCGGCACTTCCTGTTGAATAAGATGCGTGGTGCCATATTCCGCCGAATAGCCTCCACCGTAGTAGGAATTTACATTGTTGGGATCAACCTGCACCGCGGCCTCAAGCACGGAATTGATATCTTGAACCCACCAGTTCCATCCATGGTGGTAAAAAGAGTCATGGTCCTCTCGGTCTACGAACGGACAGGCTACGATTGGGGTAGAGTGAAGAAATGGCCGTGACGCAAAACGGCGTCCATGGGCATCACCTGCAGTGCTATGGTAGACCTCGCATCCAGCAGTAAGACTAACGAGGAGAAAGGGACGGGTCTGACCCACAATCTCACGCCCCGAGATCGCGGGGAATTCGATCTCGTCGCTCTCGCCCGGGAATCCTTTCCTCATCAGTTCCCGGTGGAAATCTATCGCAGCCTGGCTTTCTCTGCCCCCCGGTCCCCGCTCGTGCATCCGAGAAATCATCTGAAACTGACGACGCATCCACTTATTATCTCCCGCTCCTCCCTCGCCCTGTCTCACTACGCTGGACTGACGAAAGAAAAACTGTAACGCAGCTCCATTTGCGAGATCGACATTCTCTGCGGCCGAAACACTGAAGGATATCTGGTCGTTCGAATCGAAGCTGAGCGCTCCTCCAATTCCATCATCATGTCGCCCCAGCGGACCATCTCGCTCCTGCTCTACATGGACCCGATCCTGATTCCGATCGGAGCGTGGAAGCTCCAGCCAGTTCGTCGGGTCCCAGCCCGGATCTACCTCGCGGATCGGGCGATACTGGTTCGTATCTTCAATCTGGGCTCCACCTTCCGGCCCACTGGTCTGCCGCAAGGAGAAGACACGAACCTCTCCGGGTGCGAATACGATAGGTGTCTGCCCGCCCACAAACAACTCGAAGCCCGTGTGCCGATCCCCGTTACCTGCACGGAACACACCAGATCCATAACGGTCCCGGTTAGTAATCCACGAGAGGGAGGTTGGCCGAGCTGACTCATACGTTCCTCTCGCACCTACTTTTTTCCACCGTAAGGCGATCGGCAGATTGAAAAAGCGAATCTGTGTCGATCGGTCTGGACCATGATTCAGCACGAGTGGAATATTGTAAGGATTCCAGAGGGTCACCGCCGGGGTAATTCCAATATGCACCTTGTAGCGGCTTTGATTCGGATCATTCCGCGCGGGACGCTGTCGCTGTGAACCGATATAGCTAAGCAGGAACTGCACCTTGACCGGGACCGGCATCCGGTAGAGATTGGTATACTCCCTTTTGAAGAGGGAGCCGGGTGTAAAATCGGGGT
>CAXEFH010000254.1:0-5181 GCA_963989605.1 uncultured Roseibacillus sp. | reverse complement strand
ACTCCAGACCGCTCTGGACTCCGGGCAGGCAGCGGAGCGCTTCGCGGAGATGGTCTGCTCACTCGGAGGCCCTCCGGACCTCCTCGACCGCCCCGCGCACCACCTTCCGCTTGCTCCGGTCACAAAGGAGGTCCTTCCCCCTCATGATGGATTCGTCACTTCCATAGATACCCGGGAACTCGGCCTGGTTGTCGTGAAACTGGGAGGAGGCCGGAGCAAGACAGGCCAGACCATTGACCCCGGGGTAGGCCTTAGTCGCATTGCCGGCCTCGGGGACAAGGTAAACCAGGAAACTCCCCTTGCCTTAATTCATGCGTCCACGGAAGAATCCGCCCTCAAGGCCGCAAACGAACTGCGCTCGGTATTTACCGTCGATTCCCGTCCCCCGGAAATTTCCCCTGTTGTTCACGAGCGTGTTGCATCGACATGAACCGCGTGATTCTCCTGATCATGGACTCTCTAGGAATAGGGAGCGCTTCCGACGCCTCCGCCTTTGGAGGGCCCGGCTTTACGGATGAAGGCGCAGATACTCTTGGTCATATCGCAGAGACATTCTCCCTCACTGGAATCCCTCTCCAACTCCCCAACCTCGCGCGACTTGGACTTCTCGAGTCGTATAAGCTCAAGAATGGGTCTTATCCTGCGGGGATGGAATCCCCTGAGCGGATCGATGGAGCCTGGGCCTCGGCCCGGGAATTGAGCCACGGAAAAGATACCCCTAGCGGTCATTGGGAAATCGCCGGAGTCCCGGTTCCTTTTGATTGGTCATACTTCCCCCGGAGCATCCCATTCTTTCCAGAAACGCTTGGCTGCCAAATTACCGATCGCTGCCTTGTTCCAGATTCATTGGGGAACTGCCACGGATCAGGAACAGAGATAATCAATCAGCTGGGGCAGGAGCACATAACGACCGGGAAGCCCATCTTCTATACTTCCGCCGACAGCGTTTTTCAGGTTGCTGGCCATGAGGATCATTTTGGACTTGAGCGACTCTTCGAGCTTTGTCGGTGCCTCCGTCGCCTCCTCGACCAGAGCGACCTGACCATCGGCCGCGTCATTGCTCGGCCGTTTGTCGGCAGTAGCGCCGGCAGTTTCAAGAGAACTGGCAACCGCCGCGATTTTTCCATGGCTCCTCCTTCCCCCACCATTCTCGAGAAAGTTAGCAAGGCGGGCGGCTCTGTGACAGGGGTTGGCAAGATCGCTGATATCTATGCCGGCGCAGGTATTACCCGGGAAATCAGAGCTCATGGACACCCCGCACTCTGGAGGGAAACTCTCTCCGCCATGGAGCAGAGCGGAGACCATAGCATCGTGATGACCAACTTTGTGGATTTCGATGCTGTCTACGGCCACCGCCGGGACGCCCGGGGTTATGGCGAGGCCCTTCAACAGTTCGATAGCTGCCTGCCTTCCCTGCTCTCCGCGATGCAACCACGTGATCTCCTGATCATTGCCGCAGATCATGGCAATGATCCTACATGGCCGGGAACTGACCACACGAGGGAGGATATTCCTGTTCTCTTGGCCGGTAACAGGGTTGCCGCCGGAACCTGCCTCGGAGCACGGGAAACATTTGCCGATATCGGACAGACCATCGCTGAATATTTTTCTCTGGAGCCTTTGCCAAAAGGAACTTCTCTTATCTGAATCCCATTCACCAAGATGCCTCTACCAACACCCCACATCGAAGCTCGTCCCGGAGACTTCGCGCCGACGGTTCTCATGCCCGGTGACCCCCTCAGGGCGAAACACATTGCCGAGGCATTCCTGACCGATGCGCAGCAGGTCAATGGGGTGAGGGGCATGCTGGCCTTCACCGGTGAATACCTCGGCTCCAGGGTCTCGGTCATGGGAAGCGGGATGGGCATTCCATCCATTTCCATTTACGCCAAGGAACTATGGACCGAATATGAGGTGGAAACAATTATCCGGGTAGGAAGCTGCGGGACCTCTCACTCCGGGGTCGGCCTTCGTGATATCCTGATTGGCACGGGGGCATGCACGGACTCCAAGGTCAACCGGGGCCGGTTCAATGGCCACGACTTTGCGGCAATCGCTGATTTCGATCTTGCTAGGAAAGCGGTCTCCACAGCTGAGGGCCTTGAAATCCCGGTCAGGGCTGGAAACCTCTTTTCGGCAGACCTTTTTTATTCTCCGGATCCTGGCATGTTTGACGTCATGGAGCGGATGGGGATTCTTGGCATTGAGATGGAAGCTGCCGGGCTTTATGGATGCGCTGCGGAATGTGGTAAGAGAGCCTTGGCGATCTGCACGGTCTCGGATCACATCCGGACCGGAGAAGCGACCTCCTCAGAAGAACGGCAAACAACTTTTAACGATATGGTTCGGGTTGCGCTGGGAACGATCTCCTGAGAGTGCCGCTCATAGAACTCCTGCCAGTTTCCTTATCCGCCGCAAAAGGACTCTGGCCCTGCCGCCACCATCCTGAGTGATCTCAAAATTCTCCCCGTTGCCTGCCTCGAGAAGGCAGGATACCCGATGGGTCCCGAACTCAACTTCGATCAAGGTCACCTCCGCCCTGAGGAAGACTCCGGACCCGAACCAATCCCCGAACCGTTCCTGCCCGAGGGAATCACCCTCGCGAATAAAGCGAAATGTTCCCCTCATTCCACTCCCCGGCTCCATTTCAAAACCATCCCCCCGAAAAACAGTGATAATCGCCCGCTCTACATTGTAACGGGGTGCGAACTCAATTTTCCGGGAAAGGACTGCATCTGGCCGCGCCCGATCCCCAGTCGAACTGCACCCCCACATCAGCACGACCGAAGCGAAAAGAAATGTCGTTCTGGTAATTTTTATGCAGTCGTTGAACACAATAGTCACCCTGGGCAAGATCTGCAGCTTCGCAAGGATTGGTTGCCCCGGTAAAGAGTCCCCCCCTGCTCAGGCTGCTTCAAGAGCTCCTTGACTACCCATGAGCCAGGCCCACACTCGCGGAGAGATGGCCGAAAATACATTCAGCGATGACCTCCAGGCGCTCGACACCGCTGCTCTCAAGGGCCGGTTGTCGGAACTCCGGAGGTACCTTTGACGTTCCTCAGCTGGAAGACACCATCGCTGACATCGATAAGAGGATGGAGGCTCCAGATTTCTGGAACGACCAGAATGCAGCCCAGAAAACCGTTCGGAAAGCCAGCCGCCTCAAGGGAAAGCTCCATCCTTTCATGAAGCTTGAGGAGCGCATGCAGAATATTGAGGCGGGAATCGAACTCGCGCGGGAATTTGACGATGCCGATTCAGCTCGAGAAGCAGTTTCCGAATTCCTTTCTCTGGAGGGGGATGTGGATGGCTTTGAGCTGGTCACCCTGCTCGATAAGCCTTCGGACCCTAACAACGCCTACCTCTCCATTCAGGCAGGGGCAGGCGGAACGGAGGCCTTTGACTGGGCCCAGATGTTGCAGCGTATGTATATGAGATGGGCCGATAGCCGGGGCTTCAAGGTTTCCATCACCGATGAGCAGGAAGGAGAAGGCGCTGGAATCTCAAGTGCGGCTCTCAAAATTGAAGGAGAATATGCCTATGGATACCTCAAGAACGAGCGTGGGGTTCATCGTCTTGTTCGTATATCCCCCTTCGATGCCGCAGGGAAACGCCACACCTCCTTCGTCGCAATCGATTGTACCCCGGAGATCTCAAATGACATCAACATCGAAATACCCGAGAACGAGGTCGAGATCCAGACCACCCGCTCCGGTGGAAAAGGCGGGCAGAATGTGAACAAGGTGGAGACCGCGGTAATCATGAAGCACAAGCCATCGGGCATCATTATTCGTTGCACTCAGGAGCGGTCACAATTGCGGAACCGGGAGCTGGCTTGGGAACTCCTGAAGGCCAAACTCTACCAGATTGAAGAGGACAAGCAGAAAGCAGAAGCCGATCGCACCTACGGCGAAAAAGGGGAAATTGGCTTTGGGAGTCAGATCAGGTCCTATGTCTTCCAACCATACCAGATGGTCAAGGACCTGCGGACAGGATGCGAAACCGGTAACATTCAAGCGGTGATGGACGGCGACCTCGACCCATTCATCGAGGCCATGCTCCGCGGCAGGAAAAGCTCATGAGTTCCCGACGATTGGAAGTTGGCTCCCCCGCAAGATCTGCTAGTATTCCCGACCGATGAAGAAACTCATCTTCCTCCTCCTTGTTTTTGGTCCCCCCGCCATGGCAGAGATAGAGTGGCGCGATTTCGAAAATGCCGACAAGACCAAGTCCTTCCAAGGACGCCTCGTTGGCTATGACCCGCTTGCCAAGAAAGTCACCGTCCAGAAGAAATCCACCCTGCGACCCGTCACATTCAGAATCGACCTTCTCTCAAAGGAGCATCGTATCTTTGTAGAAAGTCGTGCTGTGGAGCTGGAGGCCGCCGGAGGGTTGAGGATGATGTTTTACGAGAATGTCACGAAGACGGGGAGCGCACGAACTGGCAGCACCAAGACCAGCACCTACAACGGGGGATACAAAATCGAAATCAGGAATTACCTGCGACGGCCAATCCAGGATGTCTCCGTAGACTTTCTGGTCATTTATCGGAAGGACTCAACGAACGGCAATGGCGTCAGGTCCATCAAGCGCGGCAGCAGAGATCTCACTGCACTCGTGCCTAATTACGACGAGAATATCAGCATCGAAGGCATTCCGCTGACGAGTTATTACAAGGCAGGGACCGTGACCGCGGTGGCCGGTTCAACATGATGTCGCGGGAGTGGCGCGGTCAGCGCCACAAGGTCGCAAAGGAGCCGTGACGCCCTGATAGGATGTATCGCACGGATCAAGGTAGGTGGGCGCGTGGTCAAGACCGAGGCCTCAAGTGCGGACGTCCTGCGGAAGTATGGCGATGCCTTCGAGGGCGGATAATTACCAGGACGTGCCCGCCAGCGGGAGCCGGTTTAGAATCTCCCTAGCGCGAGGCAACATCCTGGTCCGAGGCCAGAAGTTCGCCCCATAGTTGCTGAGCGGAATGACCAGGGCGGGTCATGACAAAGTGGGGCACACAGCGCTGCCCCATCCCCAGCCCTGCTACAAAGTCACAGAACAGATCCCTGAGGCCGTCCCTGACTGCCGGGTCAGAATTCGCGGGCAGCAGGAAAAGCCTGTCTCTTATACACATCTCCGAGCCCACGAGACAGGCAGAAATCTCGTATGCCGTCTTCTGCTTGAAAA
>CAXEFH010000253.1:0-5197 GCA_963989605.1 uncultured Roseibacillus sp. | reverse complement strand
ATGATACGGCGACCACCGAGATCTACACCTCTCTATTCGTCGGCAGCGTCAGATGTGTATAAGAGACAGCCTCTATCTGGGCTGGTTTTTCACGAGGCTTCTCCAGCCAGTTTTCCTCTATTTTTACGTGTTGGGCCACGAACTTACCCACGTCATCTTTGTCTACCTTTGCCTCGGACGCGTCAGCGGCTTTCGAGTCGGACTTGATGGTGGCCACATCGTGACAAATAAGTCCAACATCCTCATCGCCCTCTCTCTCCCTACTTCATTCCCTTCTGGTCCGTTATCACGTTTCTCCTCATGACGGGACTCGGCCTGGTCTTCGCCTTCCCCCATCAGGAAAAATTCCTTTATGGCCTGATTGGGGCAACATGGAGTTTCCATCTTCTTTGGACCCTCTGGATCATCCCGCGGGACCAGCCCGACCTGAAGGAAAACGGGACATTTTTTTCCCTCTCCCTCATTTACCTATCGAACGTGCTGCTGCTTTCCGGCCTACTTTGTCTTGCCTCCCCGGAACTGACATGGCGTCACTTCGTTTACAACTGGGCCAACAACTTCATGGATGTGGTGACTTCCGCCCAGACGGCCCTCCAGGGATCCGGAATGCAGTAAGGATGGGCATCTCTTTGAAAGCCTCGGCTGCTGTCGTCCTCCTTGTCGGAGCTTCTTGGGTCTTTGCGGGTCCAGCTCGCGTCTGGCGCTATACGGATGGGAGAACCTTCACAGCAGAATACCAGTGGTCAGACCAGAAAACTCTCTACCTCAAGGACCGCAAGGGGCGCGAATTTCAAGTGGAGCTGGGTGCTCTTTCTAATGCCGATCTCGAATATACGAGGGGATTAGGCGATCGGGACGCAGCCGGAGGAATCATCTACCATGCACCCCTGACCTGGGAAGAGTATCGGGCAAAGAAAGTCACCACCTCCAAGGCGAGAGAGCTCGGATATTACCCCATCAATTCCGAACCCAGCACTGAGGGGACCTTGCGTCTCCAGTTCAGACGTTTTGGCCCCCCTCCCTCAATCTCCGCTGACCAGCGAGTCGTCCTTCGGGTCACAACGCATGCCCGCGGAGGAACGAGAAGCACCATCCGGGTTCAGTCTGGGGGGAAGACCATCGGTGCTGCAAGGGGAGCGCCTGCAGGATCTCGATTCGACATCCCTCTTCCTCCCACCGTTCTCGAGGGCTCAAGCAGCATCGTTTTCGACCTCACGGGCGGAAGCGACACGATGCTGGTTCGGACTACGGAGTCAGGGGCAGGGCCACGCCTCCTCGTTCTGAAACCGAAACAAAACAATCCGTAACAGGCTCAATTTCTTGACACCTGCATGAGATCGCGCATTCTCCCCGCCCGCCACTGAGGGCGCCATTTTCATGAAAGCGGATCTCCACCCCGAATACAGTCCGGTCATTTTCCAGGACATGAGTACCGGCAAGCAGTATGTGACGCGCTCTACCGCTAAGTCCGATCGAGTCGAGCAGGTGGACGGAGTTGATCATTTTGTCATTTCCATTGGAGTCACCGCCGACTCCCACCCGTTCTTCACGGGCCAGAAGCAGTTCGTCGACACCGAGGGACGAATCGACAAGTTCCAGAAGCGCTTCGGCGCGGTGCGGCGCGCAAAGAAGCCCAAGTCGGGGAGCCCAGAGTAGACAGGGGACCCTCGCTTTTCCCTGAAGGAGAGCAATTCACCAAGGGCCTCGTGATTGTGCCACTGGCCTCGTCCGGAATTACGCTGTAATGGCTTACAGAGTTCCGTACGAAAAAACGCCTCAGGGCGGTTTCAACCACCCCGAGGCGTGAAATTTCTCACAAGGGGAGCTTCTACTCCGACTTCCCGTCTTCCTCGCCCGGATCGGATTCCGATCCTCCACTCGGACTCCACTCTTCTTCTGACGGAGTCGTAGACGCCGCAAGGTTGAAGGCCTGCTCCAGACCGACCAGATCGCTGGAGGGTCGCAATGTCTCGAAGCTCTGGGATTCCTTCTGGAGTTGCTCAGAGCTGTATTCCACCGCCTTGATAGACAATCCAATCCGGCGCTCGATCTTGTCGACCTTGATCACCCGGGCCTCCACCTCATCAGAGACCTTGAGGATGTCTTTGACCCTCTCGACATGCTCCTCGCTCAACTGCGAGATATGGATCAGGCCGTCGATATCTCCATCCAGACTGACGAACGCACCAAAGCTGGCGATCTTGGCCACCGTTCCCTTGGCGATGTCACCAACCTTGAATTTGGTATCGATGTCGGACCAGGGGTCGGTATCGAGTTGCTTGATCCCGAGAGAAACGCGCTGGTTCTCCTTGTCGATGGCGAGGACGATAGCCTCCACCTCTTCGTTCTTCTTCAGGATCTCGCTGGGGTGGTTGATCTTGCGGGTCCAACTCAGGTCGGAGACGTGAATCATCCCGTCGATCCCCTCCTCGAGGCCTACGAAAGCCCCGTAAGCGGTAAGATTGCGAACTGCGCCTTGGATCTTTGTTCCAATCGGGTAGCGCCCCTCGATCTCATCCCATGGGTTAGGCTCCAACTGGCGAACACCGAGGGAAATCTTCTGCTCCTCGATGCTGATTCCCAGCACAACCGCCTCTATTTCCTGATCCAACTCGAGCACATCGCTGGGACGGGTGATCCGCTTGACCCATGAAAGTTCCGATACGTGCACGAGTCCCTCGACGCCACGCTGCAGTTCCACGAAAGCCCCGTAAGGCAGCAACTTGGTGATCCGACCCTTGACATTGGATCCGATCGGGAATTTGGCTTCAATGTCCTCCCATGGGTTATCGGTCATCTGTTTCAGTCCGAGCGATACCCTCTCCTTCTCGCGGTCCACATCAAGGATCTGGACTTCAATCTCCTGGCTGATTCGCAGCATTTCACTGGGGTGATTGATGCGACCCCAGCTCATGTCGGTAATGTGCAGGAGTCCGTCCATACCCTCAAGATCCACGAAGGCACCGAAATCAGTGAGATTCTTGACTTGCCCAGTCACCTTGTCTCCGACCTTGACGGTCTGGAGGAAGCGCTGGCGCCGCTCCGAACGCTCAGCCTCGATCACCTCACGGCGGCTCAGGACGATATTCTGGCGCTCGTCGTTTACCTTGACGATCTTGAACTCATAGATGTTGCCGACGAATTCATTAAGATCTTTCGGCGGAATGATGTCGACCTGGGAGCCGGGCAGAAACGCTTCTACTCCGACATTTACCATAAGACCTCCCTTGACCACGCTTTTGACTTTGCCTTTCACCAGGCCGCCGTCCTCGAACACCTTGACAATCTTATCCCAGTTCTGCTTGTGCGCGGCCTTTTCCTTGGACAGGACGACCATGCCCTCATCGTTTTCCAGACGCTCCAGAAGAACTTCTACCTCGTCCCCCTCCTCGATTTCGTCATCTTCAAACTCGGAGCTGGGGATCACACCCTCCGACTTGTATCCGACATCTATAATCACCACCTGGGGACGGATATCGAGGATCGTTCCATTCACAATGGAACCTTCTTTAAATTCGCGGAACTTGGAATCGATCAGCGCATCCAGTTCAGCATTGATCGTCGCACCCGCGACGGCTTCGTTACTCATTTTCTGTTGTTAAGGTTGGTTGTTGGTTGAATTGCCTTCCGACATTTGCCCCTTACTGCGACGACAATGGGGCTCCAACAGCCGTCACATCCCCAGAGCCATCAACTCGGGGGCCGCCGAAATTAGGGGCAAACCCCTGAAAATCAAGGCAAATATCCAGGCCCTGAAGTCGGTTTCTCCTGCCCCAGAAAGCGGGCTCTTGGGCCGACATGAGAAACCTGCGAGACCGGTTCTACCGCCCCCCCCTTGACACAATCCTGCAATTCCCTACCTTCCGCCCTCGCCGTCACTGGCATGTGCGCCCGTAGCTCAATTGGATAGAGCGCCTGACTACGGATCAGGAGGTTAGGGGTTCGACTCCTCTCGGGCGCGCCACTTTCCCTGTCGGTCTGCAATGGTTTGGCGAACAGCGGACCGGATCCCGCCATCTCACTGCGGTGTTACGGCCGTGTTGTCCACCACCTTGCCGGGGTCAAGGAGAGGAGTCGCGAAATCAATGGGCGGGAACCTTTGCCCGAACTGCTCACAAACAAGGTTCGAACTGATCCTGCCCGACTCGTAAATCGTCGGAAGGCCAGATCCCGGGTGGGTTCCACCTCCTGCAAGATAGAGATTCTTGAAGTTACGATAACGGTTGTGCGGGCGGAGATAGAGGAGCTGGTTCAGGGTGTGCTTGAGATTGAAGGTTGCCCCAAGGTAAACGGAATATTCTTCTCTCCAGTCCCTCGGGGAAACGAGGCGTTCCTCGACGATATGCTCCCGCAGGTCCTTCATGCCCGTCCGCTCCTCAATCCGACTCAGTATGATGTCCCTGTATTCCTGCTGGGTGCTATGCCAGTCGGTGCCGTGGCGCATGTTGATCGTGGGTACGAGAACGTAAATACCCGAACCCCCAGGGGGCGCAACGTGAGGGTCAGTCACGGAAGAATTTCGTACATAGATCGACATATCTTGGGAGACTCTCTTCTCTCCCTGAACCTCCGTGATATTTCTTTGGTAATTTTCCGCGAAGAGAATGTGGTGATGAGGTTCATCCGGATAGATCTTATCTAGCCCGAGGTAGAGCATGAACGTGGAGCAAGAGAAGCCCTTTCTACGCATCCGTTCATCGGGCACTCCACCACCATTCAGAAGCTGCGTAACCGCCACGCCGTAATCCGCATTCACCACGACAGCATCCGCCTTGATCACCTCCCCGGAGACAAGGCGCACCCCTGTCGAGGTCCGGCCAGCAGTAAGAACCTGCTCAACGGGAGAACCCAAACGAATCTCTGCGCCATCTGCCATCGCTACCTCCGCCATTTTCTCTGAAATCTGACATAATCCACCCTGAACGTGGTAGACACCAAACCGATACTCAAGGTAGGCAAGAATGCTGAAGAGAGCCGGGCAATCCCAAGGGGACATGCCCAGGTACTTGGACTGGAAGGTAAATGCCAGGCGCAGACGTTCGTCGGTGAAATACTGCTCGAGAAGAGTGAAAACACTTTGCCGCGTCGCTACGTAGGGGAGAGCCCGAAGCAGCTTCGGACTCATAACTGTCTCTTATACACATCTGACGCTGCCGACGAATAGAGAGGTGTAGATCTCGGTGGTCGCCGTATCATT
>CAXEFH010000252.1:0-5210 GCA_963989605.1 uncultured Roseibacillus sp. | reverse complement strand
CCCCCCCCCCCCCCCCCCCCCCCCCCCCCCCCCCCCCCCCCCCATTTTTTTTTCAAGCAGAAGACGGCATCCGCCATTTCTGCCTGTCTCGTGGGCTCGGAGATGTGTATAAGAGACAGCCTATCTGCTATGTCTTGACAGGGAAACCGGTAAGACAGTCTGGAAGGCCGAACGTGAGTCGCGCGTTTCCTGGACAACCCCGCTTTATCTCGATCGTGGTGATGAAGCGCAGGTAATTGTCAGTTCCAACGGAGCCTTGGAGGGATATGACTTCAAGGATGGCAGACGGATCTGGTGGCTGGAGAATATCAAAAGGAATACCGTCGCGTCGCCCAGCAGTGATGGAAATATGATCGTGATCGGTTCATCCAGTCCTCGCCAGTGCCTTGCAGTGAAGCTTGGGGGCGAGGGTAATATAGCGAAAACCCATGTGGCGTGGCGTGCGGAATCTGTTACCGCCAGTTTCAGTTCACCGCTCCTCCATCGGGGACTGGCTTATTTCGTCAACAGGGCGGGAACCTTGCAGGTGCAAACGATTTCGGACGGAAAACAGTGCTGGGAGTATCGGCTTCCGGACGGGTGCTGGGCGTCACCAGTAGCGGCCGGAGATCGGATCTATTTTTTCTGTAAGAATGGCAAGGCAGTGGTGTTCGAATCTGAGGGTAAGCAGCCCCGAGTTCTCTCGGAAAACTCAGTCGAGGTCGGGGAGGACGACAAAGTCTACGGGTTCGCGGTCGCCGGGAATCGGTTTGTCCTACGTGTCGGAAGAGAGCTTATTGCGATAGGCAGGTAGGGCCAAGCATGACGGTGGGAAGAGTGGGCTTGATGATGAGTTGTCCGGACTGGAGACCGGGGAAACCTATCGTCAATATTTAGTCATTTGTCGTTTAGCCGGTTTCCGTTCCTCTGGCTTATAACACATCAATGGATCATCCTCTACGTCTCAGGAATTGCCACGAGGCTCTTCTCAACCAGTTCCTGCACTTTGATCCGATGCATCTCGTTGTCAGGAGTAGGGGTCTCTCCTTTGTGAGGGAGACAAAGTTCGGCGTTTTTACTGCCCAGCGGAGGGGGGATTGCCGGAACATCCGCGACGAGGATAGTGGATTGGCTCTCAGTCCAGAGCGACTTGAAGCAGTCTACCTCTTCTCTCGGGGCTCCGGTCGCCCTCCGGTCTTTGAACTCGAATTTACTGGCTACGGATTTGGAATTTCAATCCAGCCTCGAGAAACCCCCCGGAGTCTTGACCTTCTCCACCGCATTGCCTCTTCCTTCGGCGATAAAACTGTCTCAGGGCCGGAGCTCGTGGGTAGAGGCGCTGGTTCATGGCTCGATGAATGGGGTCATATTGAAGAGGGAGGCGTTGAAGAATCCAACATGGGGACGGTATCGGGAACAGTCGCTGAGGGCAGGATTTCCGCCCAGATACGTAATTCCGCCTTTGAGGCCGGTATCGTCATCAATCCGGCCTTTGAGGATCGGGATGGACATGTCCGGAGAATCGCGGCTGCGGGAGGATGTGACGCTATTGTCATCGATGACAATATTCTCGTTGTGAGGGGCGATAGGGGTGACCAGGCAGGCCCGGCTCAGCTTCACAAGGTCAGCGAGCGATTGCTCCATCCCGGGGCTACTACCCGGTAGACTAGCTCACCCGCCAACGGATCCCCATCTTCGCTCCGTTGGTGAGCGATACTCCCGATGGGACGTCCACCAGCAGGTTTTCTCCAGACGCTTCCAGATCGAGGCTCACTCGTTGAAAGGAGCCGAGGAATTCAATCCTGCGGATTGTCCCCTCGGCGAAACATTTACTCAGGTCTGATTCCAGAGCGAGTTGATCGGGACGACCAAAAGAGCAGGGAGGAGCATTGTCCCCGGCTGAGGGAAGGATATTGATAGTTCCGAAAAGAGCCGCTACTTCGGGCGAGGCAGGGGTTTGCCAGATCTCCCTCGGAGGGCCTGCTTGCAGTATCTTGCCCCCCCGCATCACAGCGACCCGATCGGAGATTGAAAAGGCATCGTCGCTGTGGTGAGTGACAAAGATTGCGGTCGTTCCCTGACTACGAAGCAAGTCCGCCGTGAGGCTCCGGAGAGTTTCTCTCAGTTCAAGGTCGAGGTTACTGAAGGGTTCGTCCAGCAGGAGCAGCCTGGGCTTTGGCGCGAGGGCGCGGGCGAGAGCGATTCGCTGGGTTTCTCCCCCGGAGAGCTCGTTGGGGAGGCGCTTTCCAAACCCGCAAAGGCCTACCTGTTCAAGGAGCTCGTCAACCCGCTGATTGCGTTCGCTGCGAGCCCAGTGGCGGAGCCCATAGGAGATATTGCGCGCGACCGTCAGATGGGGGAAGAGATCGCAGCCCTGAGGAACGAGCCCTATTTGACGGTGCTCAGGACGAACAAAGGCGTCTGTTGCGGACAAGATCTCATTACCAAGTGATATGGATCCGCTCGACGGGCGATCCAGTCCAGCGACGAGACGCAGAAGGGTGGATTTACCGCTGCCACTTTTCCCCAAAAGTGAGAGCAATTCTCCCTCCTCGATAGTCAAAGTGGCTTCGTCCAATGCACGCTGAGGACTGCGCGGATAGGAAAAGACCAGACGTTCGAGGATAAGTTGTGTGCTCACGCTTTGATCGCTGTAGATGGTGAACGTAAGATAGCAAGACCCACATTAATTTTCGATATTCTCAGGGACAAGGAGGCGTCAGTAACGGGTGCTTGGAACGATAGTCGGAGCGGAAGAGTTGGTCTAGCTTCTTCAATGAGCACCACGCCTCGGTGGGGTGTTCGTCTGACTCACATGACCTACGGCTGGCGTTGCCTCTGGTGGCGCCAGCCGAATGTTTCTACGAGGGTGAGCCCGATCAGACAGGTGAGGATTAATACGAGGGACGGAGCTGCCGTTCCCCAGATCCGGCCCTGATCTGCCAGAGTCCAGGTCCACGTCCCTAGGGTTTCAAAATCAAAGGTCCGCAGCATCAAGCACAGGGGGAGTTCTTTACAGACGTCGACAAAGATCAGAATGGCCGCACCTGCCAGTGCCGGTCTCATGAGTGGTAGATGAATCGAAATAAAACTCCCGAGAGGCCCACGTCCCAGGGTGCTCGCAGCATAGTCATTCACGACAGGTATCAGGCTCTGTGACTGCCGCGCCATTTGAATGGAGATGGCGATGTAACGAGCCGTCAGGCCAAGGCCGAGCCAGAGGGTCGCCGAAAGGAGCTGCGAGCCCAGCCATGTCTCGGGTGGAAACCACGTCCCCAGGATGGCTCGAACGGTTAATACTCCAGCTGCCATCACGGCTCCTGGCGAGGCATAGCCCGCGATGCCGGATCCTTGACTGAGGAGCAGGTCGCTCCGGCGCCTGCTGAATCGCGCTACTCCTGCGATGATCAAGCCGAGAAGCAGGCACGCCAGGGTCACTGAGATTCCGAGAACGAGACTGTTGCGGGCGGCTGCAAAAATTTCTGCGCCCGAATTAACCAGTGTTGAGGCCCTCCACCATCGAACCAGAACGAATACCGGAAGAAGTAGACCCAAACCGACCGGGATGAGGCATACCGCCCAGCACAGCAGAGAGCCTCCGATACTACACCTTGGTCGTGGGACATCACCTTCTCTCCCGGAGGAGTATTTACGGCGTCCCCGCTGCCACTGCTCGAGGAGAACAAGAGCAAAAACTCCGAGGAGTATCCATCCGGCAAGTCTTCGAGCGGTGTCGAGCTCACCGAGGTCATGCCACGTTCTGAAAACGGCAACCGTCAGAGTATTGATTCCAAGATGATGAACCGCGCCGTAGTCATTGATTACTTCCATCGCCACGAGGAAAAGGCCCGCGACGAGAGCGGGGCGTGCAAGGGGAAGATTGATCTTAAAAAAGGTCTTCCAAGGTCCCGTGCCGAGCGCGCGACTTGCTTCTGCGAGACGTCGCGAGGATCCTGAGAAAGCGGACCGGCTCGCAAGGAAAACATAGGGATAAAGGACCGCAGCAAAGATCAGGATCAGCCAGGCAAAGCGGTGAATCAGCTCTACTTTGAGGTAGGTTTCGACGCCCATGTTCAAACGAATCTCAACGAGCGTTGGGATAAACGCTTCCCGGGCCTCGGTTGACGCAAACGCAGCAACGTAGGGAGGAACCGCAAGAGGCAGGACAAGAAGGATGGCGAGAAGGCGTCGGCCGGGGAATTGCAGGGTAGAAACACACCATGCCGCGGGAACGCCGAAGAGGAGGGACAGCAGGCATGCTCCTGTAACCACAATTGCCGTATCGCGCACCGCGGGCCCGAGAAGGTTGTCTCGAACGTGCTCCCATGAACTGTCACTGGTTCCCCCGTCGGGGTTTACAACCTCCCACAGCACCACCAAGACTGGTGCCAAGAGCACCAGAGCACAGAGCCAGGCGAGAGTTCGCCAGCTGATAATGCTAAAACAGGCTGGTCCGACCCTGGCCTTCCTAGGGCCCGGGGTCTCGCGATCAGCTTTCGGAGGGGCTTTCAACCCGCTCTACTTGTCACTTCCAGCCCGCGAGGTCAAAGATCTTCACCGCTTCCTCCTGATGTTCTGCAAGTTCATGCAGGGAGGTGAAGTCGGGCTTGAAACTTCCCCAATTTTTCTGGAGCTGCTCGGGCTCCACACCCTTGGCGACGGCGAACTCAGAGGTCATCTTCTGGTAGCCGGCCTGAACTTCTTTCGAGGTGAGGAATTCCAGCAGAGCAACGGCATGCGGACGATTCTTCGCTCCCTTCACGATTCCGGCTCCGCTCACATTCACGTGAGCTCCACGATCACCTTGGTTCGGGAAGATGACCCCGACCGCATCTCGCGCGGCCCGATCCTTGGGATCATCGGCATTCTCCAGTAAGCCGAGGTAGTAGGTGTTCACTACGGCTAACTCCCCGAGCCCGAGTGCTACGCTTCGAACCTGATCGCGATCATTTCCCTGGGGCGGGCGGGCCATGTTGGCGGTAACCCCCTTGGCCCAGGCGAGAGCAGCGTCTTTACCTTCGGCAGCCAGTATTGATGCGAGAAGCGACTGGTTGTAAGCATTACTGGAGGACCGGATCAGGACTCGTCCCTTCCACGGGCTCTTGGCAAGATCCTGGTAAGTCTCTGGAAGATTTTTTCCAGCCCGCGCCTTTGAATCTGTCTCTTATACACATCTCCGAGCCCACGAGACAGGCAGAAATCTCGTATGCCGGCTTCTGCTTGAAAAAAAA
>CAXEFH010000251.1:0-5241 GCA_963989605.1 uncultured Roseibacillus sp. | reverse complement strand
TTTTTTTAATGATACGGCGACCACCGAGATCTACACCTCTCTATTCGTCGGCAGCGTCAGATGTGTCTAAGAGACAGGTGCCAGTCCTCACCTTCGGCCACTATGCCTCCCCACTCATGCAGGTTCACACTGACCACCTCACGCAGAGTGGTGGCATACACCGAGGCATTGGGGAACTGCGCTTTGACGCGGTTGATCATCTCCTTGAAACTATCGATTTTCCCCCCGATGTCCTCTCCACCGGCTTCCGGACCCTCAACTCCCAGGCAGAGCTGGAAGTCCTCCTCGTTTCCGACAAGAACATCCGCAAGACTTCCAATCTCCCGGAATGCCTCGCTCAGCTCCTGCTCCCGGCCTTTCCAGAAGGTCGCCCTGTGATTGAGGTCGAATGAGATCCTCGTGTCGTATTTCTTGGCGAGGCGGGCCACATCAAGGCAAAACTGGGTCGAATCCGGAGAAAGCGCCGCAATCAAACCCGACATGTGAACGATCTGGGCTCCCTCCTCACCGAAGATCCGCTCAAGGTCAAAGTCCTCGACCTTCAGATCTCGTCCTACTTCTCCCGCCCTGTCATTCCAGACCCTTGGCCCCCTCGAACCTGTTCCGCTGTCCGCCATGTTGATCTGGTGCCGGTAGCCCCATGGGCCTCCCTGCTCAATGTCAGGACCCTCGTAGTCCATATGCCTCCCCGCGAGGTTGTCCTTGATGAAGCGGGACACTGGGCTTCCTTTCACGAAGGAAGTCAGGATCTTGACCGGCAGGCCGAGATACGAAGATACACTCCCCACGTTGGATTCTGCACTGCTGGCCGTCAGGAGAAAGTTATCTGAGCAATGAAACGGCTGCCCGTTCAGGGGCGTCAAGCGGGTCCCCATCGAGGTCGGGATCACCATTGCATATTTGCAGTCGGACTTGAGATCAATCATGGTGTGGCTGGTAACGTAATTAAGAGGTGCTGAGAGTGTGGATCGGCAGGTAGCAGGATCTCCATCAAGGAGCAAGTCCTACACGAGATGAGCGGCCTCAGGGCCCAGCTGCTTCGGACACCAAGCACGCCTGCCCACCGATGAGTGGCAACTGTTAGGGTGCTCACTTCGGTTATCTTGATTACTTGAAGGGTGAGTTTTCATCCGAACCTAACCAGTTGGAATTGCCTTATCGGGCGCAAAACAAACCCTGAAGGGCGTCACCCTATCGTGCGCTGCACTTCCAGATAATTGATGCTTGTTGGAGCACGGGTCTTTGGTTGTAGATCCTCCCCGAAAAACTTATCTCCTTTCTCCCTCTCAGGGACCCCGAGGCGATGAACGAGCTCCCGGAAGGGCGCCCATCTCCTACAACGAAGCTCACCAGAAGGTAAAACCATGGCTAAAAAAGCAACCAAGAAGACCACAAAGAAAAAGGGGGCCCGCGCCAAAAAGGCGGCCCGCACCAGCAAGGTAGCAGCAGCTAAGGAACTAGCTGCAACCGCCAAGAAATCCATCCTTCAGCCCGACGCGGAAGGCGACATTGATGATGTCGCGGCAGTCAAGAAACTGCACGATGCCCGCGACGCGATCGTGCAGGAACTGCGCAAGAGCATTGTCGGCATGGATCAGGTCATCGACGAAGTCCTCATTGCCATCTTCTCCCGTGGTCACGGATTGCTTGAGGGGGTTCCCGGGCTCGCTAAGACTCTGCTGGTCAGTTCTATCGCCAAGACCCTGTCTCTCACCTTCAAGCGAATCCAGTTTACACCAGACCTGATGCCTTCGGACATCACGGGCAGCGAGCTTCTTCAGGACGACCCCGAGACCCGCGAACGTAAGTTCATGTTCACAAAGGGACCGATCTTCTCCAACCTCGTGCTGGCAGACGAAATCAACCGGACTCCTCCAAAGACCCAGGCGGCCCTGCTTGAGGCCATGCAGGAAAAAATCGTGTCCGCAGGCGGCGACGACTATGCTCTCGAGCCCCCCTTCTTCGTGCTTGCCACCCAGAACCCTCTTGAGCAGGAGGGAACTTATGCTCTGCCTGAAGCCCAGCTGGATCGTTTCATGTTCAAGATTCACGTCAGCTATCCGACGCAGCAGGAGGAAATTGAAATCATGCGGAACGTAACCACCGGAAGCGGTGGGAGCCCTCAGGAAGTCCTTGCAAAAGAAGACATTCTCCTGCTCCAGGATCTCGTCGGCCGGGTTCCCGTCGCTGACCATATCTTCCAGTATGTTGCGGCACTGGTTCGAGCTACGCGTCCCTCCGAGGAGAACGCTCCTGGCTTCATCAAGGATTTTGTCTCCTGGGGTTGCGGTCCACGAGCCTGTCTCAACCTGATCACCGGCGCCAAGGCCCGGGCCATTCTTCGCGGACGCTTCGGGGCCTCTCTTGAGGATGTCCAAGCCCTCGCCGCGCCTGTCCTGCGCCATCGGATGGGGCTCAACTTCGCGGCTCAGGCTGAAGGAGTGGACGCAGATCACGTCGTCGGCCGTCTCCTCGAGGAAATCCCAAGCGACAAGGAGCTCTACGAGAAGGAAGGGGCATCGGCCTGAACTGATCAGCCTCCAAGTCCTTCTTCCGTGAGATTCCGCCCTAGCCGGCTCCCCTCTCCTCTCCCCTGCCCATCAGGCAGGGGAAGAGGGTGACCTCAGGCAGGCCCCGGTGCCAGCAAGCACCGGCCACCGGCAGCTCGCATTCATTCCGATTCAACGAACGTAAAAACCAATAAAGGGGAGCGTGACGCTCCCCTCGCCATTCAAATGCCTGAAGCGACTACTTCATCCAGCGAAGCCTCCCAGCCTTCTTCTGAGGACTTCAACAAACCAAAGGGCCCGAAGTATCTCGATCCGGAGACCCTGTCCCAGATCGGATCTCTCGACATTGTGGCGCGCAGGGTCGTGGAAGGTCTGAGAATCGGTCAGCACAAGAGCCCCAGCCGCGGCATCAGCTCGGAGTTCACCGCATACAGGCAGTACTCCCAGGGTGATGAGACCCGTAACATTGACTGGAAAGCCTACGCGAGGTGCGACCGCTACTACATCAAGCTCTTCGAGGCAGAAACGAACTTCGTCTCGAACATGCTCCTCGATGCGAGCCAGTCGATGACCTACCAGTCCGGTAAGATTTCCAAGATTGAATACGCGAAATATCTCGCCGCCAGTCTGGCCTATCTCGTCATTGACCAGGGCGACTCCGCCGGCGTGGGAATCTTCGATGGAGAATTGCAGAACTACATTGCGCCCAAGAGTCACATGGGGGTCCTGCACGATATCTCATCGGAACTCGAAAAAGTCACGCCGGTGCCTCGAACGAATGTGGGCGCCGTGCTCCATGACTTCGCACATCGGATGAACCGACGGGGATTCGTAATGCTCTTTTCTGATCTTTTCGACAACACGGAGGAGTTTATCGAAGGGCTCAATCACCTTCGCTATGGAGGGCACAACGTGATCCTGTGGCACATCATGGACCCATACGAAATCGAGTTTCCCCTCAGTGGAATGTGGAAGTTCATGGGGCTTGAGGGCGAGGGTGAGGTCATCACCCAGCCAGGCCGGGTACGTGCAAACTATCTGGAAGAACTCGAGAAGTTCGTCACCGAAATCAAGCGGGCCTGCAACAAGTCGGGAGTCGAGCATGTGCTCGTGAACACGAAGGTTCCCGTCGAACAGACCATCAGCAACTACCTCCTCCAGCGCTCTGCGATGGCCAAGGCAAAATAATCAGATTCTGAAAGAATAGTGATCATGCCATCCCTCTTTTCGAGCACGACCCGCACCCTCGCCTTTTGCATGGCGGTGGCGCTTTCGGGTCTGGCCATGGGAAAAGAGGAATCCATCACCTCAGCGAATCACCCTGCTCTACAGCGCGCCCTGAACGAAAGCCCTGATGCCGACAAGAATGCAGACGGACAGCTCTCCCTCGAGGAATACTCAGCGCTCCTCGGTTCACAGCGGCCTAACGATCCCGAAAACCCCAAGGCTCCACTGCTACCAGTGCGTCCTGATGGCGATCTCGTGATTCACGATTTCGAGGAGAATAACCTTGGGCAGAACCCCGGCTGGAGCCCGGTGCACCCGACACCTCTGAAAGACAGCTCTCTGGGCTCCCTCGGAGGCAGCTGGCAGCGGGAAGGTGATGCCTTCAACCGGGACCTGCAATCAGGCACCAAAATGATGCGTCGCCGGGTCGGCCCCTTCGAGGGAAGGCTCTTCCTCACCACGATAGGCAATAGCCAGCGGGCAGTGGGAAGTCTTCGCTCCCCTGTGTTTCTCCTTGAGCAGGATTATATCCAGATCCGCATGAGCGGTGGCGGACATCCGGGTCAGATCTGCGTCAACCTGCACACCTCCGAAGGGATCGTCCGCAGTGCAACCGGGAGCAATGACGATTACTTCGAGAACGTTGTCCTGGACGTCCGGAAATTCCGTGGCCAATTCGCGCGTGTTGAACTTCGTGATCAACACCGTGGCCTCTGGGGCCATCTTAACGTTGATGAGATCCTGATGACCTCGAGACCAGGCGATTCCCGGGTCATAAGCACCCGGCCAGCCCCATCTGTCCCCACTGGTGGCCTCGTCATCTCGAATAGTGGCCGACGACAGGGGGCCCTCACTCTCGAAAACGGGCAACTCTCGTGCGAAGGAAAGGTCATTGGCGATCAAGTCTTCCTCGCCGTCAACTCTCTGCCTCAGAATATCTCAAGACTTCCAGGGGCCGTACGGCTGCTCAATGGTGAAGTCTGGAATGCCGAGGTAAAGACCCTCGAAGGAGCTGGCAGGAGGAAGCAGCTCAATATCCGGAGCCAGATCTTCGGCGAACAGAAGGTTCCGCTCTCCTCCCTCGCGAGCATGGAATTCCTGGCGGGCGAGCCCGGGGATCCAAGAGAACCGGGAACCTTTTATCGCAAGGGCAGCGAACCTCTGCCTGGAAGCCTGATCTGGGTCCGCGACAAGGACATCGCGATCCGCTCTCCTCTGGGGGTTATGTCCGTGGCCCGCGCCTCGGCGCTCCGATTCGTCCTCGCAACGCCTACCCCGCCAGAAGCCCCGGCAGGGGACGAACTCGGACTTTCGGACGGCACTATTCTTTTCGGCGCCACCAACTTTGACGGCAACCAAGTCGTGAACCGACACGAGACCCTAGGAGAAATCAAGATTCCAGGTCCAAACTATAGGATTTCGGGACAAAAAAAAGCTGTCTCTTATACACATCTCCGAGCCCACGAGACAGGCAGAAATCTCGTATGCCGTCTTCTGCTTGAAA
>CAXEFH010000250.1:0-5247 GCA_963989605.1 uncultured Roseibacillus sp. | reverse complement strand
CGAGATTTCTGCCTGTCTCGTGGGCTCGGAGATGTGTATAAGAGACAGGTCTGTGACCCTGCTACCGAAATGTACTTCTCCACCGGCTGCAAGAATCGTTTCCCTCAACGACTTGACCACATTCGGGAGGAGATTTGACCCAATATGAGGATGAGCCTCAGTGAGAATGTCCGGAGGGGCCCCATGCGCCACCAGAATTTCATAGATCTCGCGCACGGGACCTCTCTTGGTGGCTCGGGTGTAGAGTTTGCCATCCGAAAAGGTTCCAGCCCCCCCCTCTCCAAAACAATAGTTCGAATCCTCGATGACCCGACCCTGCCGCAGGATTGGGGCGAGATCAAAACGACGGGCGGACGCATCCTTGCCCCGTTCGAGGATGACCGGACATAACCCAAGTTGAAGACAACGAAGCGCCGCAAACATCCCGGCGGGACCACAACCAACAATCAGAATCCTTGGAGAATCTCCAGAAATCCTCGGAAAGGAAGGTGCTCCCAACTGTGCTGCAGGCACCACCTCATCTACCCCGGCAAGGATCCGCAATTTGAACCGGACGGGAAATTTCCGGGCATCAATGGACTTTTTGAGCAACTCCATGCTCTCGATCCGTTCAGGCTGAACACCTATCTTACGGGCCGCTGCACGTCGCCATGCGTCCTGGTCCTCGAGCTTCTCTATCGCAAGGGTAATATCAACCTCATGAGCGCTCTCCATTTCTCATGCAACGATAGACCGCTTGGATCCATGTTCGTCCACATTCACGAACGTGACCCGGGTCGTGAATATCGGGTCACCTTCACCCAGCTTCCCCACATAAACCGTCACCTCATAAGTTGCCGAGGTGTTTCCTACCTCATGTTTTGAAGAACGGATTGAAATGATCGTCCCTTCCCTCACGCTGTGCCGAAAAACCACCTCGTCCATCCCGATCGTCACAAAACGGCATGATGGAAAGTCCAGACTAGCGGCAATCCAGCTTGCCTCGTCCACCCATCGAAGGAGCCTTCCCCCAAAGAGGAACCCATAATGATTGAGGTCTTCGGGCAGGACGAGTCGATGCGTTTCCATGTTTCGTCAGGTTAAGAATCCCCCTCCACACGGTCTCCACTTCAGGAGGTCGTTCTCTCAGGAGACCGGTCGGATTACAATGCGCTTGAGGCGCTCGTCGCTTCTGGGCGAAAAAGTTTCGATCTCCCCATCGTCAACAAGAGCATTGTGAACGATCCGCCGGTGATACGCATTCAAAGGCCTCATCTTCATCGACTTTCCACTCTCCTTTGCTTTCTCCGCCAGATCTTTCGCGGTCGCAATCAGCTTCTCCTCCTGTCTCACCCGGAAATGGTCACAGTCGATGCGGACGCGAGGAGGTTCCTGAACTTTTTTCTGAAGGATCCGGTTCACGAGGTATTGGAGATCATCAAGCCGGTCACCATGCTTCCCGATCAACAGGCCACTTTCTTCTGTCAAGATCTGAAGACAGGCCCCCTCTTCGCTCTCTTCCTGTTCGATATTTACCTCGAACCCGAGCTGGGTCACCATGGATTCAAGGACTTGCCGAGCTTCAGAAAGCGCTTCCATGGGTTTACCTTAGGACCCGCAGCCATTCGGTCAAGCCAGGTGTGACGATGAGAAGCGTCCCCCGCAAATTCCCCCGAAACTGGAAGCAATCTAACCCCCGGTGCGCGGGCCTCTTTTCTTCGGCTTTTTGGGTCCTTGTCCTCCCATCTGCCGGGCCCTCATTTCCTTCTGGGACTTCTTGGCCGCTTCCGCCCGCTCCTGCATTCGCTGCATAAATCCCTTTTTTCCCGAAGCCTTCTTCTTTTTCAGTTCCGGCTCCGGCAACCGTCGCGTGATCAGCATCTGAACGATGGCGAAAATGTTCGAGGTAGTCCAGTAGAGTGCAAGGGCAGAGGCAAAGTTGTAGCAGAAGAAGAAGAAGACGACCGGCATCATCATGAAGAGACGACGCTGCATCTTGTCACCCGTCTTGGGTGTGAGCGCCATCTGGAGAACCATGGTAACCGCCATCACGATCGGGAGAAGGTTCACACCGATGCCCCCGAGCAAAGGAATGGCTGACGGAAAGTCTGCCACAGTGTCCGGCAGCGCAAGGTCTTCAACCCACAGGAAGGGCTGCTGCCGGAGCTCAACCGCGTACTGAAGCATAATGTAGAAACCGAAAAAGATGGGGATCTGAACCAGCAGGGGAAGACAGCCCCCCAGAGGATTGATTCCGTAATCCCGGTACAATTTCATCATCTCCTGATTCATCCGGTTGGGATCTTCCGGATACTTCTCACGAAGTGCCTTGATCTCCGGTTGCAACTTCGACATCCGCTTCATGGCGCGAGTCGACTTGTTTTGCAGGGGCCACATCGCCCCCCGGATAATAATTGTCAGCGCCACAATCGCGAACCCCCATCCCCAGCTGTCGGAAACCTTGGAGAAAAGTCCGGAATAAAGCACGTTGAGCAGCCAGTTGAGGACAAAGCTGATCCCGCCAAAGATGCCATAATTCATGACCTTCTTGTAGTCCCTGTCGTGGATTTCCCCACTCTCACGGAGCATGAGATTGTTTTTGGGACCAACATATAAATTGAATGTAAGAGCTTCCTTGTCGTCTCCCCCAGGAATCAGGGTTTTGTCGGGCAAGCTCATGCCAAGACGGATCGATTCACCCGTCCCGCCCCCTGCGACCATGGGCAATTGAACCGCTCTGCGATCTCCCCAGATCCATGCGTCGTAGGGTGTCTCAGGAGTGATGATCGTCGCGAAGAACTGGTTACTTACTCCAGCGAATCCAAGCGCGCCGGCATCCTCTTGGAAATGCGGCTTCTTTCCCTTCTTGAACCTGGTGACACGGCGTTTCTTGTAGTCACCATCCTTCTCGTAGAAGAGGGTGATGTGACGATCCCACTCACCTTTCCAGAGGGGCTCGGCTGAGCCAGCGAAGAGCCCATAGTTTTTCAAGTTCAGGGAACTCGCCCCGTTATTTTCGAATACCAGCTTGAGCTGCAGCCGGAATGAAGCGCTCCGCTCAACAGAACCGGGCTCTCCGCCTGTGGCCTTCTCAACAATCCATGTCTTGGAAATCTGTAAGCCATCCCGGGTTTTACCCACAAAGGTAATACTGTTAGGGGTGTCGAGCTCGGCCACATGCGCGTATATCAGATCGAGATACTGGTCGACTCCGCTTACCAGTCGACCGATTGGCTGAGGGTCGGTTTGGTTCAGGCTGACGAGGTTGACCTTGTCCTTCACGGCAAATTGCCCGTCCATGTCGATCCGTTTGATTCCGCCCCCGAAATTCGTGAAGCAGAACACAGCCTCGCCGACAGAAATCTTGGAGACCTTCTCCTCTACCAATGGAACTGGCTCCGCCACCTTCCCCGACTCTGCCGGATTCTCAGAATCATCACCATCGACCGGCGGCTGCACCGAAGGAACCTCCTGCCCAGCCTCGCTTTCGCCGGCCTGCGGCTCCGCTTCTCTCTGGGCAAGAGCTTCCCGTTCCCTCTCCTGCAAAGCCTCCTGGTTCTTGCTGCTATAATAGAGATTGACTGCCAGCGCCAGACAGCACAGCACGATAACGATCCAAGCCTTGCGATCCAAAATGAAACTCCTTTGCTACTTCTGGTGAGATTCTGGGCCGGGAACAGATTTCAAGTTGTCGATCGGATCCCGATCCCCGCCTTGCTCTTTCACGGTATCCACAATCGGTGGAACTGGGTCATAACCGCAGCCCCCCCACGGATGACAGCGTAAAATCCGTCGAATCCCCAACCAACTACCCTTGAGCCAGCCATGCACCTCCGTTGCCTCCAGAAAATAATTCGAGCAACTCGGTCGATACCGGCAATTTCCACCACCCGAAATCGCACGTAAAAACGGACGGAAAACCTTCTGATAGCACTTGATCAGAGTCTGGATAAGCCACTTCATGACGCCATGACCCTACAATGGGTGAGCAATTTCTTTCTCCTCCATATTTTCTTCCCCAAAAATACCCAGACCTTGACCCAAACGAAGCCAGTCGGCCTCCAACTCACCAAAGCTTGCCTCGGAGGCTTTCTGGCGAGCAACGACCACCAAATAGCGCATGGGATCAATTTTTTCACCGTGTTTGACAAGAATCGCCCGGAGACGGCGCCTGATAAGGTTCCTCATAACCGCCCTGCGCGACGACTTCCGAGAGGTAATAAAGCCAAATTTCAAGTGATCTAATGAGGAATCGCTCAGAGTCGCCATCACCAGATTTCGTGAGGCCATCGATCGCCCACGCGTCCTCACCGCAGCGAACTCCTCTCTGCGCGTCATACTGAGTCGGCGCGGAACCCGCATAATCCCAGGGATTGTTCCCCAAACAGCGAGCGAAAGCCAGTCCGTCCTACCTGCCGTGTTGAACGGTGTGCCTCTTGTACTGAATCTCGGCCCCCTTCGGGAGAAGGCGCTTTCGCCCCTTCTGGCGGCGACGCTTGAGAATCCCACGCCCGGCTTTCGTGGCCATCCGGGCACGGAAACCGTGCTGACGCTTTCTGACGCGTTTGGAAGGCTGATATGTGCGCTTGCTCATGGTTTTGGGGCGTTTCTGGGACAGCTAACGCTGGCGGGACGCGGAGACTAGCTGTCGACCTCCATTTGTCAATCCACCAGAGGACTTTCCTGCGCTGAAGCCGTAGAAAACTGCAACAAGCAAGCATGTTGGCCCCAAAGAGCCACAATTCTATTCAAAAACTATACTTTGCTCAGGATCGGCAATATCGCGGTTGCTCCTCTGAAATCCTCGAGCATATAATTTGTTCTCAGATGAGTTGCCTTGAAACTGTAGCCCTCTCTCCGGGAGACATGCTGGCCATTTCCATGACCGCTCTCCTCAGCTTTGCTCTGGGCATGATAGCGACCATTCTCTTTACAATGGCCCGAAGTAGTTCCTCCGCCGATAAAACTGAAGACGAGTTACTCGAAACCGAGGATCAGAATGTGGAGGACAGGACTCCTGAGGCCGCCGGAGACTCATCAGAATCTCCCCGCAGGGAAGCTTGGGAAAAGGACGAGAACTGGTGGAAGCCCTAGAGCGAAAGAGGGTCCCTATTGCTCCAGAAGGCGGCACGCCTGATCCATGTCCTTGTCGCCTCTGCCTGAAAGATTGATCACAATGATGTCTTCTCCGGGCAATCTGTCTCTTATACACATCTGACGCTGCCGACGAATAGAGAGGTGTAGATCTCGGTGGTCGCCGTATCATTA
>CAXEFH010000249.1:0-5253 GCA_963989605.1 uncultured Roseibacillus sp. | reverse complement strand
CTGCTGCGACATGCTCGCTTCGTAGACCGGGATACCCGGCGCGTTGCTCTTGTCCCTCTACCGTATCAGGAATCGAGCAAAAGCGGCATCGGTGGGCGTCAATGTGCTCCCGGAGGGTCTCCTCAAAGAAGCGGGAGCCCTCGTTGATGCGGCGGAGACTCCTGATGGCGGAGCCCTCTTCGCTATGAATCTTCATGGCTTGATCAGCAGCCCCACGGATCGCCTCGAGAATGATCGAGGAGGCAGGGTTGTCACTGTCGAAAGGTGTCACCCTGTGACCACTTGACTGTTCAATGACCCTGGCAAAAGAGAATCGCCTTCGGTCGAGATTTTGTGCCTGCAGAATCGCGATGAGGCCGGATGTATCCTGTGGAGAATCCGTGGTAAGTTGCGCTTTCTGCGCTGCGGCTTTCCGTTCAGCATCCTTGCGACTTGCAAGACGACCGAGTTCGAAAGCGCCGAACGCGACGAGAAAGAGCACCCCAGGTGCAATTAGGAGAAGGCGCTCACGCGGTGTCATCGGGGATGAGCATCTCCCCTGGAAGCCTTGGAGGCAAGCGGGAGAGGGTGTGAGACAAATCGACCCACTACACTGTCTCAATCCCCGGGTCATGGTGTCCCGCTATTGTGACATGAACCTAAAAACTAAGGGTGATTTTCCCGGTGCGGAAATTGCGACAGGTGTTTCATGGGTCTCGATAAAATAACAATTAAACTTCAAGAGGCACTTCAGGGAGCTCAGCGGCTTGCATCCACATCCGATCACGCCGAGCTGAAAAGCGAGCATCTCCTGCTTGGGCTCCTCCAGCAGAAAGAAGGTCTCGCCATCCCGTCGCTGGAGAAAGCAGGCGCCAACCTGACCGCATTGAAGGCGAACCTCATTACCGCCCTGGACAAGGAGCCCCGCGTACAAGGGGCGAGTACACAGCCACATCTGGGCAACGATTTGAAATCGACGCTGGACGTTGCAGATGAGATTCGGGCTGAGATGGCGGATGAATTTCTCAGTGTCGAACATGTCCTTCTGGGCGCAATGAGAGTGCGAGGGTCTGTGGGCAAACTGATGCTTGAGGCAGGAGTAACGCCTGAGGCTTTGGAAAAGGCCCTCGGTGAAATCAGAGGGAGCCAGACAGTCACGGATGAGAATCCAGAGGGTAAATATCAGACCCTTGAGAAGTATGGGACAGATCTCTGTCGCCTTGCTCGAGAAGGAAGAATCGATCCAGTTATTGGAAGAGATACTGAAGTCCGCCGGGTTATGCAGGTGCTTTCACGCAGGACAAAAAACAATCCAGTGCTGATTGGTGAGCCCGGTACGGGTAAAACCGCCATTGTTGAGGGGTTGGCCCGAAGGATCGTGGCGGGTGATGTGCCGGACGCGATGAGGAACAGGAGAATTATCGCAATGGACTTGGGTGCGATGATCGCCGGGGCAAAGTACCGCGGTGAGTTTGAGGATCGGTTGAAAGCATTTCTGAAGGAGGTGACGACAGCGGACGGCGAAATTATTCTGTTTATTGATGAGCTGCATACGATCGTGGGGGCGGGCGCCAGTGAGGGAGCGGTGGACGCCTCAAACCTTCTCAAGCCTCAACTGGCCCGCGGTGAACTGCGCACCATAGGGGCAACCACGCCTTCGGAGTATCGCAATCATGTGGAAAAAGATGCGGCTCTCGAGCGCCGTTTCCAGCCGGTCAGGGTAGAGGAGCCTTCGGTAGACGATTCTATTGCAATCCTGCGAGGTCTCAAAGAACGCTACGAAATCCACCATGGTGTGAGAATTCAGGACAGTGCACTGGTGGCAGCTGCGCAGCTCGGGGACCGATATGTCTCGGCCCGTTTTCTTCCGGACAAGGCCGTTGATCTTGTCGATGAGGCCGCCTCAAGGCTGAAGATTGAATTAGACTCAATGCCCTCAGACCTCGACCAGATGGAACGGCAGGTGATGCAACTTGAGATGGAACGGCAGGCGCTTGAGAAAGAATCAGACGAGGCCAGTTCCGTTCGTTTGAGGAAGGTGGAGGAAGAGATATCTACTCTGCGGGAGGAATCTGCGAGCCTGACGGCGCAGTGGCGGAGCGAGAAGAAATTAATCGAGGAAGTACGTGAACTGCAGGAGCGCATCGACGTTTTAAAGACCGAGGCAGAACAAGCAAAGCGCCTCGGGGATCTTGCCCGGGCCTCAGAGGTGACCTATGGATCTCTTCCAGATGCGCAGGCTGATCTGGATAAGGCAAAAGTTCGATTGGGTGAAAGGAACTCCGACTTGCTGCTTTTGAGAGAGGAGGTCACTGAGGACGATATTGCGAGGGTGGTTGCGTCCTGGACCGGAATTCCGGTGGACCGGCTTCGAGAAGGGGAGCGTGATAAGCTGGTTGAGATGGAGATTCGCATGGGTGAGCGGGTTGTCGGCCAGAGAGATGCAATTCAAGCAGTTTCCAACGCGATCAGGCGTGCCCGCGCCGGTCTTCAGGACGAGAATCGGCCGATAGGATCGTTCATGTTCCTCGGATCAACCGGGATTGGTAAAACCGAGCTTTCCAAGGCTCTTGCCGAGTTTCTGTTTGATGACGAAAACTCAATGGTACGGATCGATATGTCAGAATACATGGAGAAGCATAGCGTTTCCCGTCTTATCGGTGCGCCTCCGGGATACGTCGGGTATGAGGAGGGAGGGCAATTGAGCGAAACGGTGCGAAGAAACCCCTATTCCGTGGTCCTTCTGGATGAGATCGAGAAGGCGCATCCGGAGGTATTTAACGTCCTCTTGCAGATCCTTGATGACGGGCGTGTTACCGATGGACAGGGACGCACAGTGGACTTTCGCAATACAGTCCTGATCATGACTTCAAATATCGGGGGTGAATTGCTCACCGGACAAGAAAACCCTGAACAGCAGGAGGCAGGAGTGATGGAGGCTCTGCGGAGTCATTTCCGTCCGGAATTTCTTAACCGGGTCGATGAGACAGTGATTTTCCAGTCTCTGGGCAGAAAGGAGCTTCAGAGGATTGTGCGGTTGCAACTCGACAGGGTAGAGGAGCGACTGGCGCGAAAGGGGCTTCGCATGCGGGTTAGCAAGGCGTCCGAGGAGTTCCTGGCAGATGAGGGTTATGATCCGGTTTATGGTGCCAGACCTCTCAAGAGAGCCATCCAGAAGCATCTTCTGGACCCTCTAAGTCTCCAGGTTATCGAGGGTCTTTTTTCAGAAGGAGATGAGATAGAGGTCGAAATGCGGGATGGTAAAATGATCTGTCATCAGGCAGCGGAAAAGGCCGCGTGAGAAGTGACCTAAAGCACCCTCAGAACAATGGTGATTTCAGAGTTATGCGACGGAGGGTGATGGAGCGGTCGCCAACATGAGCGGGGCATCCCGGAACCTGACCTCGAGTCGCACTCAGCGACTTGAGATGAGGAGGAAGATTGGGAGTGATCCCAATAAGGGAGAGCGAAAGCGATGGTTGAGACTGCCATGTCAGAGTCATCTCCAGACCGTCGTCCGGGACACCGCGTAAGAGCAGGGACTGTTGGCCGTCAGGATCCGGTTCTGGCAAAGGTATTTCCAGTCCGAGCGCAGTGATTCGGGAGAGTCCTTCCGATTGCGCAATTCGGATCTGAATTTCCTGCGAATTGATGGTGGGGCGGAGACGAATCCGCGCGCTGTGTGACTGCTCCGAATTATCCCATTGCAAGAGCTCAAGCTGGGGACTGCTGAGCTGTGCCCTGGGAACCACAAAAATAGAGGATCCCAGCGGATATGGCATCTTCGTGGCGTCTGGGAGTGGTTTGAGATTTCCGGTGAGGCTTGGAGGAATCTCTCCCTCCCATGAGGAGAGCGCAATCTGGGCATCGTTCCGACTCGCGGCCTCAAAGTAGGTAAGGTTGATCTGCTGGGGAGAATCATGGGTGAAGGAGGGAGATTGCAGGGAAGCATATCCGGCTCCGACTGCACCCACCAGGAGGAGAAAGCCGATCGTGGACGTGATGCGTCTTGAGAGGACTGTGAGGAGAGGCACCAGAGGAAGAATGAGGAGAGCAACAAGGAACGACATCAAGGGGGGAGCAGCGAATACTCCAAGAGCCGTGGGAAGAAATTTAATGAACGGTATTACCGCGAGGGAAGTAGCTGCCGCGACGAGGAGGCAGGCAGTGTGGAGCAGGGCTGTCGGCCTTGGGCTGACAGAAAGAAGGAAGGAGGCAAGGGAGGCCGTGAAAGCCGGCAGGATGAAGACGTAAGAGAATCCCTCCGCAGTGAAACTAAGGATCAGCGAGCCAAGGGCGAGTGCAATTCCATGGAGGAAATAAAAGACCGTCGGATCGGTCCGTATGATGGCAACGGTTGCCAGTGCGGATATGGCCGTAACGAGGACAGGGACCAAGAAGTCGAAATGAATACGATCAGGCCAGAGTGTCGGTGTTGAATCAAGATGCTGGAGGAAGGAGGCCGAGAGCCAACCGAGCGTCACTCCAAGCAGCACAATGAGTGCCCAGCAGATTCCTCCACGGAGTAGTTCCTGTGTCGGCCAGCGAGAGGTTCTCCCCGAGAAAAGAAAGGACAGGACGATAGAGAGGAGAATCGCTCCGGAAAACCACCCGGACCGTCCCGCAGGCCATGAGAGGATAAAGCGGGCTCCAAGATCCGTGTAGACCGCATCCTTGCTGGAGGAGGGGTCGGTCCACTCCGTGCTGAGAAGTTGACGGGTCATGGAAAGAACTTGATCGCCCTGGTGCTGAAGGCTTCCACGATCAAGGTTTTCTAAGTTATCGAGAGGCGTGTGATAGTGTTTTGGGTTTCCGATGAAGGCAAAGTTGAGCCCACTCAGACCCCGTTTCATAAAGACGGTAAGATCGGAGGAATTGGGCATCGTGCGGTAAATGGATACATACGCAGAGCTGCTCATCGGACGCTCGAGGCCCTGTGCCATTTGCCCGACAATCCAGGAGTTTCCTTCCGAGGTTTCAAACATGAGACTTCCACCGGAGCTTCCCCGAGCCTCCAGGTTAATGACAATGCCGACCCGGGCCGCAAGTTCGTTAAACCGCGCGAATCCCCGGGCCCCTACAAGACCTGCCTCTTCCCCATCGGTAAAAAGGAGGAGCACAGGACGAGCGAGAGGTGCCTCCTTGATAAGGATCGACGCAATTTCGATGAGGGAGGCTACCGCGGCAGCATCGTCGCTTGCCCCTGGTCCTGCCCATACGGAGTCGTAATGGCAGGAAAGGAGAATTGCGGGGAGATCCGGATTGGAAGAGGGC
>CAXEFH010000248.1:0-5349 GCA_963989605.1 uncultured Roseibacillus sp. | reverse complement strand
TAATGATACGGCGACCACCGAGATCTACACCTCTCTATTCGTCGGCAGCGTCAGATGTGTATAAGAGACAGTCGTCATCCCGATTGCCACAATCGCAATCACCACGACGCGCTGGGTGACATTCTTGAAGTTGTCGAAAGTGAAAAAAGTGGACTTACCTCGTGGCTCGGGGATGAGCACGGAGAAGTCTCCAAACCCGGGATAATTATCCGGGACGTCCCGGATGACCTGCATCCCGGCAGGCCCGGCCGTGGCGATGGCGCCGAGACGAATACCTTCGTCGCGCAGTTCGTCAAGTTTGCGCCGTAATGTTCCGGGCCCTCCGATGGCTAGCGCAACGTTTCTTCGGTCCTTCGCCTCGAGTTGCTCAGCCAGGTTCCTCGCGAAAGCCTCGAATTCTGTCTTATCCTTGCCGTAGACCACCACTGTCAGATCTGACGGGATCTCGTTCAAGACACGCTCGGCCACTGTTTGAGCGCTGCGTTGATCGGAGGGAGAAGACTCCTTGATTGTGAGCAGGCTGAAGACAAGGATGAGAACTAGCAGGACAAGAATCATCCCGTAGTCGCCGAACTTGATCTTTAGGGTCATCACTCTGGTTCGGGATGGCACCACAGAAGCAAGGTGTTGGCACGCAGGATTTTCATGGAGACCATCGCGGGTCGCATGCCACCGGGAAAGCCCGTTGAATTATGGGTTTCAGCCCATTTTGAGTATACCGGTGCTGTCGCCTATGCTGGAGAGCTCTACCCCCATGATCTGCGCCATGGTGAGCCAGAGATTTGCGATCGGAGTACCTTGCGCAGACTTGATATGACGATTTGCTGCAATGGCCCCCCCACCATGCCCGGCGATAACGGTCGGAAGATCCGTGTAGACATGAAGGGAGCCATCGCTGATTCCGGAACCCAGGAGGAACATGGAGTTATCCAGGAGAGTCCCCTCTCCCTCCTTCACCTCCGCCATTTTGGCGACAAGGGTGGCAAACTGCTGGACGTGGAAATGGTCGAGAGCTTCAAGTTTGGAGCGGACGTGCTCATTGCCCTGCCCGTGGGTCATTCCATGGTGATCAACAGGTTTGTCGAAGAGCCCATGGACCGTGAGAGGAGATCCCCAGCGCTCAGGGCTGCTCATGATTGAACACACCCGGGTCAGGTCGGTGCGAAAAGCGAGGATCATGAGGTCTCCCATGACTTGAATGAATTCGTCCCGGGACATTGCCTGCCATGGTTTGGTAGGCGGAGCAATATTGAGCTGGTCGATCTCGGCCTGGCGCTTGGTTACCCGCTCGATCTGGCGTTCGACGGTTCGGATCGACTCCATGTACTCATCAAGTTTTCCCCTGTCGGTTACTCCGAGGTCGCGGTTGAGAGACCGGGCATCATCCATGACGAGATCAAGAACGCTTCCATGCTCCTCGTGCTCCTTGACTGCAAAGAGCCGGTTGAACACGGCCTTCGGGTCACGAAGGGACCGCGCGACATGGCCATGGCCATACCATGAAATATTGTCGAAGTAGACGGATTCACGGTTATCCTCGTAAGGATTACAACTGAGCTCAAGAGAGCGGAAGGCGGTGTGCTTGCCAGCCTCCTCGGCGATGATCTGGTCAATCGTCTTCTTGAGTGGATAGCCAGCAGGGGAGAGTTGATCAGGAGCCGCACTGCTCAGCCAGCACGCTCCGGCCTGAGCGTGCCCGTCCGTGCCCGCGACCTTCACCCGATCTAATTTGGTGAACAGTGAAATGTGCTCTCGCACCGGGGCGAGGGGCTGCAAACTTGGGGACAGAGTAAAGTTTTCCCCTTCGTCCACAGGGTGCCACGCCCTCTGGACAACGCCGTTCGGGATATAGAAGAATCCGGTGCGGACGGGTGGTGTAGCCACGGCAGCGCCTTTGGCCAGGCTGCGGCTCTCCATGATCTCCATCAGCGGCAGGGCCAGAGTTGCCCCGGCACCACGCAGGACGGCCCGCCGGGAGAGGAAGGGGCGTTTCAGAATCATGGCTTTTGGTGAGAACGCCCCTCGGAGGGAGGCGCTAGTTGGTTCGTCTTGTTCATGAAAGGATAACTTGTGGTGATCTCCGAGACAACGGTTGAAAATTGGCCCTTTTTCGCCAAGGCCTGTCGAACGACCTTGTCCAGAGCGGGTTTGTCAGTGATGTCCAGTTCCCGACCCAGGGCATAAGCCAGAAGGTGCTCGCTGAAGGCCCGGATAAACCACTCGGGATTTGCGAGAAGGGCGTTTTTGAGCCCGATTACGTCTTGGAACCGGGCCTTTCCAAAAAGTGTGCCACTAGCGTCGATCGGCAAGCCGGAGCGGTAGGAGTCACGCCACCGCCCGATAGCGTCGTAGTTCTCAAGGGCAAAACCGAGGGGATCAATCTTCTGGTGGCAGGAGACGCAGCTCTCGTTTTCCTGATGCGCCACGAGGCGCTGGCGGAGTGTCAATCCCTTCGCCTCAATGACAGCATCGTCCTGTTCAATTTCCGGAATGACATCCGGGGGAGGAGGGGGTGGTTTGTTGAGGATCACGGTGGCAACCCAGGCCCCGCGCCGGATGGGACTGGTTCGGAGGGGCTCGGAGGTCATGGTCAGGGCTGCGGCAGAGGTAATTACCCCGCCTTCCCTCCGGCTCTCGAGGCTGCGCCGGGTGAAGCGTTGAGAGCCGGTGTTGAACCGGTTGCGATTGCCCCGGTTACGGAAGGGAATCGTGTCCTTGTACCATGATACCATTTCATCCGACCGATAGGAATAGTTTGAGTCTACCAGCAGCATGATGGAGCGGTCCTCCACCATAATGCTTTCAAAAAGCAGGAGAGGTTCGGCCATGGTCTGGAGTCCAAACTTCCACTGCTCGCAACCAATGCGGGAGTAGTAGATCTGGAAGCGCTCAAAATCCGGGACAGCGGTGATGAGCTGGTCAAGGCGGAGCCACTGTCGAGCAAAATTCTCGGCGAGGGCCTTGCTCTTGGGGCTTTCAAGCATCCTGGCAACCTGGGCGGCATAGACCTCTGGCTGGATGAGTTCTCCATTCCTTGCACTTGCGAGAAGCTCTTCGTCGGGAAGCGTGCTCCAGAGGAAAAAGGAAAGGCGAGTGGCAAGTTCATAAGGGCTCAGGGGCTCTTCGGCGGCGGCATCTCTTTTGCGCTCTGTCAGATAAAGAAATCGCGGGGAGGCCAATACTGCAGCTGTTACGCTTTTCATGGCCTCCGGGTAGCTGCCATGACGCTCGACTTCTCGCATTACGAAATTCACGTAGCGATTCAGGGTGGTTTCCTCGATTCCGGATCTGAAGGCGCGCTCGAGAAAAGGACGCAGCCGCTGTCCGGTGATGAGGGGCCAGCGCTCTCGGTCCTTCTCCCCGGGGGCGCGGTAGAAGGAGTCCGTGAGGGCAGAATAGCTGTCGAATTCGCGGGCCTTCACGATGGAGCGTCCAAGTTTGAGGAAGCTTTCCATTAGAATAGGGGAAACGCTGAGCTGATCACCCTGGTTGTTGAACCCATGTTCAGCCTGGAGGTCGATTGCGAAGGGACTCACCCCGGTGAGAATATGCTGTTCGATCTGGTTCTTTCCGAGGGCTCGGTTAGAGACCTGGATGGCATCGGGAAAACGACCGGAGGCGGGGTTGAAGTAGCCCCTGCTGCGGATGACCTTTTCGGGCAGTGGATACAGGTCTCCCTTGAGCTCAAGGAGGTCTTTCACTGCATTGTTGTATTCATACCGGTTAAGGCGTCGCATGACTACGGGCTTGAGATGTCCCGATTCCTTCAGGTGTTTTTCAAGGTGCCCGTTGAACAGGGCTGCCAGCTTGCGGCGCTCTTCGGGTGTTGGCTGTTTGGCATCCTCGGGAGGCATTTCCTGGAAGGTAATGGATTGCGCGGCCTTACCGACAAGCTCAATGCGGGAGAGAAAGTCCTCGGCCGAAGTAAGGCCCTTCAGGTTGACCTCTCCCTTTACCTTTCCTTTGTCGCCATGGCACCCATAGCAGTAGGTCGCAAGGACCGGCTTCATTTCCTCGAGGGTGACCTCGGGTGTCTGAGGAGGATCGACCGATGGTTCCGTAGTCTTGGATACCGAGGGTTCCGGGGGCGCCAGATTGACCACCTTGAGGAAGTCCAGACCGAGAAGGTATCCGGTTTTGCGGTAGGGGGAGGCCTTGGGATTCGCCCCGGTAAGCTTGAAGGAAAGCTTGTGCTCCCCGCGAGTGAGCGGGAGCTTTCCAAGATCTACCATCGGGGCAAGCGAAACGCTCGGGTTAAAGAGGTCAATCCCACGACGCAGTAGCTTGCCGTCGAGGGTCACGGAAAATATTCCGTAGTCGGGAGCGAGGGTCAGCTGCGCTGCGACCTCGTAGATCCCCGCTTCCTCGATGCGGAATTCGGTGGTCATTTCCTCTCCGGGTACTCCATCCCAGAGGAGGTGCGCGTCCCCGCTCCATCCTGAGCCAAAGCTCCTCATCCCCTGCACCCGTGAGCTTCCGTGCCGGGGAAGGGTTTCTCCCTCAAGGACGCCGTCAACGGGGCCTCTGGCTTCACGGCCTCGCACGCTATGGTAATCAAAGGGGGCACAGAATACCGGGCCGATGGTGCCCAGCAGGCATGCTAAGGAGATGGGTAACCTCATAACAGAGCAGTCTTGAATACGCCGTGTCGGACCACACTTGTCGAGTCGGTAATAGCGTGATGCGGTCGCAGCTTGGAATGACTGGACGAGTGGGGAGGGCTTACTGGGCAGTCCATCCCCCGTCTACACTGAGCATGCTGCCGGTAGTGTAGCTGGCTGCCTCGCTGGCAAGATAGAGGGCGGCGCCCTGAATTTCCGGAAGTTTCCCCCACCTCCTGAGAGCGGTCCGGTCGACAATAAACCTTTGGGCTTCCTCAGAGTCCTTGAGAGGGGCGTTCATCTCGGTCAGGAATGGACCGGGGCAGATCGCATTGACGAGGACTCCGCTGCCGGCCAGCTCGAGAGCAAGGCTCCGGGTGAGCTGCGTAACCGCGCCCTTGCTCGAGGCGTAGGGAGTTCGCTGCGGCACCCCGACAAGGCCAATGGCGCTCGACAGGTTTATGATTCGTCCCCAGCCGGCAGCCCTCATGAAGGGAATAGCCGCTTTGCAGCAAAGCCACGTCCCGGTCACGTTGATCTGCATGAGTTCCTGGAACTGCTCGAGCGTAATTTCGTCGATCGAGCCCCTCGTGTTGATGCCCGCGCTATTGACGAGAATATCGACACTTCCGAAGGAAGCCCTGGCCGAGGAGATCATTGCCTCGATCTGCGCTGGGACCTGTCTCTTATACACATCTCCGAGCCCACGAGACAGGCAGAAATCTCGTATGCCGTCTTCTGCTTGAAA
>CAXEFH010000247.1:0-5377 GCA_963989605.1 uncultured Roseibacillus sp. | reverse complement strand
ATCGTGGCAGGTCTCCTGGCCGCCCTATTGCTTTCCGCCCCCGGATATGCCCGCGAGGCCGCGGTTGCCTCGAGCCATTGGGCTTGGAGCCCCTTGGGTCAGACCGCCCCGCCGTCTTCCGGGTTACCACGGGCAAAGACCCCGGTGGACCACTTTATTTTTTCAAGGCTTTCTGACGCCGGAGTTCAGCCGGCTCCTGGAGCGGCTCCCCGGGAGTTGCTGCGGCGCGTCCATCTGGACTTGACCGGCTTGCCTCCCACCCCTGCCGAGATGGAAGCCTTTTTGCGCGACCCCGGGGACGAGGCCTATGCCCGTGTTGTGGACGGCCTCCTGAGCCGCCCCCAGTATGGTGAGAGATGGGGGCGCCACTGGCTTGATGTGGTCCGATACGCGGAGACGAAGGGCTACGAGCGGGATGAGTACAAGAAGTTTGTCTGGCGGTATCGCGATTATGTCATCAAGTCCTTCAACGAGGATAAGCCGTATAATCAATTCATTCTCGAGCAACTTGCCGGTGACGAAATTGAAGGGGCGACCTCGGACACCCAGATCGCGACCACCTTTCTCGCCCTTGGAACCTTCGACACCATTGCTGCGGACGGGGAGGTGGCGGTCTATGACACCTTGGATGATATTGTGGCGACCACCTCAATGGCGTTCCTCGGGCAGACCTTGCAATGCGCGAGGTGCCACGATCATAAGTTTGAGCCTTTCAGCCAGAAAGACTACCACCGGGTTCTCGCGTCCTTCGAATCTCTCAATGTGACGGGGCGGGAGAGAGAGGTTGGCACGGACGAGGATCGGAAGCGATATCGTGAGGCTGAGGAGGCTTTTCAGCGCTCTACCCTCGACCCGCAGCGCGAGATCGAGGAGCAGTTCTGGGCTCCGATTCTTGAGCGCTGGGCGAGGGACGGTTTGCCGGAGGGACGGAAGGCAAAGCTGAATGAGAAGCAGCTGGCTCTTACGATTGAAGCAATTCCGCTGGCCCCGGATCGACGCTCCAAGGAGCAGCAGAACATGCTGGAACGGGAACGCAACCGGGTCCGCGGTGCGGTCCGGGAGGTGGCCACTGATGAGGAGCGCAAAACAATCTCAGAGCTTGAGCAGAGGTTGAAGAGCCTCGAGAAAGACAAGCCCCAGCCCATGATGGCCTGGGTGTATGCCGATAGTGCCAAGCCTAAGCCATCGCACCTCCGAATCAGAGGGGACGTCCACCAGAGGGGAGAGGTCATTCCGTTCGGGGTTCCGGTCGTGCTCGGTTCTGAAGGGTTACCGGAACCCCGGCCCACCAGCCATTCATCTGGTCGGAGGCGGGCCCTCGCGGACTGGATCACCGGGGCGCAGGCACCTCTGGCCGCGCGCGTCATGGCCAACCGGGTATGGCAATATCATTTTGGGAAAGGCCTGATGGAGGACGGAAACAATTTTGGCGTGGGAGGTGGCGAGCCCACCCATCCAGCCCTGCTCGAATGGCTGGCAAATTCGTTGATTGAGGGAGGCTGGAAGCTCAAGCCCCTGCACCGGCAGATCGTCCTTTCTTCTACCTATCGCCTCTCAGCGGCGCATCCGGAACCCGGAAAGGATCCGGATAACGCCCTCTACTCCCGCTGGCCCCTGCATCGGCTGGAAGCCGAGGCAATCCGTGACTCTATTTTGGCCGCAAGCGGGAAGCTGAATCCTCAAATGACGGGGCCTCCCATCTACCCGCCTTTTGCCGACAAGGTGGTTGGAGCCTCATCGGGAGCAGATTGGAAAAACTCGACGGAAGAAGAGGCCTCCCGGCGGAGCGTCTATGTTTTCGCCAAGCGCGCCATTCCGCTCCCGGAACTGGCGGTCCTGGACAATCCGGATTCCTCCTGTAGCTGTTCCAAGCGCGCGGTCTCGACCACTGCGGTTCAGTCTCTCCTGATGATGAATGGGCGCTTTATCAATGAGCAGACGGTCCATCTTGCGAATCGCCTGCGGGAATTAGAGGGGGTGGAAGTCCAGATTCAGGCGGCCTTTGATCTCATCCTGTGCCGCCCCCCGAGCACCCGGGAAATGGAACAGGCGAGGGAATTTATCAGAAAGGCGACCCGGGAGCAGAAGATCGATCCACTCGCCTCGCTCGCGCTGGTGCTGTTCAATACCAACGAATTCAGTTACCGCTAGGAACCATGAAGCCGGCCCCCTCCCCATTTCATTTCCCCTGCGGAAGGACTCGCCGGGAATTCCTGTGGCAGGCGGGGAATGGTTTTTTTGGAACCGCGATGGCCTGGATGCTGGCGCGGGATGGAGTGAAGGCTGGAGAGGTTACTCCTTCCACTCATTTTCCGGCCAAGGCCAAGAACTGTATCTTCCTCTTCATGGTGGGAGGGCCCAGCCACATGGATACCTTTGATCCGAAGCCGGCGCTGGGGAAGCGCCATGGTGAGGAGTATGATTTCAAGCCTGCTAAGGGAGTCAGCCAGAAAGGCAAGGGGAAGCTCAAGGGCTCTCCCTTTGAGTTCAAGGCCTGCGGGCAATCTGGCATTGAAATTTCCGAGCTCTTCCCGCACCTCCGCGAGTATGCTGATGATCTTGCGGTGATCCGGTCCACGAAGGCTGATAGCGCGGCCCATGGGGCGGCCTCTCTCCAGATGAACACCGGCTTTGTTCGACAGGGGCACCCTTGCCTTGGATCGTGGGCCAACTATGGGCTCGGCTCTTCGAACAACAACATGCCTGGGTTTGTGGTGCTTGTGAACGGGGCTCCTTATTCCGGAGCTCAGAACTGGAGCTCAGGATTCATGCCCTCGGGGCACCAGGGAACGGTGTTCAAGACGTCAGGGACTCCCGTGCCCAACCTGAATCCTGCGATGAACCGCTCTCTGGAAACGCAGCGCGACCAACTCGACCTTCTTGCGGCCTGGAATCAGGAGCACCAGAGCCACCTGCCCGTCAACTCAGAGCTGGCAGCCCGGGTCGAGGCCTACGAGCTTGCCTATCGGATGCAGGCTCATGCCCCGGAGGCGGTGGACCTTTCCGGGGAGACAGATTCCACGCGGAAGCTCTACGGAATCGGCGAGGGCGAGGCCGATCGCTTCGGGAAGAGCTGTCTGATGGCCCGTCGACTGGTGGAAAGGGGAACGCGCTTTGTGCAGCTTTATCACTCGAACTGGGACACGCATGGGGACAACGACAAGCGGCACCAGAAACTCTGTGGCCAGACCGACAAGCCCATTGCGGGTCTCCTTGCCGACCTGAAGGCGAGGGGCCTCCTTGATGAGACCCTGATTGTGTGGGCGGGTGAGTTTGGCCGGACCCCGGTGGGAACTGGAGGGCGCGACCATCATGCTGCTGGATTCTCGACCTGGATGGCCGGAGGAGGTGTCAAGGGGGGAACGGTCCAGGGAGCTACCGACGAATTCGGCTTCCGGGTGACGGAGGGCGAGGCCCACGTCCATGATCTTCACGCCACCATTCTTCACCTCATGGGCCTCGATCATAAGGAGCTCACCTACTTCCACTCCGGGCGTGATTTCCGGCTCACCGATGTCTTTGGCCGAGTCCTGACAGACATCGTAGCCTGACCCGGGAGCGCCGGAGTCCTGACTTCCAGCGCAGAAGTGCCAGGGAGCCGCGGCAAAGCCGGACAGGCTACCGTTGCTTCCTTTCGGACCTGGCGGATTTCACCAGCCGTCTCTCCACGGCCCCTGACGCCGGCACTCTAGGGGTGAGGATTGCTGATGCAAGAAGCGAGTTATCTGTAGAATGGTCGCCTTATTTGTTTTTCTGGAGGGTCTCGAGGAAAGAAGCGGCCATAGCCTGCCAGCGCTTTTGAAGGTCCTCGACACGGTCTGGATGGATATCAGCAAGGTTCCGGGTCTCGGTTCGGTCTTCGGAAAGATTGTAGAGCTCCCACGGGTCTCCCTTGGCGGCCACCAGCTTCCAGCTTCCCTTTCGCAGGGCTCGATGGCCCTCGTGGAGCCACCAGAGCTCCTCGTGCAGAGCGTCAAGATCAACAGCAAAAGTGGGCCTCAGTGACCGACCGGGAGTGGGCACTTTCCGGGAGGGCTTCAAACCAGCGAGATCTAGGAGGGTCGGCGCGAGGTCAATGACGTGGGCCGGGGTGCGGCGTATTGCGTTGCGATCTTTGATCCCGGCGGGCCAGTGGGCGATGAAGGGAGTGGCGCAGCCGCCTTCATGCACCCACGTCTTGTGTCGGCGAAAGGGCGTGTTGCAGGCGCTAGACCAACCGGGGCCGAGGCAAAGGTAGGTGGGCGCAGAGCCTGGGGGAGCCCCAGAGTCATGGCCATCAGCTCGGACCATGATTTCGGCACTGGCGCCATTATCCGAGAGGAAGATGACGAGGGTATTATCCCATGCGCCCATGGAGCGCACCTGCTCGAGGATGCGGCCGATCTCTTGGTCCATCCGTTCCACCATCGCGGCGTGGATCGCCATTTTAGTCTGCTGGAAGCTTTGCTGTTCCATGGTAAGGCTGTTCCACGGCAGCGGGCGGTTGACCTCGCCCGAACCGAGGATCTCGAGATGCCCGGGGAAATGGTAGGGGGGTCCGAGCTCTCTTTCCACCGCCGGCAGATCCCCACTTGCGATCCCAAGCTTCTGGATCCGCTCCCAGCGCTGGGACCGTATCTGATCCCAACCTCCGGCATAGCGGTCCATGCACCGGGCGATATCTCCCGGCAGGGCATGCAGGGGGAAATGGGGAGCGGCAAAGGCGACGTAGTGAAAGAACGGGAGCTCACCATGATTGGTGGCGTGCTGCCGAAGGTGGCCGATCGCAGCATCGGCTACCGCGATTGTTCCGTAATAGCCGGAGCTTCTCTTCACAGGAGGCAGCTTCAGATCGTCCTTCCAGTGCGTTTGCGGACTGAAAAAGCGGCTCTGGTCCTTGAGGTAATAGGAATGTTGAAAGCCGTTCCCGAGAGGCATTCCGTCCAGATGCCATTTTCCGGAGTGATAACAGCGATACCCTGCCTCGCTGAGGAGGGCTGAAACCAGTGGGGCCCAGCGGGGCCTTCCCCCCCGGGGGGCGCCGCCGGGGAGCTTGTCGCGGCGAACCTGTTGAGCGTAATAGCCGGTGAGGAGCGCGGCTCGCGTGGGCCAGCACCGGGCCGTGTTGTAAAACTGGTTGTAGCGCAACCCTCCTTTCGCGAGGCGGTCGAGATGCGGGGTCTTAATTTCCCCCCCGTAGCATCCAAGGTCGGAGTAGCCCAGATCATCAGCCATGATGAGTAGAACATTCGGAGCCGGGGCAGCCGTCAAAAGGCCGGAAAGGCTGAGGAAGCTGAGCAGAAGGGACCGAGACATGCAGTTGAGCGAGCCTAACTCTGTCTCTTATACACATCTCCGAGCCCACGAGACAGGCAGAAATCTCGTATGCCGTCTTCTG
>CAXEFH010000246.1:0-5379 GCA_963989605.1 uncultured Roseibacillus sp. | reverse complement strand
CCCCCCCCCCCCCCCCCCCCCCCCCCCCCCCCTTTTTTTTTTTCATGCAGAACACGGCTTACGAGATTTCTGCCTGTCTCGTGGGCTCGGAGATGTGTATAAGAGACAGCTCCAGAGACGTGGGCGTTGTAGTTGCCCTCGGCCTGGTTGTTGAAGATCACACCAGCAGCGTAGTGGTTCTCCTGATAATTAAGCCCTGTCTGTGTAAGGTCAGGAGCGTATGAGCCGGGAGCGAACTCGGCGATCGGAATAAAGGAGGGCTGTACGATTTGAGTATCGGGCTTACTGTTCGCATCGCTCGGATCGGTGTTCAGGGCGACTTCAAGGGCATCACCGGCACCGTCACCATCAGTATCGGCCAGGGTTGGATCACTTCCGGTGTCATTGGAATCCACCAGAATACCGGTTCCCGTCTCTACTCCGTCGAGCAGTCCATCGCCGTCGGTGTCATCCGAGAGGGGGTTGGTGCCTGCCGTGAGCTCCGCTCCATCGAGGAGTCCGTCATCGTCTGAGTCATCGTCCTGAGCGTTCGTCCCTGCAGCCAACTCCTCGCTGAGGGATGCTCCATCGTCATCGAAGTCCGATTCAGAGTCATCAATAGTGGGGTCCAACTCGAGGGGAATGCGATTGCCCGCACTGAAGGTGAACCAGACGAATTCCTCACCACCTTGAGTGGCTGATGCTTCAATCGGTGCAGCTGCGTCAAAGGCACCCTGCCTGACGTTGACTGTGAGTCCCTGCGGTGGAATGGCAGCTCCTCCTTCCACAACGAATTGATCCGTAAAAGAGGTGTTTTCGGCTCCTCCGGCAAGGTAGTAGACACCCTCCGGAAGATCACTGGAGATCACGCTCTGGAGCCCGAGAGGGCTATCGTCGTTACTCGTCAGCAGGACCCCTTCCGCATTCCAGAGTCCAAGGTTGGTATCCGCGAGCTCTGACCCCGATGTATCGAAGCTCAGGATGCCAGCGCGAAACGCTCCCAGAGGGATGGCCGTTTCCGGACTCTCACCTGATGGCTCCGGGCTGGGCTCCGCGACAGTAAAGGTGAACCAGATGAACCCTCTTGCAATGCTTCCGGTGGTCGTAGCTTCAATCGTCGTACCGACAGCAAAGGCTCCGCGTCTCAGATTGAGAGTGAAGGGGTCAGAGTTAGCGGGGCCGGACATATCGAAATTGTCACCGAAAAAGGAGTTATAGGCACCACCCGCGACGTAATACGTTCCGAATGGTAGATCATTTGTGATCACACTCAGAAGGCCCAGAACGCTGTCATCGTTGTTTGAGAGGAGAGTGCCGTTGGCGTCCCAGAGTCCTAGCTCCGTGTCGCGCACCCCCGAGCCCTCGGTGTCAAGACTGATAGTTCCGGGGAGGAATTCTCCAAGCGGAATCGCCAGCTGACGACTTTCGCCGGTGCGTTCGAGTTCCAATACTTCGCTCAGGACCAGCTCCTCGGAGTCGGTCAGGGAATCCCCGTCAGAATCGACGGCATGGGGGCTGGTACCCGTGTCACTCAGGTTAAAAAATTCACCGGTCGCGGTCTCAACTCCATCCAGTAGACGGTCCCCGTCGGTGTCGGGGTTAAAGGGGTCAGTGCCAGTATCGGAGATGCTGACAAAGACGCCAGTACTCGTCTCAACCCCGTCCGACAATCCGTCTCCGTCCGTATCCGGGTTGGTCGGATCGGTCCCGATGGCAAATTCTTCCAGCTCGGTAGACCCATCTCGATCGAAGTCGGCATTACCGCTCAGCTCGCTGAGATCGGTGATTGAGGGCCACGACAATTCCCATGGATCGAGAAGACCATCCTGATCGCTGTCATTCGCATTCTGGGTGATGGGATACACCGGAGGGCTCCCGTTGGCGGTATCACCGAGTGCGACGATTCCGTCAATCCCCGGGCCACTGATGCCGATTTGATACCAGGGAGTCGTGAGATCTCCCTCGGAGACGCCGAAGACATTATCAAAGGGAAATAAGCCCTGAGAGGTAATGGTGAACTCGGCAGCCTGATTTTCGACGCCGCAGCAGCTGTGCTCTGCAGTCACTTGGCCGTCTCCGGTATCCATGAGGAAATAGTTGCGACCAGCGCCGCCAAGATGAAGGGTGTAGGTTCCGAGAGGGAAAAGGGACATGTCGAGATATCCATTGACCCGGGCAGTGAAGGGTGGATTTCCCCCATCGAGCCAGGGGCGATTACTCGCGGAGATAATCGTGCCCCCTTCGCCATGACTGGCAAGGGGTTCTACAGCCTGCGTCGAGCTCTGAGGGGCGGGGTCCCCCGTTAGGTGGGCTTGATAGAAGGCCTGAGGCGTTCCGCTGAGCTCACCGGGGAGGTAGTAGTTCTCCTCGTAGTTCAGGCCGGGTTGTTCAAGATCAGGTCCATAAGCGTTGGGAGCGATTTCGTTGATGGGAATGAAGGATGGCTGAACCAACGGGGTGTCCGGTGTGCTCTCGGGATCGTTGGGATCGGTGCTCTCGGTAATCTCCAAACCATCTGCGGCACCATCCCCGTCGGTGTCGAGAAGAAGGGGGTCGGTGCCTGGGTTTTCAGCACTTACGAACGTCCCGCTGGAGTTCTCCAGTGCGTCCTGAATTCCGTCTCCATCCGTGTCAGGGTCGAGGGGATCCGTGCCATTGCTGACCTCTACACCGTCGAGGAGCCGGTCGTCATCTGAGTCGTTATTGGTGTAATCGGTCCCGGCGCTGATCTCCTCACTCAGGACCAATCCGTCAAAGTCAAAGTCACTGGCTGAGTCATCGATATTCGGGTCGTAGAGTGGAGCACCCGCTGGACTCCACTCGAAGGTGAACCAGGCAGCTCCGCCGGTAGGAGGAGCCGTTGCCGAATTCAGGACCGGATTGGTCTCCACAAATGCCCCAGTCGAATCGGATTCCCGAACATTGACGGTCACGCCATCCAGGGATGGGGCCGTTACGCTGAAGGCCGGTCCGAAAGTCATGTTATACGCTCCCGCGGCGAGATAGTAGGTTCCTGCTGGAAGAAGCCCGGCAAGGACACTTTGCAAACCCAGCGCACTATCGTCATTATCTCCCCACAATTCGCCATCAAAAGTCCACAGGCCGAGTTCGGTATCCGCGATCTCCGACCCTCCAGTGTCGAAGCTGAGGCCTCCCTGCTCGAAGCTACCGAGAGGAATGGCGAGGGCTGGGCTTACGCCGGAGAATTCAACCGGGGGCGGTTCGGGCGCAGCTACTTCGAGCTTGAACCAGACTGCGCCGGCTGGGTTCTCGCCCTTAAAGGTCGATAAGATCGGTGCATCGGGATTGAAGGGCCCTGATCTCACATTGACCGAGATGGAGCCTGCTCCTGACGGGGTGGTGACAGTAAAGTCCGGCGAAAAGAAGCTGTTGTAGGATCCTGTAGCGATAAAGTAGGTTCCCGGTTCCAGATCCCAAGTGACCACGCTGAGAAGGCCAAGGCCACTGAAATCGTCGTTATTCGTTAACAGATTGCCGACTTCGTCATAGAGACCGAGCTCGGTATCATTTACGTCCGAATTGATCGTGTCGAAGCTGGTTGTACCTGGCTCAAAGTTTCCAACCAGGGGGAACGCGAGCTCCGGACTTTCTCCCGTGGGAACCGGCGGAGTGATGACAATCAAGCCCCTCAGAAGAAGTTCATCGTAGTCGCTCAGCCCGTCCCCGTCCGTGTCTGCCAAAATAGGGCTGGTTCCGGTGTCGCTGAGGCCCTCACCCTCCTCATTTGGTAGCACCAGGATCCCAGTTCCGGTCTCGACTCCATCCAGCAGACCGTCGCCGTCACTGTCGGGGTTGGAGGGGTCGCTTCCGAGGGACCGTTCCTGCCCATCGTTGGCTCCGTCATTGTCTGCATCAGGGTCGGTGGGATCCGTCTCGTCTGTAAATTCGTCGGTATCACTGACCCCATCAGTATCAAAATCTCCAGCTCCAAGCTGAGTCAGGTCGGTGACCAGGGGCCAGGAGAGCTCCCACTCGTCAGGGATTCCATCGGTGTCGATGTCTGGAGCAGGAAAGTCGAGGATGTCGGTGGGATCGGTGTTTCCCTCGACCTCGGGTCCGTCTGCAGTGCCATCGCCATCAGTGTCTGCGAGGAGAGGATCAGTGCCGGTGTCGTTACTGTCGATGAAGGTGCCCGTATTGGTCTCCACTCCATCGCTCAGGCCATCACCATCGCTGTCGGCAAGAACCGGATTGGTTCCGGCGGTCACTTCCGCTCCATCACTGAGGCCGTCGTTATCGGTGTCTGCCTTGGTAGGGGAACTGTTTGCCCAAGAGTTGGGAGCGCGAGCCATGGAGGTGAGAGTGACCGACTCTCCGGTTGAAGCGACCTGCAAAGAAAAGATGCCTACGCCCGTGAATCCATCTACGAAAAGATTGAAGTCGCTTATTTGACCGATGAGTTCTGAGTTAAGATCAATCGGGGCAGGGTTGCCCGTAACGAAATAGATAGGGGGATCGGAGAAGGTAAATTCCTGACCGCCGCTTTGCAGGATAAGCGTGGAGCCCGGGACAGTCACTCTAAACCCGACTGCGGGTGGGTTGGAGAGGCCGTCGATGGGGAAGGAAATGGTCCCGGTGACAGCATCGGACCAGTTGAGGTTAAAGACGAAGCCTGCCTCATCCCCGTCTGAGAGCCCATCCCCGTCGGTATCCGGGTTTTCGGGGTCTGTGCCGACGATTGCCTCTGCGGTGTCGGAGAGGCCGTCGCCGTCGGTGTCCACGTCGTCCTGAGCGAGGACGGACGGTGACAAAGTCAGGCCGGCGATCAAGAAGGTTGCAAAAAGAAAACAGGGTATGGGGGTAGTTCTGGTTGGTGTAGCCTTCATGAGGTTCTGAGGGAGGTGATCTTGTTGCAGGCGACTCTTGGGAGCCGGAAATTACCGGGCGGAGTCGAGCTAATCTGCTCCGCCATCTAGATGACAGCACCAACCATGCCACTTCAGACGGGGAAACCACCCTGAAAATCAGAGTGTCTTGATGGTCCCTTATCAGTGAATTTTTGGAAATGAAAAAGGCGGTGAGGCCGATCACCCCGCCGCCTTTGATAATAAGAGCGTTTCGTCTTAGTTTGCGCTTATGCTGACATCGTCAATGGAGAGTCCACTGAAGGCATCCGGAGAGCTGTCACTGGTGAAGTTGAATTCAATAATGATGGTCTCACCAAGGGCCGCTGGATCAACTGGTAGTTCGATGGTGGTCCAATCGGTGTCGAAGATCGTCATATCAATGTCCACAGCGTCTCCGAGCTGCACTTCATCGGCGGCACGCAGGAGGCGGACCGAGGCGATGTCGGCGAAGCCGTCTGCATCGCGGAAGGCTGCGAAGCCTGTCTCTTATACACATCTGACGCTGCCGACGAATAGAGAGGTGTAGATCTCG
>CAXEFH010000245.1:0-5484 GCA_963989605.1 uncultured Roseibacillus sp. | reverse complement strand
TGCTGCCTGTCTCGTGGGCTCGGAGATGTGTATAAGAGACAGAGCTGTAGTTGGTATTCTGATCTTCGCCTTTCTGGCTGGAGGCGCGCGTGAGGCGCCGGCCGCGCGGGATCTGTCCGGCATGATTGTCATCCCGGGAGGAGTATACACTGATCATGAGGGAAAGCCTGCCACGCTGGCGTCGTTCTCCATCGATGCTCATGAGGTTACTATCGATGAATACGCAACATTTCTTGAGGCCCTGGCAGGCATGGGGCCGGGCCAGCGCGAGTCGTATGATCACGAGAGCCAGCCCCGGACAAAATTGGACCACTTGCCGACTGATTGGCCGATGATGCTGAGTGCGGCCCGTGGTGGGCGACCCTTCAATGGGCGCCAGTTTGACCTCAACCACCCGGTAACGGGAGTAGATTGGTGGGACGCCCATGCCTACGCGACTTGGAATGGGGGGCGGCTACCAACATTGAGGGAATGGCTGGCCGTGGTGGCCCTTGAGGACAACGTGACTCCTTACGTTGATGATTGGGGCCCCGTCGACCAGCCACCACGAAGCTCAGGCAAGCTTGGGATCCACGGACTGGCTGGCAACGTAGCCGAGTGGTCACGGGATCTTGAGAGCAATCCTTCTTTTCCCATGAACGCAAAAGTCCCGGTTGCGTGTGGGGGCTCCTTTCACGCGCCGGGCAGTGGCGCGTCGAGCCGGAACTGGCTGAGCACAAGGGCTCTCAGGCGGCCGGATCTGGGTTTTCGGATCGTCAAGCCGAGGGCCCCCCCGGAGCCTGAGCGAGAGCAGCAGGAAAAGGGAAAGGGCGAAAATCATGGCCCAGGCGACGGGTTTCCCTTGCGGAGAGAGGACAATAAGACGTAAACCCACGGGCCCATCCCCAGTTCCCCCTCATGCGCTCTGACTCAAGGCTTGCCCTTCTAATCTTCTTGTTCACAGGATTTTTCCCGTTGCATCAGGTTTGCGCTCAGGTTCAGGCAAGCCTCACAATGTCGAAAAGAGAATACATCTCTCACGAGCCGGTGGTTGCGACGGTGAGCCTTACAAACAACGCAGGGCGTGACCTCGTCATACACACAGATGAACGGACCAATTTGAATTGGCTGGATTTCGAAATCAAAAACTCGCGTGGCACTGCTCTCAGCCCGCTTGCAGCTATGAATTTTGGCCCGGTAAGAATCCCGGCGGGGCGGAGCATAGCCAAGAGCGTCGATCTTACGGGTGCGTTTCGCGTTACCGAGCCTGGCAGATTTCACTGCAAGGCGGTGATTCGCCTCCCGGGAGGTGGCGGGAACTTCGTCACGAACACAACCTATTTCAGCGTGACAGTGGGGCGGCAGGTTTATAGCCAGCGGATTGGGGACCCGAGCCTCAACAACGTTCGCGAATACAGGCTTTCCATTCACAATTCTGCCCGAAAATCATCCCTTTATGTTCATCTTGTGGATGTCGGGACCGGGCGCAATCTACAGGCATTCCGCATGGGGGAGGTGATCAGTAGCAAGCCGCCAAAAGCGACGGTTGACAGGGCAAACAACCTGCACGTGCTCTTTCTCGCCGCCCCGAACCTTTATGGTCATGGCACGGTCACTCCCACGGGAACGTATCTCGGCACCAAATACTACAAGCCCTCTCAGGGCGGAAAGCCTGCTCTGGCAACCTTCAGCAATGGGGACGTCATGATCTCGGGCGGGATATTCTACGATCCCAAGGCGGAAGCTCAGAACAGGGGACGACTTCGGAAGTTGTCAGAGCGGCCTCGCATGACTTTCCGGTAGAGTAAGGCGGGTGCTTGCTACTTCGGGCCGGTCGAAAAACCTTTCCGCGTGTTCCCCTCTTGGCTAAAAGGCAATCGTTGCCTGATTGAAACTCCCGTCCCGCCGTTCATGCCTCTTCGCCATCCTCCGCTCCGGGCAGCCGTTTTCGCCGGCTTCATGCTTCTGGCGCTCTCGTGTGGGGCGTGGGCAGGTTATTTCAGTCGGGTTGTAATTGATCCCGGTCACGGGGGAGATGACCGCGGGGGACGAACTGGAAAGGTTTACGAGAAGCACCTTGCCCTCGATACCGCCATGAGGCTGGAGCACTATCTTGTGGCGAAGGGGTACCGGGTTACGATGACCCGCAAGAGTGATACATTCATATCGCTCTCAAAGCGTGCCGCGATGGGAAACCGCTTCAAGGGAGCGATCTTCGTGAGCCTCCATTACAACTACACGTGGCGGCGCTCCGTATCAGGATTGGAGACTTACTATTACAGCAAGGCGAGCAAGCCATTAGCCGAGGCGATTCAGGAAGGCATGTTGAAACGAGTTGGAGCCTCTGACCGGGGGGTCAAGTTTGGCCGATACTATGTGCTTAGGGCGTCCCGGAATCCGGCGGTCCTGGTAGAAGGGGGATTTGTCAGCAACTCCCGGGAGAGGTCCCGAATGAAGACCGGAGCTTATCGGGATGCGATCGCCCGGGGGATCGCGGACGGAATCATCAAGTATCGCTTCCAGCGTTAAAACGGGGCAATCATGATGGCCCCGGGGCGTGATCAATCCAGACTTGAGGATTAAGTTCAGATGGGCCTGATCACTCGCCAGGAAATGCGGGAGCTGGAAGCGAAGGCGTTCCGCAGCGGGATTTCCGCAGAAAGCCTGATGGATAAGGCGGGGAAACGGCTCGGGGAGGCAATCAGGGACTTGTATCCGATCTCAGGAACCGCTGTGGCCTATGTGGGAAAGGGCAATAACGGCGGCGATGCGCTTGTTGCTCTGAAGGTGCTTCGGGCGGCTGGCTGGAAGGTTTCCGTGCGGTGCTCGTTTCCGCTCCTTGAACTTGGGATTCTTCCGCGCCGGAAGCTGCGAGAGCTTGGGGGAGTCGAGGTCCGGCATGATGCGTTTGAATTAGTGATGGGGCCCGGGCCGTTGCTCCTTATCGACGGCTTGCTTGGGATTGGGTCGAAGGGCCCATTGCGTGATCCGATTGCTGGCCTCGCTGCTGAGATGAATGCTCTCCGAGATGGAGCCGGGGCGGAAGTTGTCTCTGTCGATATTCCGTCCGGGGTGGACCCCGATAATGGAAGGGTTTCAGAGGGAGCAGTCCGGGCCGGCCTTACCGCGACCATAGGAGTTCCGAAAAAGGGCCTCGTCGAAGACCTGGCCCTGGATCACGTAGGTCGGATCGAGGTGATCCCGCTGGAGGAGCTTCCCGATTCCTATCCCGGTGACGAACTCACGACCGCACCAAAACTGCGCGGGCTGCTGCCTCCAAGAGACTTTGATACTCACAAGGGGCAGGCTGGCCGTGTTGGAATTGTTGCAGGATCAAGGGGGATGCTGGGGGCAGGAAGCCTCTCGGCGCTTGGGGCGTTGAGAGGAGGAGCGGGTCTTGTCACTCTCTACGTTCTGGAAAAAGACTACCTCCCCATGGTCTCCACCGGGGTGCCTCCAGAGGTAATGGTGAGGGCCCTTTCCAGCTATGAGGATTTGGGCAGCGAGCACCATGCGGCAATGGTGATTGGCCCTGGTCTGGGTTGCCCCGGGGAGACGGAGACTGACGCACTGTTGAAATTGCTCGAGTGTTCCCGGATGCCTCTGGTCGTTGACGCGGACGGGTTGAACCTGATGTCCGCAGCTGGCATGGAGGGAAGGGTAAAGAGCCATATGGTCCTGACCCCGCATCCGGGGGAAATGGAAAGGATGTTCCCCGAGGCCAGCGTACTGGGTCGCGCGGACTGTGCGCGAGCCTTTGTTGGCTCCTACCCCTGCACGCTTCTCTACAAGGGCTCCAGAACTATTGTGACCTCGGCCGGGGAGGATCTCCATTACAATGTAACTGGTAGTCCAGGTATGGCTTCAGGAGGACAGGGAGATGTGCTCAGCGGAGTCCTCGGGGCCCTGCTGGCCAGTGGCATGACAAGCCTCGATGCAGCCCGCTCCGCAGCTTGGCTTGCAGGGCGCGCATCCGAAATTGCGTTGGAAAAACGACAATCCCAGGAATCTCTCTTGGCGAGCGACACCGCTAATGCACTCGGGGAGGCGTTCCGGGCACTACGTGGAGGTCGCTGAAATTCCGCTTTCCACGAAATCATTAGGGGCCATCCTCAAAGCAATCATCCAATGCTCATGAATGTGGTATCGCGTCGCGCGGCAATCCTTCTGGGAGTATTCGCGGTCGCCTTTCTAGCGGTGGTTGTTCTGCGAAAGCTCCCGAATGGAGGAGGGCTATCGAACATCCTTAAATTTGGCTCTCGTGCTGGGAAAGAGAACTATGTCCCGGAAAGCTATACCCTGAGCAATAAACCTGCACTGTCTCCCGGGGAGGTGGCGTATCTTGGGGCTCTTGACGAGGAATTCGCTCGCCTGACTGCTGCGGTGGTCCCTTCCGTGGTCTCCCTGCAGACCGAGGGCGTGAAGAGAAATTTCATGCAGGACTGGCTTGGCAGGGTCTGGGTGGACGAGGGATATCCCGTCCGGGGAATAGGTTCCGGAGTGGTTGTCTCAAGTGAGGGCCACGTTGTGACAAATGAGCATGTAACCAATGGGAAATCCAGGATTACCGTTACGATGCATGATGGTAAAACATACCCTGCAGTCGTAATCGGAGAGGACCGGGCACTGGATATAGCAGTGATCCGAATCAAGGCAGACCGGGATTTCGAACCACTTAGATTCGGAGACTCGGACCGTGTCCGGCAGGGTCAGCAGGCTCTCGCTATCGGCAACCCTTTTGGACTGGGCGAGACGGTGACCCGGGGGATCATCTCGGCAAAGGAGAGGACAATTTCTGACCGCCAGCGTGATCTCTTCCAGACGGATGCCGCGATTAACCCCGGAAACTCGGGAGGCCCGCTGGTGAATATTCTGGGGGAGATCATTGGCATTAACGTAGCGATCTATTCCCCTGACACGGAGGACCAGGGCTTCGTGGGGATCGGCTTCTCGATTCCAGCCAACGACGTGCGGGAGGTCTTCGAGCAGATTCTCGCCAAGGGCAGGGCGACTCGGGGGTGGCTCGGGGTCCGCTGCTATGATTGGAATCCGGTCATCCGCGAAAAAGTCGGCTGGAATGAGCGCGGAGGGGTTTACATACAGGATATTGTTCCGGGATCTCCTGCAGAATCCTCAGGCCTGCTACCCGATGACGTGGTAGTGAGGTATAACGGCAAGGACATCGAGAGCCGGGTTCAATTCTTTTCCCAGATTCAGCGAACCCCGGTTGGCAGGGAGGTGGATATTACGGTGTGGAGAAATGGAGAAGAAGTGGATTTGAAGGCGACGGTTATTGATGCGGAAGATTCCGAAAGCCTGACGAAGGATAGTGGCCCGGGTGAGCGGAGTATATCGGATCAAGCCGTCCTCAGGGATATTGGCATTACAGTCCGGGAGCTGCCGCTACTTCAGCGAACCCGGGGAGGGCGGGGCGTTCTTCTTTATGGCTGTCTCTTATACACATCTCCGCGCCCACGAGACAGGCAGCAATCTCGTATGCCGTCT
>CAXEFH010000244.1:0-5554 GCA_963989605.1 uncultured Roseibacillus sp. | reverse complement strand
TAATGATACGGCGACCACCGAGATCTACACCTCTCTATTCGTCGGCAGCGTCAGATGTGTATAAGAGACAGCAATCGCGCTCCCCGAGATGAACCACCTTCCCAAGCGAATCTGCCATGATCTGGAACTCAATGTGATGAGGATTGAGCACGAGCTTCTCGAGGTAACAATCTCCATTACCAAACACCGCGCTGGCCTCGTTGCTGGCAGCTCTGAACTGGTCGAGAAATTCGCTTTCACTCAAGGCCGGGCGCATTCCCTTTCCCCCACCCCCTGCAGTCGCCTTGATCATGACCGGAAATCCGATCTTGCGTGCGGCCTCCAGCGCTTCCTCCTCGCTCCCCATGACCCCATCGGTTCCCGGAGTCACGGGCACCCCGTGCTTCGTTGCGGTGGCCCGGGCGGTATTCTTATCGCCCATCGCCCGGATCAAGTCCGCCGAGGGTCCGATGAACTTGATGTTGCAGCTTTCGCAGATTTCCGCAAACCGTGCGTTCTCCGACAGGAATCCGTAACCCGGATGAATCGCCTCGGCCTCGGTTACCTCGGCAGCCGCGATGATCCGATCAGGCTTCAGATAGCTGTCCTTACTGGGACCGGGTCCTATGCATACGGCCTCGTCCGCCAACTGCACGTGGAGCGAATCCACATCGGCCTCCGAGTAAACCGCTACCGAGACTACATCCAGCTCACGACAGGCACGGATGATACGCAGGGCAATCTCCCCACGGTTGGCTACGAGGACTTTGGAAAACATCGCGGGGGGGGATCAAGGGTAGGAGAAAAGCTGCACACGTCGTGCAGGCCGGCTCAGGTGACACGGAAAAGCGTATCCCCATACTGCACCGAGGTGCTGTCTTCGACGCAGATCTCCGACACCGTGCCGCTCACCTCTGCCTTGATCTCATTCATCACCTTCATGGCCTCGATGATGCAGACGGTCTGCCCCTCACTGATCCGGTCTCCCACCTGGACGAAATCATCCGCATCCGGTGAGGGCTTTCGGTAGAAGGTTCCCACCATTGGCGACTCCACTACCTTGCCGGCTACCGCAGCCGCCTCCCCCTCGCCCTCCGCCGCTGGTGCGGCCGGCGCTGCAGCCGGGGCGGCAACCTGGGCCGCAGGGGCCACCGCCAACCCTCCAAGGGCTTCGCGGAGAGCTTCGACATCAGGAGCTTTCTTCAGCTTCACGTTGACTCCGTCCTGCTCCAGATGGAAGAGGCTGAGTCCGTGCTCCTCCATGAGCTCTACGATTTTTCGGATTTCCTCAAGGTCCACAGAATTAGGCAGGTGAGTTGCTGGTAGAGTCGGGGCCGGGGCTGGACTGGTCAAGCGCCAAGGAAGGCGCTATTCAGGATTGGGTCTGGAGCTTCTCGGCCCTATTTTAAACCCCGTGAAGTTGTCACCGCGCCCCGCTGAGCCCGGAGAGTTCATCCCCCGGGATTATTTCTGCCGCCTCTCTCCCCGAGAATTGTTCACAAGAGAGGCCCCTCTGGAAGTCGATCTCGGGTCTGGAGACGGCAATTTTGCCCTTGCCATGGCGCAACAGTTTCCGGAGCGCAACTTTCTCGCCGTCGAACGCCTTCTCGGCCGGGTCCGCAAGACCTGCAAACGCGCGACGGAGGCAGGTCTCACCAACCTGCGGGTCCTGAGACTTGAGGCCCGCTATACCGTGGAATGGCTTCTTCCACACGCCTCTGTCAGCCGACTCCACCTGCTGTTTCCCGATCCTTGGCCAAAGGTCAGGCATCACCGGCGGCGCCTCGTCGAGCAGGAGTTTCTTGGAGCCCTCTCCCGGGTTCTGATCCCCGGAGGTGACTTTCTCTTCAAGACCGACCATGAGGGCTACTTCGAGTGGGCAAAAGAGGAACTGGCACTTTCTCCGATCTTTCAGCCTCTTTCCTGGGATGAAACATCAGAAGAGCTTTCTTACTATCCCCAAACCAACTTTGAGAACCAGTGGCTGGCAGAGGGTCGCCCCGTACATAGGCTTCGCGCTCAGAACCGGCGTGCCTGAAACACCCTACTTCCAAAGGACCAGCTTACTGTCCGGGTTACGAACACTCTGCAACTCCAGCGCGACCTCGGAAACTTTGATGATGACCGCACCCGTCTCCCCCTGTCGCCAGAGTTCAATACCCGATTGAGCTACTGTTTCTGCCCAGCGCTCCGGCACTCTTTCCGCTGCGGGATACCGGTCCTCCTCCGCGATGATTACCCTTGGATCAACCACCTCGAGGAATTCCATCGTCCCGGTATGGTCAGAGCGGTGCCGCCCCATCACCCAAAGATCACAGCTCGGATCAATGCCGCTTCCCAAGATTTCCTGCTCGGTGTCAAATCCAGCGTCGCCTGTGAACAGAATGCGCCAACCCTTCCAGTGCAGGCGCATAACCATGCAGCGATCATCTGCGCGGCTTCCGGTTTCTCCGTTGGCGACCCGCAAAACTTCTATTTCCGCTCCATCACCGAGCTTGTAGCGCGCCCCAGTCTTACCATAGTGGAGCTCACATCCCGTCTCTCCCGCAGCCCCGACCAGCTCATTGAAGGCCGGGCTGCTAGCCCGCCTGACTGGGAGGAGAATTCGTTGAGCTCCATAGTGTTCCAGCGCAGAAACGAGACCCCCTGCATGGCCTTTTTCCGGATGGGTCAGAACGAGCGAATGAGGTGCCACCCGAGCCCTGTCCAACGCAGGTTTCACCAGTCTGCGGAACTGGTCAGGCGCTCCACCATCAATGAGAACTCCGTTGCCCGCTCCACAAAAAATCGCCGCATCCCCATCCCAGAGGTCAAAAATTAGTATGTCCTCCGACCACGCTCCGGCCTTCTCCAACTCGAAGTGACTACCTGGTAAGTCCGCGATCTTTTCCGCGATCTGATAGGTGGTTCCCGCGAGGAGCGCGTTGGCCTGATTCGCTCCACCCTGCAAAGGCTCCCACAAAGCTCCAAGCACGGTTCCCAGAAAGGCAACCGACAGAATGACGAACACCAAGGGGACAAGAATGACACTGGCCAGGACAGAGGCAGGTGTAATGATCCCGAAGTGATACCAGATAAGCGGCATCGACCCAGCCCAGGCTGACACAGAAACAACAAAAAGGCCCACGATGTATCTACGCACCGCAAGCTTCCCCCGCTGAAAAGGCGTGTGGAGGCGGGCGGGAAGAAATGGATCCTCCTCGACCACGGGCTGCAACCAATTGGAGAGGGGCGGCGCAAGAAGAATAATCACCCCAACGACGACGTAGGATAGCTGAAACCCCACCTGCCCAAGCTGGTAGGAGTCAAGGAGCAGAACCACCGGAAGACTCGCAAGCAAGCTGTTCGCGAGGGAGGGCTTTCGCTTTACGACGAAGCCCAAGAGAAAAACCGAAGCCATCAGAGCCGCCCGCAAGGCCGGGGGATTGAGTCCCGTGACGAAGGCGTAGCTCCAGATGATGCCGAGAACAGCCAACAACCCCCATCGCCGCGAAACCCGGATGATCCGCATGAGAATCCATGCAAGTGCTCCCACCAGACCCACATGCAGTCCACTCACTGCAAAGATATGCATGGTCCCACTCTTGCGGAAGGCCCCGAAATATTCACCGGCCCCCGAGCGCTCTCCAAGAACAAGACCCCTGATCAGAACAGCTCCGGCGCTGTCCTCGTTCAATCCGGCAACAATCCGGGAGCGCAATTCCAATCGTAGGATCCAGGCCATCCTCTGAAGTCCCAGAGAACCACGCCACCCTCCAAGCACATGGTGAGATCGCAAGCGAATCTCGCCGCTCACCCCATGAATCCGGAGCCATCGCCCCCGGTCAAACTCGGCAGGATTGCGTGGGGCAGCGGGGAAAAAGGTCCTGCCACTCAGCTTCATGTGATCACCCGGCATGGAATTGTCCGGCATCCGGTCAACCGCCACGAGGCACCCGCGCAGAGCCTCTGGATTTTGCCGCGCCCCGCTGACGCGAAAAATTCCTCCGGGAAGAAAGCTACTCGCCTCACGCAGCCTGATAACTACCCCCTCCAGCTCCACCTCGGTTCGTCCACTGGCATGGAACCACGACTCGCCCGAGGCCTGCCTCCCAAGCCGCTCCAAATGGATTCCCCAGAAAAGCATCCAACACCCGACTCCAGCCGTAAGCATCCAATTCCTTTTCCGCATGAGAAGCAGAGCTCCAGCGACCCCAAGCACGGCCCACGGAAGGTTCCAATTCCAGCCTGCACACAAGACTCCGAGGCAACTCCCGAGAGCCAAGGGCGCAAGGGGCACAAGAGCCAGAAAGCGAGGCGCTCCCCTTGTCACATGAACAGACCGCTAGATCGCGCCCAGCTCGCGAAGACGATGAGTCGCATTGGCGGAGTGTCGGGTCTCGGGAAAGAGCTCCACGACCTGTTGAAGAATACTGACTGTTTCCGGGGTGTCGTCTTTCACCTCCTGAAAGAGCTCAGACAGCCGGAACATGAAGAAGGCCTTGTCATTGACGGCCCAGTCACGACTTTCCATGGCAATGCGAAGGGTCTGGATGGAGGCATCCGGATCATCAAGATTATCCTTTTGGATCTTGGAGATCTCCACCCATGGAAGACGGTTCTCGGGCTGGGCCAGCACCACCGCCCGGTAAGCTGCTATCGCACCCTCATAATCCCCCTGGGCGTAAAACGCACGAGCATCGTGCATCGGGTCCTCTTCCACTTCCTCAGACGAACCGTAAAACATGTGCGTGAAGCGGTGGACAATATTCGGCAGCAAGAATACGCCAAAGACCACCGCCGCATAAGCAGAGATTCCGAGGGTGATCAAAATACCCACGAGAATCTTGGCTCCCATGGAGACGCCCCTCGGCGACCATCCTTCAATGGTTTCCTCTCCAGTCAAAGGGTTGAGCACGATTCGATCCTCAACCCGGGCAAGATCCATTTCATCCTCGGTCGGAGCCGACTGCCTGAGCGGGCCCATGTTAAGCAGGATCAATCCGCCCACACAGATCAGAGCGACGAGGACACAGACGTTGATTACAAGCTTGCGATCCATGAGTAGCGGCGCACTACGAAGAGAACAGCTTAACGAGATATGGAAATTTTTCCTGCGGCCTGACAGGCCTGGATGCCGGCGGATCCTGAGCCACGGCCCTGCCAGTGGCAGCGTCCGGTGCTAACAGCAACTACGCGAGAAGGAGTTCTCCGCGACTGCTGCCCGGCAATGCTTACTTCTCGTCAGCGTAATCAATGGTGGGAAGTTCGTTGAAGTCTGGAAGCTTCCTCAGAGGTGGAGCGGAAGCTTCGCCCGAGGTGCACCCACAGGAGGTCAGGGCAAGAACAGTAGCGGCTGCTCCGGCGAGGGCAAAAATCTGGATGAGTTTTTTCATAGTAACTATCGATCGGCTGCGCAGGGCGGAACACTCGGGGGAGGCTCCCTTCTTCTCAAGGCAAAAATCAAGCCCGGGACCACAAATCCGCGATCCCGGGCCTGATGGAAAGCATCTCCCTACTTCCCCGGAATGACCACGGTAGGCGGCTGTCTCTTATACACATCTCCGAGCCCACGAGACAGGCAGAAATGTCGTAT
>CAXEFH010000243.1:0-5601 GCA_963989605.1 uncultured Roseibacillus sp. | reverse complement strand
CGCTTTGAGCATTACAGCGCCAGCATGAAACCCCCGCGAGGAATGAGGCAGGAGGAGACAATCAGGACAATCTGGGACGAGTTGAAAAAAAACAGGTGAAGACGTTGTCTGCTGCCGATGGAATTTGTGACCGCTACCCCCTTCCTTGACGTCATCGTTCTCCTTGCGTTGATGTTCATCTTTGCGAGGCATGAAGCGGACTGGGAGTTCACTACTGCCCTGTCGGCTTATTATTTCGGCTTCCTCAACCCCAAGGCGGTGTTGGTCTTCTGGCCACAGTGCATCGCTTGCCGGCTCTTCACCGCCTTCGAGGTGGTGCCCTGGCTACTCGCCTTACTTCTTTTCTTCCTTCCTATGGCCCCGCTACTCTATTGGCTTTTCTATATCCCGTGGAGAAAATCAATTCTAATTGCGGGGTGTATGCTCGTCTACATGACGCCCATAACAATCGCGATACGCCCTCCCTGAAGCGAGGAGGGAGAACGGTTCGCTGACGCGATCGCAGATTGTGAAACTAGCTGGAGGCGACTAGGTTGCGGACCGAGTTCCACGCCGTAAGCTATCCAAGCAGCCGTGCCGACCACGACCCGGAAATCTCTATCCAAAGTGAGAAGCGATCTGCACTGCAATAAGGGCAGGATCGAACCCGTCCGTGCCCGTCTGGTGTGCTGAGGATACCGCAGTTGTCGCAGCTTCGATCTGCTCGGTGGTGTAATCGAGGGAGTGACCGATTCCAACCAGGAGCTTTTTTTCGGCATCGTCCGCCTTTCCATCGGCCCAGACTGCAGAGGCCATGAAGACGATAAAGAGCGCGCGTTTAAAAGGGTCGGTAGGAAGGGAGTCGTTCACTGACTTCGGATCATTGAGTATCGCATCCATGTCCCCTTCCCCGATTCCTAGTCTGGAGGCGATATCCCGCAGGAGGGAGAGTTCGCTTTCGTCGACGTTTCCGTCGGCCTTCATGATGCTAACGGCTTTCGCTAGCATCGTTTCGGCTTCCACGGTTTCTGGTGATTTGAATTCTCCCATGAAGAAAAGTAGGTCGGGACAAGTAGGTAGAGCTCCGGGGGGGCGGTGCCAAGGCTAGAATCGAGCTTCAGCAGTCGGCGAGGGGCCATGTGTAGAGGATTAACAAACTGGATGAACAAAATTTCGTCCTTGGAATGAACAGGTGGGATTCGTTAGATCAGTTTTGATGAAAACTGCCCCGTTGATTATTGTGCTGGTGGCCCTTTGTGGGTGCGGTGAGAAAAAGAAGCCCGTGGGAAGCGGTGACGGAGTCAGGATTGCCCCGAAATCGGCTCCTGAGGTGCCAGAGACAGGCGAGGAGAAATCGAGTCTTGCGGAGTTCATCAGGAATAAGCGTGTGTTTGTTCTGATGGAGAAAGAGGGCAGCGACGAGGAGGTTTTTGCTCAATTCTATGGCAATGGTAGTTATCAAGCCGGATCCATGCTGGATGGCGTGGCTGTTTCTACGGACGAGCCAGATAAAAGTGGAAAGTATGAGGTAGAGGGTCTGGCAATCACCATAATCTCGGATGATGGAACAGAGATACTGCTCGACTCTTCGGTCCCCGAGCTCTCCCGCGGCGACAAGTTGACTTTGACTCAGGAGGATGGAAGCCAGGAAATTCTCCTCGTGACGAGAGTCGAAGAGGCTGGAATCGTGAAAGTAATGGCTCCTTCCCAAGGAAGGCTAGTGGACAAAACCGATCCTGGGAGAATATCCCCTCAGTTAGGGGTGGCAGCCGCTGAGGCAGCAATTGGCTTCATTGCTGGAGGAGATGCGGGGTCCTTTCGCGCCTACCTTGCTAAGGGCGGAGACGTAAACGGTCAGGACAAGGATGGAAACACCCTGGTCGCTATCGCCTCGACCTATGGTCGCACGGAGATCGCAAAAATGCTAATTGAGGAGGAGGCTGACCTTGACCGCAAGAATAAGGACGGTTCCACCGCTCTCATGGCAGCCGCTTTCCTTGGCCAGGTAGAGATCGTGAAACTTCTGGTGGACGCAGGAGCGGATGCCTCCCTGCGTAATAACACCAATTCGACTGCCCTGGAATCTGCTCAGCTCCCGTGGGCGGAGGCAAAGGGATGGGTCGAGCTTCTAAATGCCCTTATCTTTCTTCCTATTGGACAGGCGCTCGACATGGAAGAGGTCAGGACCGGCAGGATGGCAGCTGTTGAGATTTTGAGAAACGTCGGAGATTGAGACCACCCGGCCCTTCGCCCCGGCGAACAAAATCTTGTGAGAGCGAGGCGGAGTCAGCTAGCCGGAGTGCAAAAAAAAACGTATCGCCAGCCCTGGTTTGGGGCTGATGATACGTTCTGTAAACTTGGAGTCGCGGGGTCCCGAGGATCCACGCGGCAAGCGATTGTTACTTCGCGCTTTCAGTGGCGCAGCAGGCACCGTCGCTTCCGCAGCAGGAGGCGGCAGGCGTGGCACAGGAACTGAAGGAGAAACTGACCATGGCGGCAGCTCCGATGAGGACGATGACTTTGGCAATCTTGTTCATATTCACGACTGAGGTAGTCCATTTTCTCGAGGTGCGCAATAGCAAAGGTGACCCCATTACCGTGGCGAACTTGCCCGGAAACGTCGTTTTCAGATCCTTCTGGACTACGAATTCCGCGGTGAAGGCGGAGGTTCTCGCCTGACAGGCTCAACCTTGAGGGGAGATTTTTTGTTTCAAAATGATAGATCTCCGGGTCGCGGAAAGGAGATTTAAATAGGCGAAGAAAGCGCCGAAGTACTGGAACGCAGAGGCAAGAAAGAGTCCAAGAGCGAGCAGAAAGAGAGCGGGAGCTCCAAGCGCAACGAAAGTAAGGCAAATCATCGCGATCGCCAGTGTTCCAAGTAGCCATAGAAGTCGTCTTAAGAGTGCGATGGCGTCCGTTGGGATGAGCCCAAGAGAGAGGGAAATCCGCTTCAAATAGAATGACATCAGCATCAGAGTAAGAAGATCCGTGATTGGTTGGAGAATACTCACGATCAGAAGGAAGCTCAGTGCTCCGACAATGGTGCCCCATGAAAGTTGTTCGAAATGTTCTCCGAGGACGTCGTCGGACAACAAGAGAAAGGCTGAGGAACCGAAGAGCGCAGCAACAACGGGCAAAAGTTGACAGGCGAGTGCTCCCGCGAAGCACCCCCGTGCCGTCGCGTCTACGGGCGTTCCGAAACCCATGCAGTGTCCGACCAATTTAATGAGAAGAAAAACATACGAGAGGCCTGCGAGGGTCAGAGAAAGATAGGAAGCGACCGAAGTAGCCTCAGGAGAAAGCTTAGGTATGATCCACGAGACGAAACCCAGCGAAATGATGGTGAGAAAACCACCAAGGCTACCTAGATGGACGAGCTTGAGGGCGCGAGCGGTGCTGTCATAGGCAGGATCTCGAAGCCTTTGATTCTTCGTTGGAGCGACAGGCGCTGGAGGCGCGGCCGGGTGGACTACTGGTCTTTCCTGATCGACTGGAAATAACCCCTCGACTGAGGACGCAGGAATCCAGGTGCCGATCCGCTCCGTCCATACGAGATCTTCAGGGGCCAGACTTCCAACCTGCGCATGCCGCTGCATCTGCTCGGCATCATACGGTCCAATGCGCTCCCCCTCATGGCCTTGAATATACCATCTTTCACTCATACGGACCTTCTTAGGAATGACCTCTTCCGAAGGTCCCTTCTTCCCTTGTGGAGGAAGTTGCAGAGCTCACCGATGCTCCTGTGCAGCATTTTTGTTATCATTTCCCACATCGGTCTTGGAGAATACCATTCCTTTAACCTTCATAGGCTTACAAAAGAATATACATTTTGTAATGCGCTCCTTCACTGGGAGGAGGAGATGCTGCGTGGCCACGAAGCGGATGGTGGGGAGCGAGGCAGCCCACAGCTTCTTCAGACCTCCCATTCCTTATTCGCGCGAGGAGCGGAGGCAAACCTCGCCGCCATCGGAATAAGGACCCGCATGAAGTAGATCGTCCCACAAGCCGGTATAAATTGCCTTCACGGAAGTGATCTGCAGGGATTCGACGGGAAGGTCCAAGTGCGAAAGGCCGCAGGCACGGTGCTTCCTTGCTTCCGAGTGTCTGCGTGCTACCCAAAGAGCGCATGAAATTGGTAGTTTTTGTCTTCAGCATAACCCTGCTGCCTGGCCTTTGTCCGCTGCTGGGAGCTCCGAAGAACCCTGGCCCTGATCCAGTGTCGGTGGACCTCTGGCCAAGGGGCAGGGCTCCGAACGGCGATGGGACCTTCGATAATGATACCGCGGTCATTACAATCCACCGGCCATCCACCCCCAACGGTGCGGTGGTCATCATCTGCCCGGGCGGAGGCTACGGAGGTGTTGTTATTGGCCCCGAGGGCCACGGGATCGCCCGGTGGCTCAACGAACACGGAATCATTGGCGTGGTACTGCGTTATCGCCTTCCGGGGGGAAGATCCTCTGTTCCGCTCCTGGATCTACAGCGAGCGATCAGGATGGTGCGCTCGCGCGGACCCAAGGATTGGGGTTGCGATTCCGGACGGCTTGGTGTCATGGGGTTTTCCGCTGGCGGGCATCTTGCCGCGACTGCGGTCACCCTTTTTGATGAAGGTGACCCGGAGTCACTCTCTCCGAGCGGACGGATCAGTTCCCGACCCGATTTCGGCCTGCTCATTTATCCAGTAATTACAATGGGCCCCGCTACTCACGGCGGATCGCGCCGAAACCTGCTAGGGTCTGATCCGGCACCAGAATTAATTGAGCTCTATTCAGCAGAGAAACAAGTCACTCGCAGGACACCGCCCTGCTATTTGGCCCATGCGAAGGATGATCGTCCGGTCCCCCCTGTCAACAGCCAGCTCTTTCATAACGCTATGAAGGCGGCGGGAGTGGAGTCCGAGTATCTTGAGCTGCCGTCCGGGGGGCACGGTTTGAATGGCTACAGGGGGCCAATGTGGGACGCTTGGCAGGACGGGGTCCTCAAATGGCTGCAAGCGATCAAAATTCTGTCCAGATCCTGATCCGAGGGACAGGCGGAGGGACCGACACAATCCGTGGATCCCCTCGTGGCAGTAAGGACCAATGCACCTTTCTGGGACCTTCATAGCGCGATGAGCGAGGTGCTTTTTTCTGCAGATGAGGGTTGCTGCTCTCCAGTGGGAAGTGGTCATTTTTAGCGAACCTGCTCGTTTCTCTCACATCAGCGACCGCGGGCATGATGCTGTGGTTGAGGTCGCGTGGCGAAGAGACGCCTTCCAAGGTGACGACGAGAACTCTTCTCTTTCACGTTGTGGGCGGGATTTCCCCACTCTCCTCCCGGGTCATTGCAGATGGGCAGGCAAGGACTGGTAATTGCCTCTGGGACTTGCTCCGTGTGAGGAAAACTTTGTGATGATGAAACCGGTCTGTTTCCCGACCATTGCGGGGTCGATAGCCACTTTTCAGATAAGTGCCTATTCTTAACCTAGAAGTGTTATTCCCTTTCATTTTGATATAGCACAGGGTCCCAGCTGCCATTAAACTTGAGATATCAAGATAAGGAGCAGTGACATCCTGTCTCTTATACACATCTGACGCTGCCGACGAATAGAGAGGTGTAGATCTCGGTGGTCGCCGTATCATT
>CAXEFH010000242.1:0-5607 GCA_963989605.1 uncultured Roseibacillus sp. | reverse complement strand
CGGCGACCACCGAGATCTACACCTCTCTATTCGTCGGCAGCGTCAGATGTGTATAAGAGACAGGACCCAGGTGGCCCCCCCGCTTTGGCGTAACCCTCTTTCGTCTCGAAGAGAAGGATCCTGTTGCGGTGCTTGATCCCTGCTACGTGAGCCTTCTTGCTCGAGATAGGCAACTGCCGGCAATACTCACGTGACGCTTCGAAGAGAACCGCAAGACGTTTCACAAGGCTTCGTTTGAGCGGCACATCACAGACGAATTCATAATGGGGGCTATGATAGACGTACTGCTCCGCCTCTTCTTCCTCACTCAGGTCCCTGACTTCCAGAGAACCAGGGGCAGAGACAATCCCCGGCCACTTCCCTTCAAAGTTTTCCGCAATTTCGCGGGTGGCCTTCAGAAGTTCGTACTGACGCCTCTGGTCAGGGTGCATGCGAGCCACCGCTTGCTTTTCGCGGACCTGATCCGCATGCCACGCCCGGACAAAGATCTGATCCGGAGTCGCAAGCTCCGAAATGGGAACCTTGAGGGGTTTCGCCAGTTTGGGAGAACTCAGCGTCACCGTTTGAACTGTCGCTTCCACCAGCTCCCCTTCAAAGGTCACTCCCTCCTTACTGGTCCACGTGCGGCCCGGACAATCCGAAACAAGAAAGAGCACAAGCAGGGAGAAAGCAGCACGCACGACGTTCAAGGGGTCCAAGAACTTACAATCGAGACACTGAGAAGGAAACCATATTGCTCAATATTACTCCTGCTCCTTCGGGTGACTTTACGAGCTGGTAAAAGGGCATCCTACGAGGGAATACCCAAAGAGGCATAACGTGAAATCCCATTGCGATTACAATTGTAGAACTACTGGCTCTAGCTATCTGTTTGTCCTGCCGTTGAAAGGCTTCAACTGCTATAATTCACCAAGAACTTCCCAACTCTGGTGTCTTTACAGCTATGAAAGCCAAGATTCGTTATTGTTTAGCCCTCCTTTTCCTGTTCTTCGCCTGCTCTGGCGCCGCACCCGTCGCTCAGGACCCACCCCAGCTCAGCATCCCGCAAGGCTGGACACTTCAATCGTGGACGGCTGATCCTGAGGTCCTGACTGCCGTTCCCAAGCCTCCGGGGATAGCGTTCAAGGATGGAAAATTCTCCATGAGTGGCGGAGTCAACGGAATGACCGGGAAGTATTCTGCCAAACGTGATGGCCGATTGATTCTCAAGGGTGGCGCCATGACGGAAATGGCCGGCGACCCCGCTGCCATGAAAGCCGAGGAGGTGTTTACGCAGCTCTTCAGTGGTGTTACCCACTGGCGAGTTAAGGGCAAGGCCCTGATTCTCTCGAATGGGACCCCTGAACTGGAGCTGAGATTCCTGGTCCGTGCGCCAGTGAAGGCAAAACCCCTGACCGGGACAGAATGGTCGCTGGATGGATTCGAGGAGAGAGGGAAAAAGGCGACCTCCGATACTGCCCTTGTCGCCGGGACCACGATTACGCTTACGATCGGCGCCGACGGCCGTGCCAGCGGCTCCGCCGGGGTCAATCGCTATTTTGGCAAGGCAGAGCTCGGGGAAGTTAACCAGATCACATTTGGCCCCATGGCGAGCACCCGACGGGGAGGTCCCCCGAAAGCGATGGCCCAGGAGCGCGCCTATCTGCAGCAACTCAAGGACGTTTCCAGCTGGGCCGTAACCGGTAATCGCCTCGTTCTCACTGGAAAGGACGGGTCCTTCGCGCTGCGCTTTGATGCCAAGTGAGCTAGGCCTAGCGATGCAATCCTGGGCGAATCTGCCTCCATCCGTCCTCCTTGCTGGTTTCACCCAGCCCGGTGCCTGCGGCCCTTCCAGCATGCCCTGCTCCTATCATTACGGAGCCGTGGCTTGACGCAGCGGCCGATTCCTTCCAATCATCGCTCAATAGGTGAATACTCGATTAATTACCCTTCCCCTCTCCGTCGTTGCGGTGAGCCTCTCCGCATGGTCAGCGACTCATCCCCCGCTGCCCGACCCCACCCCGCCCATGATTCTGGATCGCCTGGGAGACTACCGGCGCGAGGTTGCCACCGAATCCGTAGAAGCCCGGAAGTGGTTCGATCAGGGTATGGCTCTGATGCTAGGTTACAACTTCGACGGCGCCATCGCCTCCTTCCGCGAGGCAACCCGCATCGACCCTGACTTCGCGATGGCATGGTGGGGTATCGGATACGCGGGTGGGCCCAACCAGAACAACCCCGGTATCGACAAGCCGAAGGACGAGTGGTCCTACGCCGCTTCCCGACGGGCTTTTGAACTCAAGAACAGGGAAGAAGGGGCCAACCGCGCTCTTATTGAGGCCCTAGTGAGCCGTTACAATCTGCCGTTACCCGAAGACCTCACCGCCCAGAATACGGCCTACCTCGCTGCTATGGAGAAGGTCCTCTCACGCTTCCCGCTGGACCCGGATGTGCAGGTCTGGACCGCTGAGGCAATGATCTGCATGCAGCCATGGAACTACTGGACTCTCAAGGGAGAGCCAGTGGGAAGAACTCCCGAGTTCCGCGCGATTCTCGAGCGGGTCATGCTCCATCACCCGAACCACCCTGCCGCCAATCACCTCTATATCCACACCATGGAGGCGTCACCATGGCCCCAACTTGCCGAACCAGCTGCCGACCGCCTCGTTACTCTCGTCCCCGCCTCCGGACACTTGGTGCACATGCCTTCTCACATCTGGATGCAGACGGGCCGCTACGATGATGCCGCCAACTGTAATCGTCGGGCTGCCGCACTGGACGATGCCTGGTTCGAAGGAGATCCCAATGCCGGGGAATACCGTGTCTATATGGCACACAACAGGCACTTCCTCGCGTGGGCAGCAACCATGCAGGGGCGAAAGCGCGAAGCGCTCTCCGCGTCCCGTGCGATCATGACCGAAGTCCCCGCACCACTCATGGAAGCGCTGGCCTCGTTCAGCGATGGGGTGGCTGCGAGCAAATGGCACGTCATGGTCCGTTTCGGAATGTGGCAGGATATCCTGGAAGAACCGATCCCGCCGGAATGGGCTCTTGTGGGAAAGGCCATGCGCCACTACGCACGCGGTGTCGCCTATGCGAACACGGGAAGGCATGACGAAGCCCTGCTCGAAAGCACAGCCCTGGACAGCGCCGTGGCGGAGCTCAATGACGCGCAGCGCAACCTTGGCAACCAACCAGCCAAGGAGGTCATGAAAATCGCACAGCATGTCCTTCGGGGAGAGGCCGCTTTCAAGTCCGGACAGAGAGCCCGGGGCTTGGAGGAACTGAAAAAGGCCGTGGAAATCGAAGAGACGCTGGTCTACGCCGAGCCCGTTCCATGGATGATGCCTGCACGGCATGCTTATGGCGCATTGCTCGTGCTGGATGGAAAACACAAGAAGGCCGAAAAAGTGTTCCTCCGGGATCTTGAGATCTACCCTGCCAATGGCTGGGCCTTGCTTGGTCTACGAGACGCCCTGAACGGGCAGGGTCGCTCTGCCGAGGCCAGCCACGCGGACAAAGCCTTTCGTCTCGCTTGGACCAGCGCAGACGTCATTCCCCCGGCAGCGTGCTACTGCGGCGCCGCAGAAAAGCCTTAGGGACACCCTCCGCCCGTAGCACAAGCCGGAAACATCAACCTCCTTTCTGAGCGATCGAGTGAAACTCCTTCTGACAACTCTTTTCACTCTGACGGTGGCCCTCTCTCAAGGGCACGCCACCACCAGACCCAACGTCGTCGTGGTCTTCATCGATGACATGGGATACTCGGACTTCTCCTGTTTTGGCGGGAGCGTGAAGACTCAGCATGTGGACCAGCTCGCATCAGAGGGCATCAAATTCACCAACTTCTACGTGAATTCACCAATCTGCTCTCCCTCAAGGGTCGCCCTCTCCACGGGGCAATATCCCCATCGCTGGCGAATCACCTCCTATCTTAATAATCGACGGGATAACAAGCGCCGCGGGATGGCCCAATGGCTCGATCTCAAGGCTCCGATACTTGCCCGGGAGTTGCAGAAGTCGGGCTACGCCACGGGCCACTTCGGCAAGTGGCATATGGGAGGGCAACGGGATGTCGCAGATGCCCCGGCTATTTCAGAATATGGCTTCGACGAGAGCCTGACCAACTTTGAGGGCATGGGCCCCAAGCTCCTTCCCCTCACCGAAAAACCTGACCCTGCCGGTGGAGCACCCATCCAGGGGCGCATCTGGGCGGACGCCGAACGGCTCGGGAAAGGCTTCCAGTGGATGCAACGCTCACAGATCACCACGGGCTTTGTGGACAAGGCGCTGGGGTTCATCGACCAGGCTCAGACCAGCAACAAACCCTTTTTCATCAATCTATGGCCTGATGATGTCCACGGCCCCTTCTGGCCCCCGCTGGACAAATGGGGAGGGAGTAAGAAAGCCCTCTATCAGGGAGTCCTCGACTCCATGGACGAACAACTGGCGCGCCTTTTCGACCGAATTCGGAAGGATCCCAAACTCCGTGACAACACCATCATCACTGTCTGCTCGGACAATGGACACGAACCCGGAGCCGGCACCTCGAAACCGTTCCGGGGCGCCAAAACCTGGATGTATGAGGGAGGCATCCGGTCGCCCCTGATTGTCTGGGCCCCTGGCTTGATGCCGAAAGAATCCATCGGCACAGCCAATACCACCTCCGTCTTCTCCGCCATTGACCTTAACCGTTCTCTCTACGCCCTGACCTCTACCATTCCATCCACAACACTGGATGGGGAAGACCTCTCGCAGACAATTATTGGAAAGTCCAAAGCCTCACGGAAGGCTCCCCTCTTCTGGCGACGCCCCCCAGATCGCCCGGGGTTCAGCCATGGATTCAAAGAAGACAATCCAGACCTGGCCGTCCGGGAGGGATCGTGGAAATACCTCGTCAATCTTGATGGGTCGGATCCTCAGCTTTTCGACCTGCCACGGGATCCGGGTGAGTCCCGCAACCTTGCCGCTGAAAAACCCGGGATCGTAAAGCACCTCGATAAAAGGGTACGGGATTGGAATGCCGGTATGCCCAAGGACGGCTCTGACCCCTCCTACAGTAAAACTGGAGCTCTTCCGGGCACCCACTTCGTTAACCCCATTGGCGTCGGACAGGACCCCTGGGTCATCCGCGATACCAAGGAAAAGCGCTACCTTTGGTGCTTTTCCGAAGGAGATCGTGCAATCACGATTCATACCTCGAACAACCTGACCAGACTCGGAGAAAGGCATCTCGTCTGGCAGGCTCCTGATGAGGGACCCTTTTCGAGGCAAGTCTGGGCCCCTGAACTGCACCTGCTCGACGGCCGCTGGCACATCTATTTCGCTGCTTCCGATGGAAAAAACCGGAACCATCTTACCTATGTCCTCCGCTCAAGAAACGAGGACCCCTTGGGTAAATATGACCTTCATGGGCCGTTGCAAACGGGTGATCGCACTTCCGAAAATCTTTGGGCCATCGACATGACGCCCCTGACACACAAGGGCGAGCTCTACGCCCTGTGGTCAGGCTGGGATCGCCCGGATTCAGATCGTCAGTTTCTCTATATCGCCTGTCTCTTATACACATCTGACGCTGCCGACGAATAGAGAGGAGTAGATCTCGGTGGTCGCCGTATCATTAAAAAA
>CAXEFH010000241.1:0-5636 GCA_963989605.1 uncultured Roseibacillus sp. | reverse complement strand
GCTCGGGATCAACTGCGGGCTCAGGGTCAACCGCGGGCTCAGGGTCAACCGCGGGCTCAGGGTCAACCGCGGGCTCAGGGTCAACCACTGGTCTTGCATCTGACTTCGCTGGAATCTTGGAACTAGAATCCTCTTGCTCTTTCTCCCCACAGCCGACAACGAGAAGAGCCACCAAAATTAGTAGAGTGGAAAAGGGTTTCATCAGTCGGGGAACTTAGCCGATCCAAACGAAAAGCAGCAACCCTTAATTTTTGCGTCATCGAGCGAAGACAACAACCCGACACCATTTGATTACGAGCATCTCAGCCTAGAGCGTCGACTGAATCCGTGGGCAAACCCGAATGTTTACCGATCCTGCAGAATCTTTCTCCTTCCACTGGTTGCGTGAGCGTCACCCCGTGTTGTCATGCATCAAAAATGGACGTCAGGTCTCCTAATTTTCTAATACAATTGTAATGCCACCGCCTACCAAAACCAACCGCACAGGCTAACAGAGCGCTACCTCATCCACCCTATGAAAAGAGTGGTGCTCGAGGGGGGACTCGAACCCCCACGGGTCTTACCCCACTAGATCCTTAATCTAGCGCGTCTACCAATTCCGCCACCCGAGCATGTGAAGATTCCCTTCGCAATGGGCGGGAGGCTTAGGGTCGCACCGCCGGAAAATCAAGAGAATCCTCACCTTAAAGCGCCAGTTTCCTTATCTCCCCCATTGATTCTGGACCTTGCAGTTCCCCCATGGAAATCTTCCCCGCAGCAAAAACCCATGAATCATACTACCCTGACCACCTCTCTCCTGCTCCTCGCGATAGCCGGGACCGGCGCCGGTCAGGATCTTAAATTAACCTATCATACCGACCCGAAAGCCCTACCTCCCGGCGCCATTGTCGAGGACTGGCCCCGCTTCCTCGGAGTCCGTGACAACGCGACCTCAGAAGAAACCAAACTCCTCGGAAAATGGCCTGAAGGAGGGCCCAGTAAAGTGTGGGAACTGGAAACGGGCGAGGGATACTCAAGCCCTCTGTTCGCTGAGGGTAGAATGGTTTACTTTCATCGACTCAACCACAGCACCCTTACCGGAGAAGGTGAAGAGGCTATTGACTGCCTCGATCCGGCTACTGGCAAGCGCCATTGGAGGGTAAAATATCCCGTCTCCTACTCTGACCGCTACGGCTTCAGCCCCGGACCTCGGTCCAGCCCTGTCCTCCACGAAGGCCGGGTGTATGTCACCGGTGTCACGGGAATATTTCACTGTCTGGACCTCAAGACCGGCGCTATCCAGTGGAAGCGGGACTTGCAGAAAGACTACGCGATCCCAACCTACTTCTTTGGATATGGGCCAAGCCCCAGCCCGGTCTGGAACGACCGAATCATCCTGAACGTGGGAGGACGCGGTGCCGGCGCAGCGGGGGGTGTCTGCGTGGCCGCCTTCTCGACCAAGGATGGATCTACCCTCTGGGAGGTGAAGGACCAGTGGGGCGCCAGCTATGCATCTCCTACCATCACAACCCTTCAAGGGGTTGAATGCGCGGTGGTGGCTGCCGCCGGAGAAAGCCGCCCCCCCCATGGCGGACTACTCGTTATCGATGTCAAGTCAGGGAAGGTTCATGACCGCTTCCCCTGGAGGGCCGACAAATACGAATCGGTCCTTGCTTCCTCGCCCCTCATCCTCGGCAACAACCGGATCTACCTCGGAGACTGTTACGGACTTGGCGGCGTGGTTCTTGAATACGGCAGGAACCTCAGGTCCAGAGTGGTATGGAAGGAGCGCTGGTTCGGCATGCACTGGATGATGCCCCTCCAGATCGACGGCCACCTCTACGGATTTGCCGGCCGCAACATCCCGGACACCCAGTTTAAGTGTGCCGATGCAGGGACCGGCAAGATCCTCTGGGAAGAAGATATGCAGTGGCGGGAGGATGGTCGAATCAATGGCCTGTTCAGAGGGAGTCTGCTCCAGGCCGATGGACGGATCTTCTGCCTCGGCGAGGACGGTGTTCTTGCGGAACTGAAAATAAGTCCGAATGGTGCGGAAATCATCCAGAAAGCTCGTCTCTTTGCCGCCCGCTCCAGCTGGACTCTCCCTACCCTTCACAGGGGGCTGCTTTACGTTTCCCAGAACGAACACGACTTGCTCACCCGCGCCCCGCCCCGCATTATCTGCTACGACTTCCGGGGCAAATAAGGCTGCAACTAACGCAATGAGAGCCCTCGAACTGATCTCCACCTCCACCTTCGACGTGGTCGAAAAACCCATTCCCGAACCGGGACCGGATGATCTCCTCGTCGCCGTCCGAGCCTGCGGAATCTGCGGGAGCGATATCCACGGGATGGACGGAAGCAGCGGGCGACGTATTCCCCCCCTCGTCATGGGCCACGAGGCCGCTGGCGTTATTGAACGCTGCGGCTTGAACGTCACTGGGTGGACCAAGGGCGACCGACTCACCTTTGACAGCACGATCTACTGCGGTGAATGCAGCTACTGTCGGGCTGGCCGTGTCAATCTCTGCGAGAACCGGGAGGTTCTCGGCGTCTCGACTCCTGACTTTTCGCGGCAGGGAGCATTCGCCGACTACGTGGTGGTACCCTCCAGGGTCTGCCACCGTATTCCCGATGACTTGTCCTTTGAAGAGGCCGCTTTCGCCGAACCGGTTTCCGTGGCGCTCCATGCTGTGAACCGGGTGGGGATCACGGAAGGAGAGAGCGCCGTGGTCATCGGAGCGGGACTGATTGGACTCCTCGTGATACAATCTCTACGAAGAGCCGGCTGCAGCAACATCATCGCGATTGACCTCGCTGAGGAAAGGCTCGAACTCGCTCAGCAACTGGGAGCAACCTCGGCCTTTCGACCCGACTACGAGGATCTTCCTGCGGTCCTGCGCTCCCTGACCGGAGACGAGGGTCCCGATGTGGTCATGGAGGTCGTTGGAATCAGTCCCACGGTCGAACTGGCCGTGGAGACGGCGCGCAAGGGAGGAAGAGTGTGCCTCGTCGGCAACCTTGCACCCAGTGTTCAATTTCCACTGCAGGCCGCAGTGACGCGCGAACTGGATATCTTCGGCTCCTGCGCCATCAACGGCGAATATCCAGATGCCATCGCTGCGATCGCGTCAGGAGACATAGACGTCCGCTCGCTCACTTCCTGCGTTGTTCCACTCGCCGAGGGAGCTTCATGGTTTGCGCGCCTCGAAGCTGGCAAAGAATCTCTCCTCAAAGTAATCCTGCGCCCGTAACAGTCTGCTCGATTCTCAATTCAAAGCCTTTCACGTCACTATGACCGCTTCTCTTTTTGATCTTTCCGGAAAGACCGCTTTCGTTAGCGGAGCCAGCCGAGGACTCGGCAAGGGCTTCGCCCTTGCCCTTGCTCGCGCTGGCGCTGATGTCGTGATCTCAAGCAGAAGCGGGGAAGGTCCGTTACTCCAGACTCAGGCTGAAATCCAGTCTATGGGACGTCAGGCTTGGGCAGTGTCCCTCGACGTTCGAAAGGAAGAGAGCATCAGGGAAGCCACGGCACTGGCATGGGAGCGGGCCGGTAAAATCGATGTCCTCGTTAACAATGCAGGGTGTAATGTCCGCAAGCCAGCCTTGGAGGTTACCTGGGATGACTGGAACCTCGTCTTGGAGACCAACCTCCGGGGACTCTTTTTTCTGGCACAGGCCCACGCTGCTATGATGATTCCTCGCAAATATGGTCGTATTATCAATATGGGTTCAGTCACCTGCGTTGCCGGTTATGCGGGCTTGGCGCCATACGGGGCGAGCCGCGGTGGGGTTAAGCAGCTTACCATGAGCCTAGCCCACGACTGGGGCGCCGACGGTATCACTGTCAACTGCCTCGCTCCCGGCTGGTTCCGGACAGAGCAAAACAGGGTTATGTACGAAGACGAGGGTTGGGTCGATTATCTACGCGAGCGAATCCCCCTCAATCGTCCCGGCGCACCGGGGGATCTCGACGGAACTGTCGTCTGGTTGTCGTCCGACGCCAGTGCTTATGTCACCGGGCAGACCATCCTCGTCGATGGCGGGATCTCGGTCGGGCCCGTTCGTGCCGTCCCAACAAAATAAGCCCGCTTCAGACAAGTAGGTATCCTCACCATCGGGTATGTCTGCCCTGCTGGCTCAAAATACGCATCAACATATCGAGATTCGTTGATTTGTATCTTGCAAATCCACTCCCCGGTTCTATGATGAAGTTGGGATGAGACCGGACCTCACCGTAGACCTCCATAACCTCTTCCATTCTCGAGTTGCGCTTCTTGACGGCGCGATGGGAACGACCATCAGGGAATACAAGGTCACCGAGCAAGAAGCCCGGGGACACCGGTTCGCAGACGCTCCCAAGGATCTTTTAAACAATGGTGATATCCTCACTCTCACTCAATCGGGCACCATCAAAGACATCCACCGAAGGTTTCTCGAGGCAGGGTCCGACATTATCGAAACCAACACCTTTTCGGCCACCACCCTTTCCCAAGCCGAGTTTTTTATTGAGGACCCGCGCGAGCAGGGCGGCCGCAAGGATCCCGAATTCTTCCAGAAAATCCTCGAGGATGACTTCCTGCGTAATCTCGTTGAAGACCTCAATCTGAGTAGCGCAAAGCTCGCACGGGAACAGGCGGACCGGGTTGCAGAAGAAACTGGAATCTCCCGCTACGTCGCAGGCGCAATCGGACCTCTCACCCTGTCCCTGAGTAATGCCCCGGACCATGACGACCCCTCATTTCGACCTGTCACCTTCGATCAGGTCAGGGAAAGCTACCTCCATCAGGCCAGAGCGCTGGTGGAGGGTGGATGTGATCTTCTTCTTGTGGAGACAGTCTTCGACTCCCTCAACGCAAAAGCCGCTGTCGTGGCGATCCAGCAACTCTTCGAGGAATACGGATCTACCCTCCCGGTAATTATCTCTGCAGCAGTCGGAAGTGGTGGTGCAACCTTGATCTCGGCGCAAAAGATCGAGGCCTTCTGGATAGCAATTCGTCACATCAAACCGCTCGCCGTCGGGCTGAATTGCTGTGAGGGACCAGATGTCCTGCGTCCATTCGTAGCAGAACTGGCAGCGTCGGTTGACTGTTTCACCTCATGTTACCCGAACGCCGGTTTACCGAACCCTCTTGCCCCCACTGGATTCGACCTTGGTCCCGCAGACATGGCTTCCTATATGGGAGAATTTGCGGAGTCCGGCCTTCTGAATATCGCCGGAGGATGCTGCGGCAATACTCCCAGTCATATAGCCGCCATCGCTGAATCGGTGAAAGCACATCCACCTCGCGCCTCCCGAGTTGAAAATGGTGATCTTTCCGGGCAATGACGACCGAATCCTTACCTCTCTGCCTCAGTGGCACCGACGCCTACGTGCACGGCCCGGGATCGAACTTTCTGATCATCGGTGAGCGGACTAACGTAGCGGGGTCCCCGCGCTTTCGAAAGCTGATCAAGGATGACCGTCTGGAGGAAGCAGTGGAAGTCGCGCGCCAGCAGGTCAGCAACGGAGCCAACGTTATCGATATCTGCTTTGATGAAGGCCTGATCGACGGCGTAGCCATGATGACGCGCTTCCTTCACCTCCTTCAGGGCGAACCGGAGGTCGCCCGGGTTCCCTTCATGATCGATTCATCAAAGTGGGAAATCCTCGAGGC
>CAXEFH010000240.1:0-5751 GCA_963989605.1 uncultured Roseibacillus sp. | reverse complement strand
ATGGTGAATTGATGGTCAGGCCATTCACAGCAGAGGATAACGAGGACCATGGAGAACTCTGGACCCCACTGGTTGCCGGGGACCAACTTGAACTCGTTCTTGACGTGGCGGAGGAAGAACGCGAACAGGTAGATCTTCGCTTGAGCGGAATCAACCGTGGCTTTCGCTCCTTGAGTCTGGCAGCAGGAGCAGAGAAGTTAGGGGGAGCAGCTCCCTCTGGAGACTGTCATATCGATGTGGTCTGTTCCGCAGAGGAGTCTGGGGCTGGTGTTGTGATCGATCAATATCGTGATCAGATCAAGGCCGCCGGGGTATATATTCGCAGCGGCCTGTATTTTTGCTCTGGATCTGCGATTAACAATTCTCGAAACGACAGGCGGCCTCTGTTTCTTACTGCGGACCACTGTGGGATCCGTCCGTCTAATGCCGCGAGTGTGGTCGTCTATTGGAATCATCAGAACAGCGACTGCCGGACCCGAGGGACTTCGCTTAATGGAAGCGCCGGTAACGGGCCGGTTGATCATTTCAACAGCGGAGCCAGGTTGCGCGCAACATTTGCTGATTCGGACATGACCCTCGTCGAGCTGGATGATCCGATCAGTGAGGACCACGGAGTATTTCTTGCAGGCTGGTCCCGGATCAGTGTTCCTGAGCTCTCGGTAGGGGTCCACTTTCCGAAGGGTTCTGAGAAGCGGATCAGTTTTGACTTTGATGAGCCGCGCACGACGACTTATCTCAGCTCGGAAGAAGAGACCGGGGCCACTCACTGGAGGGTTATTGGATGGGAGCTCGGTTCGACGGAGGGTGGTTCCTCTGGATCACCGTTGTTTGATCAGAACGGGAGGGTCGTGGGGCAGCTTCATGGAGGATATGCGGCCTGTGGTAATAATCGGTCCGATTGGTATGGTAAGTTGTCGCGTAGCTGGGAGGGGGGAGGATCCTCAGGTTCAAGGCTACGTGATTGGTTGGATCCAGACGGAAGCGGGCTCTCCGAGCTCGACGGTATTTTCGTGAGGGATCCTGATGGTACTGATCCGGTGGACCCTCCTTCTCCTCCGGTGATTGGTTCGTCGCCCCAGGATGCGATTTCTCTGGGATCAATCGTGGCGGGCCAATACAGTTTCGACACACGGAATTCTGTTGTAGAGGATACGGAGTTAGGGCTTTACGACTCATCCGGGGCACGTTTGGGGGACAATGACGACAGCGTCCTAGGCCGGAGGAGCCTTCTCTCCGGTGAGCTCACCCCCGGAAGGTATTTTCTTGCAGCTGGGTCCTATAACACAACGTTCGGCCCAAGTGATTTTGATGCGGTGGCCCCCTCTGGAATCACTGCTTCAATCACGATCAACGCGGGGGCCGGGGCATTCAATCCCGATGCTGATCCTTTAGCTACCGCGACGGGGGCAGTGTCCTCGGGGGCGGTCTGGTTCGTGGTTGAAGTCACTGAAGAAGTTCCTGAGCGGGTAGGAGAAACTCCTGAACGAGCAATCCCTCTGGGAACAGTCTCAGGAGGATTGCTCAGCATTGATACTTCGGGGTCGGTCATAGGAGATACCGAGCTGGGTGCCTTTAATAGCGCAGGCGAGCTACTGGATTCTAATGATGACAGCGTCCTTGACCTGCAAAGTGTTCTCTCTGGAGAGCTTTCGGCAGGGATCTACTTTATTGCTGCGGGAGCATGGAATGCGAGCTTTGGGAACAGTTTTGAGGCCGCAGCACCAGCTAACCAGCCATCAGTGACCGTCAATGTCCGTCGCGGTAAGTTTGACCCCTCGACCGAGGTCGTAGCAACTGCGAGTGGCGAAGTTGCGACAGGTGCTGTCTGGTTTTCCCTCGAAGTGACCGAACCTGCTCCAGGGCCGGTGGGAGATACTCCCGCCACGGCGATAACCCTCGCTCCAATCCCCGAGGGCGTTATCAGTCTGGATACGGGCGGATCGGCGGTCGAGGATACGGAAATCGGTCTTTATGACGCCTCCGGCGAACTAGTGGCGACAAATGATGATAGTGTGCTTGGACGGGCTAGTCTTCTTACAGAAGAACTGGCGCCAGGGAGGTATTTTGTGGCATCCGGTTCTTATAATACTGTCTTCAACCAACAAGATTTTGGTGTGGTTGCGCCCTCAGGAATTGATGCTGCGATCACGCTGAACCTGAGGTCTGGGCCATTTGATGCTGCAAGTGAACCGACAGCGACCGCGGAAGGGCAGAACCTCAATGGCCCGCTCTGGTTCGTGATCACCGTTGAGGCAAACGGGCCGGCAGACCCTAACTCCGACGTGGATAATGACGGGCTGTCTCTCGCTGCCGAAAATACTGCAGGAACGGACCCCTCCAATCCGGATAGCGATGGCGATGGATGGAATGACGGTGACGAAGTTAACCTCGGGTTCAACCCCCTTAACGCTACAGTTCGGCCTTCTTCAGCGCCTGTGTTCATGGCCTCGGAGGGCATGATGTCGGTGGCTTTTGCCTCGCGGTCAGGCTATACCTACCGTATCGAGCATTCCGTCGATCTGGAAAATTGGCTGGTGCTCGAAACGGGAATAACTGGGAGTGGAGCGGTAGTTTCGCGGGACATCTCGATTGAGGGAGCGCGGAGGTTTTTCAGGATCTCTGAGGAGTAGACAGGGGGGTGTGGGATCGCCCTCAAGAAGACAATGTTGCTTCGCAAGCCATTGTTGCCTGTCGATGAGGCGCCGTTCACTGTTCAAAAAAAACTCCCCGACCTCACCGGTCGAGGAGTTCAAAGAGTATGTTTTTTTTCAATCAGAAGCTCTTCTCGTTGTTTGCGATCTTCGCGAGAAACTTCTTTGGGTCATTTGCCACCTTGCCCTTGCAGCCTCCGCAGCACACAGCCACGGAAATTGTCGAAGTAGCGTCCGGGTCATTATCGCGTCCGCTGAAAGGGCACTTGCCTTCAGCGGCCTCGGCTACCTTAGCAAGAACTGCGGCAGGGTCCTTTTCAAACTTTGACACACAGCGACCGCAGCAGAAACCAACCTTGACCTCAACGGCGGTGCTGCCATCAGCGGCTTTCCCTTTCACAGGGCAGGTCTTATTTACAGGGCCAGCAAAGGCGGACATCAGAGACAGCGTCAGTCCGCAGACAATTAGGTAAACGAGTTTCATAACTTCTATCGGACGACGTTACCTCCTCGGTTCTTGAAATCAATGGCTATCGCGATCAAATTCCGGGGTGGTCCTGCCCGGGGAAGTTGTTCGGAGCTTTGCCTGTGCCCAACGTGGTAACTTAATGAGCTTCAACTTGCTCTAGCACCTTGAACGTAGAGCACCTGCTTGACTCGTCCAGGCGTTACTTTTCGTCGCCTGGCTTTTCTTTGGGATCGTCGGGCAAGACCTTGCCTCGATTACTCTTTCATGTCCCAGTTCATGTCGCTGCTTTTTTTGGGGGGGAGGCCCCATCGTGAGACTCCCCGCAGCTAGAGAGCGCCAAAAGCAGTGGGATGGTGATTAAAGCCCGGAGCATTTTCACTAATTGAGAATTATCCCTGATTTTTTCCCTGTCAAGGATGAGTCGTCTGCTTGATTTACGGAGTCCCAAGAGTTTCTCGATGGCTGGCCAAGGGGCCTTGCTGCTGCCGGGAGCGGTGTGAGGTTAGTGATTCTAGGCAGTTCTGCACGCGTTGCAGAAACACTGCACTCACTAGACCGTTCCCTGCATGAGCACCCAAAAAATGAAAAGGCTCCACCCGAGGCAGACATAGCATCCACTAAAACCGATTACGGCAATGGCTGTGCCTTTCTGATGAGGTCTCCGCGCCCTGATCTGTCTACAGGAAAAATGCCCACAGAAGGCCCCGAATGCGGAAGCCAGAACAAGAGCCAGGAGAAACCCGAGTGTAATCTCATCATGGTCCGCCGCGAAAGTGATATAAATTCCTCCAACTATTACGCCGATCCCCATGAAGAAGCTGATCCTCGCTAGTTGGTGAATGCGGGGGAACTGTCCAGGATTGAGTTGTGCCTCAACGGATGCGTCTCCTGTTTCTTTCTTCACGGTTCCCTATTCGTAACACTTCTTCCCCGTATTGAGCAAGCACGGGACTTGTGGCTTCCGGGGAGGAGAAGGCGGCTCTGGAGTCTTCTCTTCGCTCATTTTGAGCGCATTGCGCATTAAATGATGGCGAATAAGATACGCAATCGATTTGGAATGAGGGTGCGCTACGGTGGGGGTCATGCAGACAGTGGACACGATTTACGAGGTATACCGTGCGACATACGCCAGTCGCGTGGGCCCCGTCGCTGAGTTGAGTGAGGGGGGCGTTCCCAACGATGAAAAAGGGGAGGGGCTGCGCCGTTTAGTGACCTTTATCGAGATTTGTACGACGAGGTTCCCAGGCGCTTTGATCAACGAAGTCGACGGCTCACCCCTGGCTCGGGTCGGGCAGCTCGACGTGATCAGTGGGTTTGAATTCGAAATTAGGGCGACCGACGATTACAACCCCGATCCTCGAGAAGAGGATTCCTACGGCACCTACTTGTCGCTGACCTTCGAAGGACTAGGGGCTTATCAACATTTGCGAATCGGTTCCAAAAATGAACAGGCACTTTTCATTCGACAGGCAGAACGTTCCCGGCCGAGGTCGGCTGATGACCCGGACCTGAGGGAAAGGCTCATGCTGTCTCGCCGACGGGGATTGCCCTCGCTCTCGACTGAGCACGCCGCCATCGAAGCTGCTTTTATCGAGGCCTTTCTTGCCGCTAGAAAAGGTTGATTAGGTCTCGCATGTGAACAGCCGACCGCACGGCCCTGAAACCTCAGGAGGATCCCAGGGCCAATCGTGTAGGCAGCGCCATTCACCTCAATCCTTCCAGTCCGCAGCCCCATATCGGGATCTATATTCTCCTAAATCCAGACACCTTGCGCGTGGAGCGTTACGTGACTAAGGGTGGCGACAAGAAGGGTAATAAGCTTCTTCATGGCCCCTTCCTTTCACCCGCGAGGTAAATTCGGCGAGCACCGGGGCTTGTGGCTGCCACTACTCCTGAGGAGTTCATCCTTTTCCTTTAAGAACAAAATAGAAGCCGGTTAAGTAGATTAAGCCAAACACGAGGCCCAGAGCAATCAATACGAGACAACACCCATTTTCCTTATCGGGCTTCTGGGGAACGGAAGGGGGCTGTGATGGTTCCGCCTCTTGATTGCTGGATTCCTCGGATTGCGTTCGTGGAACCGGTGGAGAGGCAACAGATGTAGCATCTTTTTTTGGGGGCCTGTACTTAAAGAGCCACCCTAACAGCCACATCAGACCTAACAGGGGAAGGGCCCATGGCAGAAAGAAGAGGTTTTCCGCGTTATCCCCTTTTCCTGCGGATCCGTAGGCTCCCACAGCAGCATGCCAGAACAGAAAGGGCGCCGAACAGATCAAACCGATCGCGCCGAGAAAACACCCCTTGGTCAACAACTCTTTCCCATCAGGCTGGTGAGAAGGGGAAGGTGGCTCTGGTGGCTCCTCTTCGCTCATTGCTCCGCGTGCTTCCGGTTCATCTTCGGAAGCAGGCGTAGCATCTTCTTTTGGCGGTTGGTCTCCAATCTCCCGCCTCTTTATCCGTCCGAGAGATACCCCACCGGATACGATACCCCCTATGAGCAAGATTGGCCATATTGGTAAGATAACTATGGCGGCTAAGTAAAAAAGATAAGAGGCACCGTCCCCTAACGCGCCTAAAAAAATGAGACCTGCGAAGCCTAACAGCATCGCAATGACCCACCCCTTGCACTCC
>CAXEFH010000239.1:0-5811 GCA_963989605.1 uncultured Roseibacillus sp. | reverse complement strand
ATGATACGGCGACCACCGAGATCTACACCTCTCTATTCGTCGGCAGCGTCAGATGTGTATAAGAGACAGGCAAAGGAGGACCCATTGTCTCCGTCCACGATCTCCAGTTGGACCTGCTGGCCGTTTGTGAGAGAGAGGTCCCATTCAACTCTCATGGCCTGATCGCTCCTCGGGGGATAGACACGTTGCAGTTCATTGCCTGTCCTGACGTCCAGCAGACGGGCGAAATTTTTCCGGTGAGGCGGCTGGTCGGGATGTCCACGGTGTCCGCAAATCCAGAATGATATTGTGGTGGGGCAGATAAAGGGGCTGCTTTGCAGAATCCCGGTCCGGGACTCGGCCCCGGGTTTGCCGGTCGGGAGGCTGGAAATGAAGTTTACGGTCTTTCCGTCCTCGCAGGTTCTTTTTTGGACCACCCATGGGCTAGCGCTCCCGGGATGAGCGGGGTGTGAAGTGGAAGACCATGGGCGCTCCGGTCCCTCCGCCAGAAGAGTGCGGGCGATATCCTGTCCCATGCCTACCAGCGAAGGTGAAAGTTTCAGCTCGCCGCGCTCCTGCCTGCCTTTAACCAGAGCGTTGAATTGTGCGGCCCTGATGTCCGGGGGCCGGGACTGCTGTCGCTGCATCCATGCAATAGCTCCTTCCTCTGTCTCTTGCTCTCCATGGCGAGCGAGATGGCTGAGGATCTCAAGAGTATGACGTAGACGGGGCTTCTTGCTCAGGCGTTGCAGGAGGAAGGAAGCGGAGGGGGCTGTCGGGCTTGCGAGGGCGATATCGGTGGGAAGAAGCCGGGATACTGTTTCTCCTCCGAGGGAACCGGGGATGGCAAGCTGCGAACGGATGGCCATGCGGATGACATGTCGCAGGTGGGTATCATCGGCCCTTTCCCGGTAGTAGAGCTCGAGGAGCGGCTCGAGGGCGCCTGCACGGGGTTTCTGCTGGAGCTCGGCTGCTGCTGCACGACGAATATGGGGAGACCTCGACTGGAGCTCTTGCACCGGGTTGGAGCCGGGCGTCGAGAGGCTCATGGGCCCCGGGGCAAAGGAGCCTGCCCGCGGGACGATTCGCCAGATCCGTCCTCGTTTCCGGTCGCGACCGGGGTGGTCGAGGGGGACTTCGTAGTGGCCTATGATTCTGTTGTAGAAGTCAGCGACGTAGAGTGCGCCGTCCCCTCCAAGGCACAGGTCCACCGGTCGGAACCAAGGATCCTTGCTTGTCATGAAGTCAGGTTGCTCCACTGCAACCGGGGTCGTGCCGGCATATTTGATTCCATCGTGGTTGATGACTGAATTGACCGGGTTACCGATGAGCATTCGGTAGTTCCACCTGCGCCCCCACTGGTTACGATCGATAAGGACAATGCCACAGATTCCAGTGGATCCGTGGGTATGCTCTATCATGGTGGGGCCAAAGCCCATCCCGTCATGCGGCTTGCCGAAACTCGGGTAGTAGGCTCCTTGAATCAGCTGATAGATCGGGGCACTGTGGCAGTCTGCGCTGTAGAGGTTTCCCCGTTTGTCGAAGCAGAGGCCAAAGGGGTTGACCTGACCGTGACTCCAGATTTCGATGCGTGATCCGTCTGGCCTGAACCGGAAGACATTGCCGGAATGCAGTTCGATTTGTGAGCCATCTCTGGCGGTAGCGGTGGAGACGTTGTTGAACCCATGAGTGGCATAGACCCATCCATTCGGTCCGAGGCGAAAACTGGAACACATTCCATGGGTGTCCCGTTCGTAACCCATAGGGCCGAAAAGAACCTCCCTGAGATCGGCTTTCCCGTCTCCGGTGGTATCGGCAAGATACCATATGTTGGGGATGCTCCATGCGATACAACCGTCCTTGTGTTCCGGGCGGTGCCACGGAAGGATTCCGGTTGGAATGTTCAGCCCGTCTGCGAATTCCGTGACAGTGTCTGCCGTTCCGTCTCCATCGATGTCCTCGAGAATCTTGATGGCGTCGATGCTGTCCCTGACTCGCGACCCTTGTTCGTCGACCCATCTGTCTTTTCCCGCGGCATAGGGGTACTCCGCCGTGGAGGAGACCCATAGCCTGCCCTTTGTATCCCAGGCCAGATTGATCGGCTTGTTGATCATCGGTTCAGAGGCAAAGAGCTGAACCGCGAATCCATCCGGAACGGTGAACCCCTTCAATTCTTCCTCGGGAGAGAGCGGTCCGGTCTCACGGACCAGAACTGGATTGGCCGGGAGCAGGGTGGAGATGGCCAGAATGACAGCCGAGCAGACAAACCGCATGAAACCGTCCTAGGCCTGTTGGGCAGTCGGGGCAAGGAAGTCCGTGGCTCCGAAGGTCGCCGGATCAGGGGAGAGGGCCGGGTGGCGGGCTCCCATTCATTCGTCAGGGCCCAGAGGAAAGAGAATCGGCCACTCCTTTTTTTCGTCGAGCCAGGAAACTCCTGCCGGATACGGAGGAGGGTTTTGAAAGGGGTCCACACCACCGTGATCCCGGGCATGGTTCCTTCTTAGGCTGTGCTTTATTTCGACCATGTTTCGGATCACCTCGACGGACTGCTTCGGAGTGAGAAATTCCAGAGGTGGGGGGAGCGATCGGTTCTCCATGGAGTGGTTTCTCCGGAGAAAGCTGACCGCATCGAAAAGAATCTTCGAATACCCCCGCTGTTCTCCCTTGGAGACGTTCCCATCGGTGATTGATCCGGGGTAGACATCCTCGATCGTGGGCTCAGGGAAGTCTTCCCGTGCAATGTCGATGGTGAAAAATGGAAGGTCATCCTCCTTCCGGTGCGGAATGATATGGACTTGCTTGTTCTCTTTGCTGAGAGCCTTCGCGCAGCGGATAAAGACGACGACACTGCGGGATTGGCGTTCATCCTGTCCCCCAACCCGAAGCTCGATCTGGATGCTGAAGTAGGTCTCCCGGTTACAATTATTGGCGGCGCTGCCGGCCTGGTCCCTCTCTACCGCACAGGAAAATTCTTCCTCGGATCCGACTGCGAGACACTTGGTCCGGTCTCCCCGAACCGTGACGCTCTGGCCGGCAAAGAGGAACTGCAGGGCGACGAGAGCGTGAGGCATCATGTCATTAAAAAGACCGGTGCTCGCCATGTAGCTTGTGCGAAATACGGGAATGGCCTTCGTCTCGGAGAGATCGATGACGACCCGCTCGGTGTTGGAGACGATATCACGGAAGGTCTGCAACTCGCGAACCATCGCGGGCAAGCGGGACAGCGTCCATTTGGCAGCATAGTGATCGACGGAGTAGAACTGTAATCCGAGCGACTCTTGTTCCATAGACTCCAGTTCACGGGCAAGCTCAGTGGCTTCTTCCAGAGTGTTCTGGAAGGGTTTCTCGATGAGAATGAGCTTCTTGGTATTGGAGGCCTCGGAATGGGGGGCCGCGTTCCGGAACTGATCCTGGATACGGCGGCAGGTATTGGCATAGGCAGCCGGCGGAAGAGCGAGGTAGAAGATCCAATCTGCATCGATGATCTGGGAGCTAGTGAACACCGCTTTGAATTCATCGGCAGTAGCTGTCGCACAATAGTTTGCGGCGAGGAATTGCCCTAGAGGGGACAGAATTTCCCTCCCGGGATCCGCAAGGGCTTCGTAGATCTTTTGCTCAAGATCCCCGGCAGGGGCGTGTCCGGGCGCTTCATCTGGCTCTACGCTTTCCAGAAAGCTCTGGGTGAAGTAGGAATCCAGTTGCCGGTAGTCCCTGCACCTCGAGTAAAGCTCCATGAGAAACCTCGGCTTGTCGCAATCGGTAACCGTGTCACAGAAGTAGACCTCACGTAGTGACTTGGGGTGAATGGTAGAAGTATATTCGTAAACCTGATGGTTGATCCGGGAGAGAGCAAGGTCCCCGAGCGCCCCGAGCAGGGCGAATTTCACAGGGTATTCCGGACGTTCGTCGGATGGCTCCCGGACGAACAGGCTGAAGCTGTCATCAGGTGCTGGAGGCGAAGGGGTCATAAGCGGGCGGGAGCCTGTTGGAATCAAACCTGATTGACGGGTCTTCGCAAGGATCACCTAGGGGGAATATTCGGAGAGAGAAAGCCCTTCTTTCCGTCAGCCTACGCCAGAATCTCTTTCACTACGCGGCCGTGTACATCTGTGAGCCGGAAGTCTCGTCCCTGGAAGCGGTAGGTGAGCCGTTCGTGATCGAAACCCAGCAGATGCAGGAGAGTGGCGTGAAGGTCATGCACGTGAACTTTGCCGTTCACTACGCCGAAGCCCAGTTCGTCGGTCTCGCCGTGAATGTGGCCCTTCTTCAATCCGGCACCGGCCATCCACATGGTGAAGGCATCAATATGATGATCGCGCCCGGTGGTTTTACGATTTTCTCCCATCGGGGTGCGGCCGAATTCACCGCCCCAGATGACGAGAGTGTCATCGAGCATGCCCCGCTCCTTGAGATCCAGGACAAGGGCGGCACTGGCCTGGTCGGCCGACTTGCAGACTTTCGCAAAGTCATCCGCAAGGGTTTCGCCCGGGCCGCCATGGCTATCCCAATTCGAGTGATAGAGCTGTACAAAACGAACTCCACGCTCTACCAGCCGTCGGGCGAGGAGGCAGTTTGCAGCATAGGAGGACTCTCCCGGCCTGACCCCGTAGAGATCCAGGGTCCGTTGAGATTCGTGCTTCAGGTCCATGAGCTCGGGTGCACTGGTCTGCATCCGGTAGGCCATCTCGTAGGCATTGAGCCGGGTGAGGATTTCGGGATCGCCGGTTTCGTCCAAACGGGCGCGGTTGAGGGCGCCCACCGCGTCGTAGAACCTGCGCTCGCGTTCCCGGGTCATGCCTGCCGGACTACGCAGGTGAAGGATAGGGTCGCCCTTGCCGCGGAAGGGGACGCCCTGGAAAGACGTCGGCAGGAAACCACTGGCCCATAGTGAATTGCCCGCGCGTGGGCCCCGGGGCCCGCTCTGCAGGACCACGAAGCCGGGGAGGCTGTCGTTCTCGCTGCCGAGGCCGTAGGTGATCCAGGAGCCCATGCTTGGACGTCCCGGAGCTTGGAATCCCGTATTCATGAAGAGCTTGGCTGGTCCGTGATTAAAAACATCAGTGGTCATTCCACGGAGCCAGACCACCTCATCCACGATCTTGCGGTGGTGTGGGATCTGATCGCTCAGGGACATCCCGCACTGTCCGTAGCGCGCGAAGGGACGTGAGTTGCCGAGAAGCGTTTCGTTGCCCTTCAGGAAGGCGAAGCGCTTTCCTTCCATGAGGCTCTTAGGGGGTGTCTTACCATGGAACTCCCGTAACTTTGGTTTATCCTCAAAGAGTTCGAGTTGGCTGGGAGCGCCGGCCATGTGCAGGAAGATAACGTTTTTGGCCCTCGCCGGAAGGGGTGGAACGCGGGCATCCATGGGCTGGGCAGGATCGATGGCCGGGAGGTGGCGGGCCTGCAGCTGCCCCAGCAGCGAATTGAAGGCGATCGTTCCCAAGCCCACTCCGCAGTCGCGGAAGAAGTGACGCCGCGTGCGCTCGGCCAGCCAATGTGTGACGTGCTCTTGGTCGTTCATTCGCGCGTGATGAAATTGTCAGTGTTGAGGATGGCGCGGGCCACGCACACTAGGGCTGCGCTCCGGGCGTAAGGTTCTGGACCCGCCTTCATGGTATCAGTGGCCAATTGACCCGCCGCGGCGTCATCATTGGCAAAGTCGGCGGCCTGAGCCACGAAGAAGCCAGTGAGAAGCTTCTGGATGATAAGATCGCGAGAGACGCGGATCTGAGACACGTTTTGAAAACGGGGAGTAGACGTCCGGAAGCTCGTAATATGCCCGTGCGTTTCGTTGATCGATATTTCAAAGACTCTCTTTCTCGTGGTTCATAC
>CAXEFH010000238.1:0-5820 GCA_963989605.1 uncultured Roseibacillus sp. | reverse complement strand
AGAGACAGACATTGGCAACGGCGGTCCATGCTGCAAGAGAGACAACGTCAGTACCCTCAGGAGAAGCGCCTCTGGGTTCATTCGCGAGAGATTTGGCAGCTGTAACATCCAGCAGGAATGAGCGGTAGGCTTGTTCGTAAAGGTCGGTGAGAGGCTTGATCTCAACTGGTTTTGGTGGCCGTACCAAGGCGAGGCGGAACATCCGCTCGACAACCGGGGAGAGTTCTTCGGAAGAGGATTCTTTCAGAGATCTTCTGGCAAGCGCTTGAGCGGCTTCGATATATACAGGGTCATTGAGGGTCACGAGGGCCTGCAGGGGTGTGTTTGTCTGGGACCGTCGCACCGTGCAGACCTCCCTGCTTGGAGCATCGAACGTAGCCATGGAAGGATAGGGCATTGATCGCCGCCACTCCGTGTAGACACCCCTGCGATAACGATCTTCTCCAGTGCTGTCGTTCCAATCCGTTGAACCTCCGAAGGCAGCGCGTAGACCGAGCTTGGGGCGGGGAGGCCGGGTAGGAGGGCCGTACATCTTAACACTCAGGAGCCCCCCGGCGAAAAGAGCCTGATCCCGCACCATCTCGGCCGAAAGCCGTTGACGGGGTCCCCTTGTTAGAAGTCGGTTGAAAGGGTCCGCCTCAAGTAGTCCCGGAGTAACTCTGGAGGACTGCCGGTAGGTCGACATGCTCACAAGCAACTTGTGGAACTGTTTCATATTCCATCCGCTCTCCATCAGTTCAACTGCCAGCCAGTCGAGAAGTCGAGGATGGGATGGATATTCTCCCTGAGAGCCAAACTCTTCGCTCGTCGCAACCAGTCCGGTGCCGTACAGCGCCTCCCACTGGCGATTGGCAATCACCCGGGCGGTGAGAGGGTTGTTTTCACTCATGATCCATCTTGCAAGGGTGAGGCGATTCAAGGGAGCATCCGCGGGAAGAGGATGAAGGGCAGCGGGTGTGCCCTCGCTCACCTCCTCGGCTTTCTGCTTGTAGTTACCTCTTATCTGGATGTGCGTTTTCCGGCGCTTATTCGAAGGAAGCTCCCTCATGATGGGGACGGTGGTCGAGGGTTTGAGCGATGCCAGTTTCTGCTCAAGCTCCTTTATTTTCTTCTGAGCCATGGCCGTTGGCGGGGCAATCGTTCGGTAGTAATCAGCTACCAGTGCAGTCTGTTCGGCACTTCTGACGTGTGATTCGAGAGCTTCTCGAACTGCAGAAGGCATTGAAATCCAGATTCCTGCATTCAAGTCGTTGGTAACAGAAATGCGGAATCTAGCCATGGTGGTAGTTGGCCAGTTCGACTCCTGATGAATTTCAAGTCGGAGGTGCCCCCCAGCCTCGATCGGTTTGCTTGGAGCCAGAAGGAGATGTTGTTCTTTTCGAAACTGTGGCGAGAGTGCCCATCCTTTTGCGGGATCCAAGGCAGACGTAAGAACCGCCTCGGCAGGGAACTTCTCCTGCGAAAAGCTCGCGCTCGCGGCGGACAGCGGGATGATTTGTGCGCCCGAGATGGGGAAGGGCATGATCGGCAAAGGCACTCCTCCAGGTTTGGTTTCCCATACCGGTGCGCGGTCTTCGTTCAGGATCGTAACCCTGTAGCCTGCGAGACGGGTGGCGGTAGTGCCGTCGGTTCGATTCCAGATGACGACTTTGTCGATGGTTCGGAGTTCGCCGAGATCAACCTCCCACCATTGGTCAGAACCCCCTGCGGTGTGACTGGTGGATTTGTTCGTGAATATTCCATCTGTATTTCCATCAATAGCCAGCCTGGCGGGGCCATCAAACCCCGTAGAGATCTGGGACGCCTTAGCTCCGATCGCAATGTTGCGTCCGGATGAAAATACCTGAACTTCGGCGAGGTGAAGAAACTTGTCACTACCGGGCAATTCCACCCGGACGAATTGTCCTTTAAGCCCTGCAGCGGGGTCAGCAGGCAGCCGGGTTGCAGTGATCCTGTTGATGACTACGTTGTCTTTCCTTCCAACCGCTCCCTCATGGGGTAAGAGTTCCAAGCGTAGTCCCCCGACTTCATCGACAATTGGCAGTTCGACGCTGTAGGTCGAACGGGCGGGGTTTTCCCCGCCGGCTACAATAATGGCATCCTTTCCAGAGCGAAGAGTTGCGCCTCCGGTTGCCGACAACCCGGACGCTCGGACTGGAGACCACGAGATGGAGCGTGCGAGGCCCTTCTCCCATTTATGCTGAAGAGCAGTCAGATCAGGACTGCTTTTTGTCAGTCGGCTTGTGAGCTCATCGATTTCTCCCTGCAGCTTAATTTGCTGCTTCCGTTGTTCGGGGGTGAAGACCTGGACAAGTGGAGCCTCATTTCGACGGTCGGCATCCTCCGAGCTGTTGAAAAATGCCAGCATCTGGAAATATTCCTTCTGAGTGATAGGATCGTATTTGTGAGTGTGACACTGGGCGCATGCCATTGTCGTTCCCATCCAGGTCTGCATCGTGGTGTTGACCCGGTCAACAACGGCTACATTACGAAATTCCTCATCATTGGTTCCGCCCTCATTATTTGTGAGAGTATTACGGTGAAAAGCGGTCGCGACGAGTTGATCGTTCCGGGGATCGTCAAGAAGGTCTCCGGCAAGCTGTTCCGTAGTGAATTGATCGAAAGGCATATTGCTATTGATTGCCCTGATGACCCAGTCGCGGTAGGCCCAGATCGTTCGAGGAGGATCGTCGGCGTATCCTGCTGAATCGGCATAGCGAGCCAGGTCGAGCCATTGTCGGGCCCAGTGTTCCCCATAGGACGGTTTGGAGAGCAAGGTGTCGACGTAGCGGGAGTAGGCGTCCGAGGACGTATCCCGCACGAAGGCAGTTGCTTCCTCCAGGGAGGGAGGAAGCCCGGTAAGGTCGATCGACACTCTGCGCGCGAGAGTCCACCGGTCTGCGGGAGGCGAGGGCTGGAGTCCTTGTGACTCGAGTGCAGCAAGAACAAAATGGTCGGGCGGAAGGGCAGGCCATTCCGGCTGCCTGACCTCGGGAGGGGCCGCTCTTTCCGGAATCTGATAGGACCAGTGCCGGTCGAACTTGGCCCCTTCTGCAATCCACTGCTTGAGGAGCGCGATATCGCTGGCAGATAAACGGCTACCCTTTCCCTTTGGAGGCATGCGCTCATTCTCGTCTTCCTCCACGATCCGCGCGATTAATTCACTCTCCGCGATGTTGCCCGGTACGATGGCAGCGTAGCCTCCAAGGTCCATTGTGGCTCCGGTGTGGGAGTCAAGTCGAAGGTCTGCCTTCAACTCGGCCTCGTCTGGTCCATGGCAGGCGATGCAGCTGTTGGAGAGAATGGGCCTGATATCCCTATTAAAATCGATTCCTGCACTTGCAGCCGTGGCCGAAAGAAACAAAAGGTGCAGGTTTCGAAAAAATACGGTCATGACGCCCGGGGGATTCTAGAAGATGGGATGCCGGGAAGCTATCGCATCTTCTGGTGTGGTGGGAGAGGATTTGGCCCGAATTTAATGAGATGTCCCCTCCAGAAGCTCCAAAATCAGGTTTCAGGCCAATTTGAGGTAGGATCTTGCCTCAGAGAGAGAGTTCCGCCTTGATCCAAACAGCTTAATCAGGGAGGTTTTCCTCCCTTTCAGCGGGGAGTAGCTCAGCTTGGTAGAGCGCTGGCTTTGGGAGCCAGATGTCGCAGGTTCGAATCCTGTCTCCCCGACCATCTCCACTCTGGTGGGTATGCGCCCTCTACTCCGGGATGGAATAATAGAGCTGCTGAAGGGTCAGGACAACGTAGGAGGTGACGAGGATGTCATCATTCTCCCACCAGCGGGAATTTTCGTTTACCCATGAGCCTTCCTTGTCTTGATTGCTTACTAGAAGCCGTCCCAGGTCCTTGCGCCAGTCAACCTTTGTCCCATCGGGCCGTTCCAGATGGTCGATGCCTGCCGCAACCAGACTCTTGGTCATAGCGTGGAAGTAATAGTAAAGGCCCTGCTGGCCTAATCCGGGGTTCTCCTTAAGGGTATAGTTGTCACCCAGCCACCTGAGGACTGATTTGACTCTCTGATCACTGGGATCGAGGTCGGCATATATCAGGGAAAGAAGCCCCGCATAGGACATTGATCCATACGAGCGCAGGGCGGTTCTTCCATCGGGCAGCTCTCGCTCCCCGGCCTTGCTATCTCCGGGGAAGTAGACGAATCCACCCTCATCTTCCTTGGCAACTGCGGTGACCTGATCGTTTGTGGATTCCTTATTCTGGCACCGGGAGACAAAGCTGAGAGCGGCCTTCCAATTGAGCTCGGGCTGTTGACCTGCCTTGTTGTCCTTAGCGATCTGCCTCGAATGATAGAGGGCCTCCATCGCAAGGTAGGTATTCGACAGGTCCGAGTGAGCGTAGGTTCCTCCGTATCCGATGCCACCATCATACTTGTTGTCCGCGGAGCCCTTGTTGCCCCAGTCCGTTTGCTGATTGATGAGGAACTCCCGCGCCTTCAGGATTATCGGTCGATCTTCTTCCCTGTCGCGAGCCAGCAGAGCCATGATAGCCGACGAGGTGTTGTAGGTTGCCAGCCCCTTAACATAAATCCCGCCGTCATCCTTCTGTTGCTGAACGAGCCAATCAAAGCCCTGCTCGACATGTTGCGGATGTGGTTTGGTGTAATCGAGGCCGGGGTCGCGCACCATGGCGGCAAGAACCAGAGCCGTGAGTGCGGGAGTTTCCTTCTCTCCCCAGAAGCCCTCCTTGCCCTGCTGGGTCGCGAGAAAGGCATTTCCCTTTCGGATAGCCCTCTCCATTTCGAGGCGCAGGGAGAGATATTCGCTCTGTTGTTGCCCGGACACCGTGGGAACAACAACAAGGGCGAGAGCGATGAGAACCAGAGAGGATATCAATTTCATGAGGTGGCGGTGCAGGGTGGTGATTTATTTAGTTTCGGGTGTGCCAGTGTTCTCTCCCTTGACGAAGGGCTTGATGGTGACGGTGACAGGTGTTCCGACGGCAGGGACTCGGGCGGTCGTCGGAATCCAGACATCATCAAGGGCGGCGTCCCTTCCGGGCCAGTTAAAAAGGGAGGCATTGTTCGTAAAAAGTGCCACGATATCGCCCGAAGCTTCAGCTTGGAATGATTGCTCATGGAAATAGGATCCGCCATAAACCCATGGCTTGGGAGTCAGTGGTTTTCTCGTGACCGTATTGGTGATCCAGTCATTCAAGGTCGCACCCTCCATGGCGCCGTCTTTTCCTTTCCAACTCAAGTAGATTTCAGCCCTCGCTGCGTTCCGGGTCTTTTCAGGAACCTGCGGAAACTTCCCGGTCGGTCGAAAGTCCTCTCCCAGAATGGGGAAGAGCTCTTTGGATTCCTCGTATCTGAGGAGCTTGAGTGCGATATTCACATGAAACGGGCGGGCTTTGGTGATGAGGATGGCCTCATGAATTTTGCCGTTCTGGTGCACGATCGCATACTCCAGGGCTCCTTCTCTCATATTCACCTCCGCTGGAAAGCTGATCTGTCGCCCTTTCTGCTCAAAGCCCACAAGACCCACCTTGTATTTGCCATTCCCGAGGTTCTGGACGGGGGGTGCATCAGCAGACTGCGCCCCGTCCTCCGCATGGGCAAGGGCTCCAAGAAAGCCAAACGTCATAGCCAAGACGGTCTTGAGCATGGGTAGAGTGTGGCGCGGGTATGGGAGAGTGTCAAAGGGCACGGTGTGGTCTCTGCCTGAAAGTTTAAAACGGCTAATAATTGTCCACCAGCTGTCTATGCGTTATGCACAAATGGGTATTTGTGGGCCCCTGTCTCTTATACACATCTCCGAGCCCACGAGACAGGCAGAAATCTCGTATGCCGTCTTCTGC
>CAXEFH010000237.1:0-5833 GCA_963989605.1 uncultured Roseibacillus sp. | reverse complement strand
TCGTCGGCAGCGTCAGATGTGTATAAGAGACAGGATCGGGGAATACTTCAAGCTTGAGGATAAACTTGGAGACGAATTTGAAGTGCCAGTGGATTTGACGCCCTGGCTTGTGCGCGTCGACAAGGCGGTGAATTTTTCTCAGTCCAAGGGGGACTTTCATGGTTCGAAGCTAGCAGAGAACTTCATGGTGCGTTGGAGCGGGTCCATTACCGTCTCGAAGGAGGGAAGTTATCTGTTCGCGACGAGTTCCAAGGATGGCTCCCGCCTCTATCTCGGGGACAAGCTGGTGGTTGATAACTGGGGTCCTCACCCCATGAAGCAGCAGAGTGGCACGGTCCGCCTGAAGGCGGGATCACATCCTGTGCAGGTGATCTACCAGAATGGGAGTAAGGGGGGCGCCTGTATTGTGAAATGGATGGCTCCAGGAGGAAAATTGGAAGTGGTCCCCGCTTCGGTTCTGTTTCACGATGTCGCAAAGCTCAAGGGACTCTCATGGGATGAGCAGGCCTTTGCCAAGGCTGCCAGCCCTGACGTTCCTCCGGCCAAGCCAGTTTCGGGAAGCCTGCCGGGGAAGTACGGGAATTTCGTGAGTACAGCACTGCGTGTTGGCAAGGACTCGAAGGGAGATAATGTTGCTTTTCGTTCTCGGGTGATCCGTCTTGATCCCCAGGGGGCGGTTTGTGTGGCCTTTGATGCTGACACTATGCGTATGGCGGCGGGATGGACCCAGGGAGGATTGAGGTTGGAGGGCCTTCCCTTTACCGGAGGCCACGGGTCCTTTCCCTCTCATAGCGGAGCCAAGGTGTTTACCAACCAGGCGGCTCCAGGGTGGGCAGACAACCAAGGGAGTATTGCGGAAACTCGGATGCCTGAGGATGGGAAGTATCCACCTCTCGGTCCCCTTCCGAAAACGCAGGCCCATTACAAGGGCTTGTATGTCCATGGGGAAAAGACGGTTCTTCGCTATACGGTAGGCAAGGACCCGGTCCTGGAACTTCCGGCCTTCGAGAATGGACTGATTACCCGCACCATCCAAGGGAAGTTCAGTGCTCCCGCGGTGGTAGTGCTTGCTGATGAGAAGGGCGCTCCTGAGATTCAGGTCGTGGGCTCTCAGGAAAAACCGGCGACGATGGACGGTCGGATCGTCCTGAAAGTCCCGGCGGGGATGGCTCATTTCAAGGTGGTTTATGGGAGTGGGAGCGTCCCGGAAGCCCTCGAGGACCTGACGCTTTTGATGAAAGGTGGTCCTGCGCGGTGGACCGAGAAGGTAACGACCGTCGGACAGATCGCCAAGGATGATGGCAAGTCAGCCTATGTGCTCGACCGTCTGACTGTTCCCTACCAGAACCCCTATGGAATGAAGATGCGGATCGGGGGATTCGACTTCTTCGCTGACTCTTCAAAGGCTGCGGTGTGCACTTGGGATGGCGATGTCTGGGTTGTCAGCGGTATCGATGAAAAGCTGGAGAATCTGACATGGAGGCGGATTGCTGCTGGTGGTCATGAGACACTGGGGCTGACCATCGTGAACGACGTGATCTATACAGTGGCGGATGATCAAATCACCCGCTACCACGATCTTAACGGTGACGGGGAGACCGATTACTACGAAAATTTCAATAACGACTGGGAGCTCACCAGCGGATTCCATGCCTTCTGTTTCGATCTCCAGACCGGTCCACAAGGTGAGTTTTATTTCGCCTTTGGTAGTCCAGTGCGGGGAGGCGGCCGCAGTTTCCAGAGAATGAGCCGCCATCATGGGTCAATCCTGCGAGTCTCCAAGGATGGATCCAGCCTGGATCGCTACGCAACCGGGTTGCGGGCTCCGAACGGAATCGGGGTGAGCCCCACCGGTCAGCTTACCTGCGGGGATAATGAAGGGACCTTTGTCCCACGCTGCCCTCTGCATTGGATCGAACCGGGGGAGTTTCTTGGGGTAGTGGATTCAGCTGCCGACTTCGCCACCATGAAAACTACTCCCACCGTGGGGCAGCGCAGGGGAAACCGGAAGCAGAACCTGGATAGCAGTGAAGCACCGCTTCCCCTAGCCTGGTTGCCCAAGAACGTTGACAACTCAAATGGGGGGCAGGTCTGGATCACAAGTGACAAGTGGGGTCCCTATGAAGGAGAAATGCTGCATTTCAGTTACGGTCAGAGTGCGATTTATGTGGTGCTCAAGGAGAAGAAAGGAGCCCTGATGCAGGGTGGGGTGGTCAAGATACCAGTTCGCCCCACCTCCAGTGCCATGCGAGGCAAGTTCAATCGCCAGGACGGACAGCTCTACGTGGCAGGTCTCAAGGGATGGCAGAGTAACGCCGGTCGCGAGGGTGGGCTCGACCGGGTTCGTTATACAGGCAAGCCCGTGAGTATGCCCAAAAGTCTCAAAATACGTGATGGGGGTATCGAGATTGGCTTCACCCAGAAGCTGGACGAGGAACTGGCAGAGGACCCGGAGAGCTTTAACCTTTCTGGGACCGACCTGCGTTGGACTCACGATTACGGCACAGGAGAGTACCAAGTAGGGCACCGGGATTCACCCGGTCCACCGAAGGGACGGACCAAGTTTTCGGTCAAGTCCGCCGAACTTCTGCCGGACGGGAAATCAGTCTTTGTGGAAGTCGATAACCTGCAGCCCGTTCACATGATGCAGATTGACCTGGATCTTGAGACGGACGAGGGCGAGGAGATCGTGACCAAGATCTGGAATACGATCCATGTGGTAAAATAAGATGCCGTGGGGAGCGAAGAATGCTCTCCAGAAGCATCATCCCATCCATCAAGGGGCTGCGGACCTGCCTCGATGAAACCGTCTTCTTTGGAGAAACCCTACTTCTTGAGCGGGGTGATGCTGATGTTCCGGTAAGCCACCGGGCCGTGATCTCCCTGAAACATGATGGGGCCGGTTGCTGCCTCACGCCCAGTTACCCCGGAAGGTGTCGGTCCTTTCATTTCGACGTTCTCGTGGAGGATCTTGCCATTGAGTTTCACGACCAGAAATTTGGCATTTGCGGTCTTCTTTCCGTCAGCATCAAACTTGGGGGCTAGGAAATCGATCTCGTACTTCTGCCACTCCCCGGGTTTCTTGCAGGCATTGGTCCGGGGGGGTTGCGCCCCGTAGATCGCACCCATGTCACCACCGCCGAGCTTCTCTTTCCCATAGCTGTCCAGGACCTGCACTTCATACTCTCCCATCACGTAGATGCCCGAGTTGGCTCCCTTAGCCACCAGGACTTCCAGTTCGATCCTACTGCTGCCCCATTTCTGGTCCGAGTAAATGTCAATGCTCTGGCCGTGCCCCGTAACCACATTCACCATCGCTCCTCCAGTTCCTCCAGCTTTCAGGGCCTTGGGGTTCGCCCCATCCAGGTGAGGAGTTCCCGTCACCCAGTTGGACTTGAGGTTTCCCTTGTTCTTGAAGGACCATCCTTCGAGGTCCTTTCCGTTGAACGGATTGTCGGCAAGAGCCAGGCCCCCAGTCAGGGCGATGGCCGGGGCGAGAGAGGCGAGGAGGTGTAGGGCTGATTTCATGGTGTCGTGGCGAGCGTTGTGCCGCAAATCTCCAGTGCTCGCAATGGGAAAGGCCTGATGATCTCGATTAAGCGGATTCATGGCCGGAGGTCCCCTTTTATGCTTTTTTTTGTTCGTTCCGGACTCAGGGGACCGTAAGTTAGCTCATCGTGAAGCGGAAATCCGTGATTGGGCATGCCTGCTGGGCTGCGGTAACTGCCGGGGCTTTTGCAGCAGGCTTGGTCCTTGACCAGAAAAATTCCGGGGGAGCGGCCGATCCGCCCCTGAAGGTTCCTTCTGGTGCCAAGAGCTCGCGGAGCATGGGTGGAAGTGCTCCGGGTGGTCCCGGAACGAGAGGGATTGGACCTCGGGCATCCATGGGTTTGGCCGCTGGTAAGCGTCCCGCTGGAGTCGGGGGAGGAGGACCCGTGATATTGAGCGAATCAGAGATCGCAGCTGTTGCAAACGATGCATTTCGAAGCGGAAATCCTCTTGTCCGGCGCAGAGCCTTCGATCAGTTGTTGAGCAATCTGACAGCGGAGAATGCGCAGGACATGCTGGTGCATCTCAAGGAAAACCGCGTGGACGGTGAGCAGTGGCGGGATTTTCACTACCTGTGGGGCACTCTTGATGGGAAAGCTGCGGTCGATCATTCTCTCGATTCAGAGGAGCGGGATTTGTCCCACACAATGGCAGGATGGGCCTCCAGCTATCCGAATGCAGCAATTGACTACATCAACAATCTGTCGGAAGACGACAGAGGATCCTTTCGCCATTTACAGGAGGCCATGGTAAGCGGGATGGCTGATAACAACACTGCGGTCGCCACCGATTACGTATTGCAACTGGCCAACGAGGGTGACGGGCGAGCCAGCCACCTGTTTGGAGTAGTCACGAGAGAAGTTGTTTCGAATGTCGGCATCGACGAGGCGGCCCAGTGGTCGCAGAACTTGCCCGATGGGGATCTCAAGGGTGCTGCGCTGGATACGGTCGCTCACCGGTTTACGAACAGTGATCCGGAAGCTGCCGCTCAGTGGGTTGAGCAGTTCGCCGGACAGGCCTACGCGGACCGCGCGATTGAAGAGGTAGGCGACGAGTGGGCGGAAAGAGACCCGGCCTCGGCAGTGAACTGGCTTGAAACCATTGTGGAGGGAAGGGGGCAGAGCATGGGGCTGCATTCAGCATTTGGAGAATGGGCACGCCGTGATCCAGTGGCCGCCGGAGAGCGGATCAGCTCCATGGAGCGCTCGCCTCAGCGTGATGCGGCCATCAGTGGGTTTGCCCGGCGCATTTCCTACGAGGAACCCTCAGTTGCCATCGAATGGGCTAATAGTATCGCCGACGATAGTTCACGGACGCGTGCGCTGACTCATGCCGGGCAGCAGCTCTTTCGGAGGGACCGAGCGGCGGCTGAGGCTTGGATAGGCTCCAGCGGACTTCCTGCGGAGGCGCAGGAGGCTGTTCTCAACCCGCCGCAAAGCCGAAGGAGGTAAGGTGTCATGAGTCGGAACCCTGTCCGATGGGTGCGGATCACCGGTTTGATCCTCGCAGGGGCATATGCCGGACCTGGAACTGCCAGCTCCGGGGATTCATCATTGCAGGGAGCAGCGGCCCTCTGGTCGGTAGAGCCACTGCGGGTGGTGGTGCCGCCGGCGGGAGCTCATCCCGTAGACGCTCTTCTAAAGTCGGCCGAGGGCCCTGCAGCAGATCGCCGTGCGCTCATGCGGAGGGTGAGTTACGGGCTGACCGGCCTCCCCCCCGATCGAGATTCCGTGGAGCGTTTCGTGGAGGACGAGCGATCTGACGTGGAGGCCTTCGAAGGTGTGGTGGAGGCGCTTCTCTCCTCGCCCCACCACGGCGAGCACATGGGTCGGCACTGGCTGGATGTGGTGCGGTATGCCGATACCGCCGGGGAGAACAGCGATCACCCGTTGCCTTATGCCTGGCGCTATCGAAACTGGGTTATCGATGCCTTCAACCAGGATGTCCCCTATGACCGGTTTGTCCGTCACCAGCTGGCGGGCGACTTGATTTGCCGTGACCTTCCGCTTGCCCAGAGGAATGCGGGAATCATTGCCACTGGATACCTGGCCATTTCGCGACGGTTCGGGCATGACATCGACAAGAGAAAATACCTCATGTATGAGGATACGATTGATAACCTGGGAAAAGCGTTCCTCGGTCTGTCGATTTCGTGTGCGCGGTGTCACGATCACAAGCACGACCCGATATCCGTTAGGGATTACTATGCCCTTTATGGTGTCTTTGACAGTACGACCTTTTCCTTCCCCGGATGTGAGCCGAAACAACAACCTCGGGATCTCGT
>CAXEFH010000236.1:0-5862 GCA_963989605.1 uncultured Roseibacillus sp. | reverse complement strand
TTAATGATACGGCGACCACCGAGATCTACACCTCTCTATTCGTCGGCAGCGTCAGATGTGTATAAGAGACAGGGGCGAGACGGGCCACGGCCTGTTGAGAGAAGTACTGTACTCCGCACCCGCTATCTCCAGACCACTCATCCCGGGGTCCATTGTCACGGTAATCCACGGGGGCGAAAGCCAGTTCATTGATCCAGGGAGTAATGCGGCCCCCGGGAGTGCAATAGCCGGCCGCAAGTGATGTTCCCATCGAAATGCCAAGGACGGCATTAGCTCCCAAGCTCATCGAACCGGCAAGAGCTGTGACTTCGCCATCGTTGATCACTACGAATGGAATGTCTCCCCACTCCTTCCGAAGATTATTGAAGATAGGGCGGACGTCCCTTTCAAAAACCTCCGGGTCCTTGATGCCCCGGAAAAGGGAGGCAACCCTTACCTCATTGTTGATATAGTCACCCGCAGCAGATCCCCCGATGGCGTCTACCCGGGGCAAGTGTGCAGCGGCCCTTCGCAAGCTGTGCCTGATCCCTTCAAGATGATACTGCGGGTCTGATTGGAAATACGGATCCCATGGTATTTCCTCGGAAAACACTACCTTGCCATCAATCAGGGCTGCTGCCTTACGGTCGGATCCCCCAAGGTCAAAACCGATGCGATATCCATTTAGATTTCTCCCTAAGGAGATGTTTTCCTCCGAGCCCGAGGGAAGTTCTTCCCGGCTGCAGGCTGTCACAGTGATGGGTTCGTCAAATATCCCCTGTCCGATCATTTCCCGGTCAAAAGAACGGGGGCCGCTCTCTGAATAAGTTTTGGAGAGGTAGTTCACGATGTCGTCCTCTCCGGCCAGAAGCAGACGGCTTCCACCTTTCATCCAGAGGAGAAATTTAATCGTTCGTTCTACGTAGCGCTTATTGAGCTCTCTGGCCGCTCCTTGGTGGGGCAGGATTTGCAACTGATGCCGGAAAGTGGTGCCATCTTTCCGCGTGAGTGCGAGATGCAGGCTCTGGCTGGCGGAATCATGATCCGCTAGGTGCAGGTAAGCTCTGTGCCAGAGTGCGGCCGGGACGAAATCCGGGTCAAGGGAAGGAAGGTGCCGGGGAACAGGAAACTGCATCGTGAGAGGGAATGATACGTGGGTTTTCCCGGGTTGTTCCTGCTGTTCGATGGCAGAACCGGGGGAGGGAATCCCGCTGCATGGAGAGCAGGATTCTATCCGCCGCAGCTCGAATGGCGAGAGACAACTACCGCGCTTCGGGAGTTATTCGATATTCTGCACCTGCTCCCTGATCTTTTCTAATTCGGTTTTGGCGGCTACAACCGCTTGGGCAACGGCGGCGTTGTTCGCTTTTGATCCGATGGTGTTGAACTCCCTGTTGATTTCCTGGCATAGGAAATCCATCGACCGTCCCACTACTTCTGATACTTCGAAGTAGGACTGGAACTTGCGGAAATGGGACCTCAGCCGGGTAAGCTCCTCTGTTATCTCGCAGCGATCAGCGAAGAGTGCGATCTCCTTCAGGACCCGCTCATCCTGAAGATCAATTTCGAGTCCCGCATCTCCGAGGCGGGAAAGGAGATTTTGCCGATGTCCGGTAATGATGGAGGGAGCGCGTTCCTCGATTTCTCCGGTTAGTTCTTCAAGGATCGTCAGGATGCGTGCGAGTTCTTCCCTGAGGTCCGAGCCTTCCTCGGTCCGCATCTGGATAAGATTATCCAATGCTTCATCAAGAGCGGGCAGGAGGGCGTCGAGCGTTTCCTCCAGTTGTGAGCCCTCACTGAAGACGAAGATGTCCGGGACCCGAAGGTAGTCTGCAGCCTGGGGAGAAAGTTCCTGGCCGAGGCCCTCAGATAATTGCTTGAAAGCAGACTGGAGGCTGCGTGCCTTGGCCATGTCTATTCTGATGCCTTCTTCCGGTCCCCCTAGATATTCAAGAGAGATATTTATATTCACTCTCCCGCGGGTGATCCGTCCGAGGACATGCTTCCGGAGGCGGGGTTCGAGCTCTGCCAGATTGCGCGGCATGAAGAGGTGGACCTCTCCCTGTTTACGGTTGACCGAGGACGCTTCCACTCGAACAGCAATGTGTTCAGTTGCGCAGGCGCCACGCCCGAATCCGGTCATGCTTTGCATGACTGATTGTAGTAGTGGGGGGTCAGCAGTGGCGAGAGCTAAACTGGTCGGGAGGGATGAGGAAATGCTCCCGACTTACCGCTGCTCGTCAACGAGATCCGGGCGATTCCTGCGGGTGCGTTCGAGGGCTTGGGCCTTCTTCCACGCTGCGATTGCAGCATGGTTACCAGAGAGGAGGATTTCAGGAACCTTGAGACCCTTGAAATCAATCGGCTTCGTGTAGGATGGAGGTTCCAGCAGGGCAGGGTCGGAGAAGGATTCCTCCGCAGGAGACCTCTCGTCGCCGAGGGCCCCGGGAAGAAGGCGGACAATGGCATCGCAGATCACGGCACTGGCTAGTGCTCCATTTGTCAGGACGTAGTCTCCAATACTGATTTCCTCATCCACAAGATGTTCCACGATACGATGGTCCACGCCCTCGTAGTGTCCACAAATGAAGAGCAGGTGATTACAGGTGGTTAGCCTTTGAGCGTCCTTTTGCCTGAAAGGCCGCCCCTGGGGCGTGGTCAGGATGACCCGGGTGCTCGTCTGGCGCAGTTCTGCGACTGCCGCAAAGACGGGTTCGGGCTTAAGGAGCATGCCTGGTCCCCCACCGCAGAGATAGTCATCCGTCTTGCGGTGCTTGCCGAAAGCCCATTCTCGGAGGTCGTGGGCATGAATTTCCACTATCCCTGCTTGTTGAGCCCTCTTAATAATACTCTCGCGCAGTGGAGCCTGGGCGATCTCGGGGAAGAGCGTGACAATATCAATGCGCATGATGCACCCCCTCATCGTACATTTCTGGAGGGAAAGCAATTCCCAGCGTATATTTGACTGATCACCTGCGTGGTTCTATTAGGTTTGCAGACCATGAGAGCGCTTTTCCTCCATATCTTCCTCCTGCTGGGCCTGAACTTAGCGGTTTCTGCCGATGATGCTGCAGAACAAGAGGAGCGGCTTCTCAGTTCGGCGCGACAGCTTACCTTCGCAGGGAAGCGGGCTGGCGAAGGATATTTCAGTTCCGATGGGAAGAAGATGATTTTCCAGAGTGAACGGTCGAAGGATAATCCGTTCTTCCAGATTTACCTCTTGGACCTGGAAACGGGGGACACCCAGCGCATTTCTCCCGGCCATGGCAAGACAACCTGTGCCTGGATTCATCCCTCGGGCAGCAGAGTGATGTTCGCGTCTACTCATAGTGATCCTGACGCGAGTAAGAAACAGGAAGAAGCGCTGAAGCGTCGGGCAGAAGGCACCCAAAAACGATATTCATGGGATTACGACCCCTTTTACGAAATTTACGAGTATGATCTGGAAACAAAGAAATCCCGTAACCTGACCAAGACCACAGGGTATGATGCGGAGGGTGCATACTCTCCGGATGGGAGCAGGATTGTCTTCGGCTCCAATCGCCTCGGCTACTCTAGTGCGGAGGATTTGAATGCGGAGGATCGAGACTGGTTCAAACTGAACCCTTCATTCCTGATGGATCTCTTCATCATGGATGCCGATGGGTCGAACGTCGAGCGCTTGACCTCAAAGGAGGGCTACGACGGCGGTCCGTTCTTTGACGCAGAGGGAAAGAGGATCTGCTGGCGGCGTTTCAACAGAGAGGGAGATCAGGCCGAAATCTTCACCATGGATCTTGCGGGAAGGAAGGAAAAGCAGCTTACATTTCTTGGTGCAATGTCATGGGCTCCTTATTTTCACCCCAGCGGTGAGTATCTCATTTTTGCAACGAATTTGAATGGATTCGCAAACTTCGAGCTCTATCTAGTTGACGCTGCCGGGCAGAAGGAGCCAGTCAGGGTAACTTGGACTGAGGGTTTCGACGGGCTGCCCGCTTTTTCCCCGGATGGGCAACGCCTTTCGTGGACCAGCAAGCGTGCTGGATTGACAGGTTCGCAGATCTTTCTCGCGCAATGGAATCACGAGGCGGCCCTTGAGTTGCTGGATGCTGCACCGGGGAGAGGGGGGGACTCCGAGAGGGCAGATGCTCCAGAGTTGGAGCCTTCCCCGGAGGCCCTCAAGGGGCTGGCATCCACGGTTGCCAAAGTCGATAAGGACGACCTGCGCCATCACCTTGAGTATCTTGCTGGACCCGAGCTGGAAGGCCGGATGACGGGAACCCCCGGGGAGCAGAAGGCGACGGCCTATGTGGCCAGAGCGTTTGAGAGTTTTGGGTTAAAACCTTTCCTCGCGGAGGACTATTTCCACCCCTTTGAGTTTACGGCGGGCGTCGATCTTGGAGAAAAAAATAAGCTGACGCTCACCGTTGGCGGCGAGAAAATGGAGCTGAAGGTTAACGAGGACTGGAAGCCACTGTCCTTTTCCCAGCTTGGAGAGATCAAGGCCGAGGAAATCGTCTTTGCCGGATATGGGATCGAAATTCCGGAGGGTCAGGTGGGTGCCGACGGGAAAAAGAGCGCCATGTATTCCAGCTATTACCATCTTGCGGTGAAGGACAAGTGGGTAGTCGTGTTGCGTTTCATGCCGGAGAATGTGAGTGCGGAGCGCCGCCGTCAGTTTGCTCGGTATTCCAGTATGCGCTACAAGGCGATGACAGCCCGGCAAAAAGGAGCGAAGGGCATTATTTTCATAGCAGGGCCGAATACCGAGGTCAGGGACGAGCTGGTGGGTCTGAGATACGATGCCTCGATGGCAGACTCGGGGATCGCCGCCTTCTCCCTGAGGAAGGAGATCGGGGAGAAACTGGTCGCAGCCACAGGAGAAAACCTGAAGGAGATTCAGACTGCTCTGGACAAGGGGGAGATGATGATGGGTATCAAGGTTCCGAAGGCGACCGCCAAGGCGACGATTGACATTGTTCAGCAAAAGCGAACGGGACGCAATGTGGTGGGGCGGTTGGTGGCAAAGGAGGCCGAGGCGCGCGGCCGTCCCGCGCTGATCCTTGGTGCACATGTGGACCATCTTGGAGCTCATGGAAGTGGTTCACGGGCCACTGGCAAGGAGGCAAAGGAGATTCACTATGGCGCCGACGATAACGCCTCGGGGGTCGCCGCCGTGCTGGAAATAGCTCAATACCTCGCTGCGCAGCAGGAGGCAGGAGCTCTGCGTCTCCAGAGGGATGTGGTCTTTGCGGCATGGTCAGGAGAGGAAATCGGACTGATTGGTTCCTCACGTTTCGTGAAGGATGTGGCCCAGAAGCTCAAGGGAGATCAGGACGCAAAGTTAAACGATGTTTTTGCGGCGAACCTCAATCTCGACATGGTTGGACGCCTAGACAAATCCCTGGTCCTGCAGGGAACGGGATCCAGTTCGATCTGGCCGCAGGTGATTGAACAGAGGAATGTCCCGGTGGGACTTCCAATCAAGACTCAGAGTGATGCCTACCTTCCGACAGATGCGACGTCCTTTTATCTGCGGGAAGTGCCGATCCTGAATGCCTTTACCGGAGCCCATGACGACTACCACACCCCGCGGGATACGGTCGACAAGATCAACTATCCCGGAACTGAGCAGGTAACCCGGTTCATGGCTCTTGTCGCCCGGGGGCTGGCGGGAGCGGAGGAGGCGCCAGACTATGTCAAGGTGGAGCGCCCGGAGGGGCAGGGAAGGCGAGCCAACCTGAGAGCATATCTCGGGACAGTTCCCGACTATTCGCAAGGCGACGTTGTAGGAGTTAAGTTGTCGGGCGCGACCAAGGGCGGTCCGGCAGACCTGTCTCTTATACACATCTGACGCTGCCGACGAATAGAGAGGTGTAGATCTCGGTGGTCGCCGTATCATTA
>CAXEFH010000235.1:0-5892 GCA_963989605.1 uncultured Roseibacillus sp. | reverse complement strand
ACTTTGAGGAGTTCCACTCCTCCTTCAGCGAACGCTACAACAAACAAAGAAAATGAACTGTTATTCCTCCATTGCCGCTGCTCCGCCTTCAACACCGAACGGTCAGACTACAAGCCCATTGGGCAGCCCCATTATTCTGCTGATCATCATGTTTTTTCTCATGTATATGTTGATGATCCGTCCTCAGAGAAAAAAGCAGAAGGAGCAGGAGGCACGAGTGGCGTCTGCGGTCAAGGGCGATAAGATTGTCTCCATCGGAGGACTTCATGGAACCATTCACCATGTAGGAAAAACCACCATCACCGTGAAGCTTTCCGAAAATGTCTTCGTTCCCTTTGAGAAGAACGCCATCACAACGGTTACCAAAGTCAGCAAGGGCAAGCAGAAGGAAGAACCAGAAGAGGTGGAGAGCAGTGACGATAAGGAGATGACGGCTGAGAACAGATACCGTTGAGACCACGGAACAGCGGTCCGCCTTTCCTTCAGAGATGCCAAATTTCTCTTCATTGGGTGGCACCCTTCTCATCTGCGCGTCTCTGGCGCTGACCGCCTGCAAGCCTCGGCACGATCCTAATTGGGAGGCCACGCTCTCTCTACCTCCGGACAGCCCGAACCTTGCAGCAGCCACCCTGTCCACGGAGTTGAAGAGCCGGGCCGCGTTGCTTGAGATTCCGATTAAGATCAATCCCAGTAAGAACTCCGTGGGCCGTCTCACGATCCGGTTTTATGCCTCGGACAAGGAGGACGCCCTTTCCCGCCTCGACCGTCTCTGCGTGAATGGCACAATCAGCATCAGGGCCATCCACGATCGCAGTGCCTACCTCACTGATATTGCCTCTAAAGAGCCCTCCCAACTTCCCCCAGACTACGAAATTCTTCTCTTCGACCCCGATGGCGCAGGGCAGGAAAAAAGCCAGAAATTAGCGGTGAACAGGGCCCAAATCCTCAATAATTCGCATGTGGAGAGTGCCCGAGCGACACCGAATGGCGACAATATGGTGCACATATCATTAACAGATAGTGGATTACATAGAATTAGGTCCGCCACCAAAAAAATGCAAAAAGGGCGCTCCCGACTTGCCATCATCTACGATGAACGGATTATCAGCGCCCCGGTGGTCGCTGAAGAACTGTGGACTCCAGTAACGCTCGAGGGATTTAACTCCTTTGAGCACGCTGAAAGCCTGGCGACCTCGCTTAACAAGCCCCTTTCTGCGAAGCTCCTGATCGAATCACTCAAACCACTTGCGCCCCAGGCCAGGTAACCTTGGTGGCGTTCACCCCATCCGCTCTTACCCAATGCAACCTACGATCGTTTTCCTCTCCGGCCTGATCATTCTGGCTCTCCTGTTCTGGTATCTTGCCAGCGACGATATCAGTCGTAAACGCAAGGTGGGCACTGTCCTGATTCTCGGAATAATCGTCCTCTGTGGGTGGTCTCTCTCACCACGAACGGAAAATTCCGAATTTCGAATCGGTGAACTGACCGAACTCACCGACAACGATGGATACCAACTCTCTGTCGAGGCCATCCCCGCGACCGACAGAAAAGGTGAAGACATTGAGATGGAGCAGGACACCTTGGACACGAAGGTGCGAACCCTTCAGTCGAGATTGGACCTTGATGAGAGCGCCCTCTTCTCCTCCTCTCTGCCGAACCTTATCACAATCACCATGCCCGGGTCCTCGAAGGAACAGGCCGAGGCAGTTGCCTCCAAGGTTACCGAAGCTCAGCCGGTCGCGTCCCTCAAGCCCGGCATAGACCTCGCGGGGGGAGCCTCCTTCACTCTTCAGGTTCAGCCCAAGGCTCCTGAGGAATCAGAAGAGACCGGCGATGAAGACCCTGAAGCCTACCGGGTCACTCCGGATTCCATCCAGCAGGCAATCAAAACACTCCGGGGACGCCTCAACCCCGATGGAACCAAGGACATGCTCATCCAGCCCCAGGGCCAGGATATGATTATCATTGAGATGCCAGGGGTCTCAGAAGAAGAAGCTGCCTGGGTGCGGGAAATCATCCAGAAACAGTCCGTTCTAGAACTGCGCGCCGTCCACCCCCAAAATGATGACCTGGCCCCAAAAGTTGCAGCCCAGGAAGAAGTAATCCCAGGCTACAAACTTTTTACACGCTCCTACACGGATAACCAGGGAGAACCGCGGACCGAACCACTACTTCTTGAGAACCGCAACAAGATCGAAGGTAAGCATGTGAAGAGTGCCTCTCCTGATCTCGGGACCTCTGGGGTCGTCAGAGTGACCCTCACTGGGGCCGGAGGGAAACTGATGCGGGATCTTACGACCCAGATGCGCAAAGGCGTCGATCGTCTCGCCGTTGTTCTTGATGGGGAAGTTGATAGCGCTCCGGTTGTCCAGGCCACCCTCGACAAGAACTTCATTATTCAAGGTGTCGGCGATGCAGAGGAGTGCCGCAATCTCTCTGCCACCTTGATGAACCCCCTCGAAAATCCTCTCAAGATCCTGAAGGAGTCTACCGTGACGGCACGTCTTGGTGCTGCGACGGTAAGCCAGGGAATTCTTGCCGGAATCGCTGGCATTTCCCTAACGATTCTTTTTCTCGGTTTTTATTATCGCTTCGCCGGTGCCATCGCCTTCATCGGACTTACCGTCAATGTCCTTATTCTCTTCGGGGCCATGGCGATGTTTGAATTCACGTTTACCCTGCCCGGCATTGCTGGGATTATTCTCACTATTGGTGTAGCCGTGGATGCCAACGTTCTGATCTACGAACGCCTCCGCGAGGAGCGGGCCGCAGGAAAATCTCTGGTAGCGGCAATTCAGGCTGCATACGAGAAAGCATTCACCGCCATCTTTGATGCAAACATCACGACCTTGATCACGGCTATCATTCTCTTCTGGCGGGCCTCCGGGACTGTGAAGGGATTTGCTATCACTCTCACGATTGGAATTCTGGCCTCCATGTTTGCAGCCCTCGTGGTTACCAGGGTTGTCTTCTGGTGGACATCCCGAAACTCCGAGAAAGACTCCCGTGTCGACAGTCGCAAGTTGAAGTTTGTGAGGAGTCTTGTCCCCCGGCGGACCCTAAACTTCATGGGAATGCGCAGAGGCGCCTTCGCGATCTCGATTACCTTCCTTGTGGGGAGCCTGGTCATGGTCGGGTGGAAACGAGAAAGTGCCCTTGGGATTGATTTTGCAGGGGGCGCCCTAATTCAGTTCCAGACCCAAGATAAGATCGTAGATGAGGAGGTGGTTAGAGAAGCGCTGACCGGCCTCGATCTGAAAAAAGACCCTATTATTCAGAATGAAACGCTCCCCGCCACGGACAAGCCGCACATTCTTTCTATTCGGTGTGCCGATGAGGACGCTGATACCATCGTTACGACCCTACGCGAAAACGTTCCGCTGCTAGGACTCAAGGCGACCTCTCTTGAGGAAGAGCCTTCCTCCTCCGGCGAGGAAGACACTGCCGAGAATCAAACCGGCTGGCTCTACGATTCATCCCGTGATACCGTCCAAGCGAGTCTGGGTTCTGACTTTCTCATAAATTCCCTGGTTGCGCTTGGGCTGGGCCTGATCGCCATCCTTCTCTACATTACGATCAGATTTGAGTTCTCCTTTGCCATGGGTGCTTTCGCGGCTCTGTTTCATGATATCCTGATCTGTATCGGAATCGTGGTGCTTCTGGGCCAGGAACTCACTCTGATTCATGTCGGGGCATTCCTGACAATCGCAGGATACTCCATCAACGATACCATCGTGGTCTTTGACAGGATCCGTGAAGCACTCAGGATGAAGAGAGGCGAGGTCGAGGAGGTTATGAATAGTGCTATCAACGCAACTCTTTCACGCACCATCCTTACCTCAGTCACCACCTTCGTCACCGTGCTGGTGCTCTTTATCTTCGGCGGACCAGCCCTCAAGTCCTTCTCACTTGCGATCATGGTGGGCGTGGTTGTAGGAACCTACTCCTCCATTTTCGTGGCCTCTCCCATCGTGCTCATCTGGAGCCGCAAACGGGGAGTCAACCTCCGGCGGGAACTGCTTGATGCCAACCTTGAGGCGCAGGTGAATCCGGCACGAGGATAGGATCCTCCCGAGGCTCCTCTCCCGTGGATAACCTGCGACCAGACGGGGCCCAGGCCGGGTCCAAAAATCTGGTGTAGCTCTTTTTCCTTTGCTATCGTCACATCACCCGTGATGAGGCATCGCTTCCCTGTCGTTTTTCTCGCCGCAACGCTTCTTCTGGCCTGGTTCCCAGGCTTCGCTCAGGAGAAAAGGGGTCTCCCCGCAGATGGCAGGGAATCGGAGAACACAGGCAATCCCCATCCCAAGGACGACGGAACAAGGGTCTCCGTCCTTGGTTACCACGAATTCTCCGCTTCTCTCGCACCCTCCCAGATGCGCATCAGAACTTCCACTTTCCGGAAACAGATGGAGTCCCTGAAATCCCTGCGCCTGCCGGTGATTTCCCTCAATGACTTTCTAGCATGGAAGCGAGGAACCAAATTCATTGCTCCTCGCTCCGTGATGATCACCATCGACGACGGCTGGAAATCCGTCTACACCGATGCTTTTCCGATACTCAAGGAATTCAATTTTCCCTTCACTGTTTACCTGTACAAAAACTACGTCGACGGAGGGGGCCGTGCCCTGACAACTTCGATGATCAGGGAGATGCAGCAGCATGGCTGCACGATTGGCAGCCACTCGGTCTCTCATCCCTTCCCGGGAACGGTCAAGTATCATGCCCGAAAGGGGGAGACGGCCTATCTCACTTTTCTCCAGAAGGAGTTCGGAGAGTCCAAACGGTTTCTTGAGGAACGGTTCGGTCAGAAAGTCACCACCTACGCCTACCCGGGAGGGTACTTCAATGAAGCCATGTATCCGGTGGCAGCAGAATACGATTACGGATACCTGTTCACGGTCCTTCCCGGTAAGATTCGCCGTGGTCTGGATAACCGGCGTCTGCCCCGCTACATTATTCATGGGAATTCAGATCTCCATTTTGAACAGGCGACGACCTTCAAGGCTCTTCGCGGTGCGGAAGCGCTGACCGGAGCGGTCGTCCAGACAACCCCCCACCCTGTTCAACCGGAACCGGGAAGCAGAATCGAATCACGTCTCCCAGTGATCAACGTCGACCTGTCCGGGGTGGAAAGCCTCGACCCGGATTCAATTGTCATGAGAGTGTCCGGATTCGGAAAGGTCGATCACCACTATGACCCTGACTCATCACAGCTGAAGTGGACCGTCAACCGCCGGCTCCGCCATCGCGTTTGCGAAGTCAACGTTCAGTGGCGACTCGAAGGGCGCACCAAATATGAATCCCCGATGCGCTGGAGCTTTCTTATCGAGCGGGAAGCGGCCTACCAGGTAGGAGCAGGAGAATAGAGAACCGTATCTTAATTGTTGAGTTCTTAGCTCTCAGAGGACACAACCCAGTTGCAACGCTACTCGCTCCCCTGAAATCAATCTCGTAGCCATATAATATGTTCTCTTCGCTTTCTGACACCTTAGACAAGACCTTCCGGAACCTCAGGGGCGTTGGACGTATTTCGGAAAAGAACATTTCTGATTCCCTGCGCCAGATTCGGCTCGCTCTCCTTGAAGCGGATGTCGAATACAAGGTGGCCCAGACCTTCATCGAGGGAGTGAAGGCGAGAGCGGTTGGCGAGGACGTACTAAAGTCCATCAAACCGGGGGAGCAGATCGTCAAAATATTTCATGACGAACTCACCTCTCTTCTCGGTGGCAACCAATCGCCTCTGAACCTGAATCCCCCGGCCCGGATCCTGCTCTGTGGACTGAATGGCGCGGGAAAAACCACCACGGCAGGCAAACTCTGTCTCTTATACACATCTGACGCTGCCGACGAATAGAGAGGTGTAGATCTCGGTGGTCGCCGTATCATTA
>CAXEFH010000234.1:0-5896 GCA_963989605.1 uncultured Roseibacillus sp. | reverse complement strand
TTTTTCAAGCAGAAGACGGCATACGAGATTTCTGCCTGTCTCGTGGGCTCGGAGATGTGTATAAGAGACAGAACCTCAAGTGGATCTCCGAAGTAGGGGCCATTGGCTGGATCGCGGTGTCCTGTTTCCTCGCTCTCTATTTTGGCCTGTGGGGCCTTTTTGCTGCAGGGGTGGGAAATCCGTGGGCCCACCGAGCCGAAAGGGTGGAGGAGTCAGAGGGGGGAATAGCCGCCAAGGTTAGTAAACGCACCGACAAGGCGAGTCGGCAGAGGACGCGGTCGCTCCAGAAATCCCGCAGGGTCCTGACCTTCGCTGTTGTAAACGCCTGTTGCTGGTGCGGACTGGAGTGGGTCCGGGGATGGTTCTTTACGGGGTTCGGTTGGAACGGACTGGGAATTGCGTTTCATGATCAACCGATTCTCGCGCAGGGTGCGGACCTCGTAGGAGTATCCGGGTTGTCCTTTCTTCCAGTGTTCGTAATGGGAGTGGTGGTTCAGGTCGGCCGGGGTTTGCATGAGGAAATTCATAGTGGCCGTTTACGTGCGCATTGGGACTTTGGATGCGCGATGGTAGTTCTCGCAGGTTGCTTCGTGTATGGAGTCTGGAGATTGCATGCCCCAGCGCAGCCTTCCACGCCCCTGAACGTGCTTCTCGTCCAGTTAAATATTCCTCAGGAGGCCAGTCAGAAACTCTGGTCCGCCGAGGAGATATACAGTGGCTACGAGGAAGAAACCATCGAGGCTCTCGAAAACCTGAGTCTCGGCAATGAACGGCGTGTTCAGGATGCTATGGCGGTGGGAAGCACCGAACCGGTTGTTCTTGATGTCCCTGACTGGATCGTATGGCCGGAGTCAGCCCTTCCCGATGTATTGTACTACAGCGAGGACCACGAGCAGGAGCTTGGTCGGAGGTCGCTCGCGGTGATCGAGGAGGTTCGGTCTCGTGGCCAATTCACCCTTCTGTTGGGAATGCTGGAGTATGAGGCCGAAAGAGCTGTAGCTTCTGCGCCACTGACGAGAAAAGAGAGGGGAAAGGCCTTCAACTCACTGATTGCGCTTCCCGATGGAGAGAGCATCTTCCAGACCTACCGCAAGCAGCATCTCGTCCTCTTTGGAGAAACCATTCCCTACGTTGAGCAGCTCGCCATTCTGCGATGGCTCTGGGAAAAGTCGGCTGGCACTGAATACGGGGGGTCCTTCAGCGCCGGGGAACAGCAGGATCCTATGCTGCTGCCCTCGCCTGCGGCCGGGGGGGACGAGATTTCGGTCATACCGACAGTCTGCTTTGAGGATACCGTTGCGCGTAAGATGCGCAAATTCGTGAAGGGAGGAGGTCAATTGATCGTCAACATCACGAATGATGGCTGGTTCAAGAACAGTGAGGCTGCAGCACAGCATTTCGCGAATGCAAAATTCCGATCCATTGAGTTTCGACGACCGACGGTCCGCTCGGCAAATACCGGGGTCAGTGCGGTGATTAACAGCCATGGAACCGTGCTGGACCGGAAGACGAGGGAAAGAAGTATTCTCCTCGATGATTCAGGCTCGCATTTAAGCCGCGGATGGCTCTATGCCACCGTTCAGGTTCCACTGGAGGGTCCTTTAACGCTGTATGCGAGATTTGGTGACTGGTTCTCCATCCTTGCGTTGTTGATAGCGGGGGCTTGGTGGATCGCCATGCGAAAGAGGGGGGTGGGAGGCCCCGCGAGGATTGATTGAATGGAGCCGGGTGAGCCTTGACGCTTGAAAGTCTCGTTGTGGGACGATAACAGCGCTCCTGATGGCTCTTGGTGATATCAGAGGTGTACTGCAATACGTGCCGATGTTCCGAGGCAGGACTTTCGTCGTTGGTTTCGACGCAGGTCTGCCGGAATCTGCTGTTGCGGAGGCCCTGCTTGATCTCAAGGTCCTCCAGGGAATTGGAGTAAACCTCGTCATCGCAGTGGCGGGAGGAGAAGAGGCGGTCTCGGTGGCCGCAGATCGGGCACTGGACATAGAAATCAAATTCGCGCGCTTGAGCGGAGAAGAGACCGTAGGTCCAATTCTACAGCGTGGGCAAGCAGCCCTTGTCAGCTGTCCGGGTGATGGGCTTCTCGGACAATTGCTGGCTGGTCTAGGGGTTGAAATCGGCGCGACTAAATTAATCGGACTTCTCAATGGTCCGGGGATTCTCAGGGACGGACAACCGCTTCGGGCAGTTTCTTCGTCTGCTCTGCCAGAGTTTCTGGATGGTGCTGCCGGAAGGGGGCTGAGAGGCGCAGAGCTGCTGGAGGACGCTGCTGCTGTTTGCCGAGCGGGAGTGCCGAGGGTCCATGTCCTTGATGGACGTCAACAGGGTGTGCTGGCGGATGAGTTGTTCTCCAATGAGGGGGTTGGGACCATGGTCCATGCGGACAGTTATCGGGCGGTGCGTGCTCTCCGGGAGGATGATGTCCCTGAGTTACTTGCCATGATAGGGCGATCAGTCCGTGCCTCGCACCTGGTTCCCCGTGACTACGAAGATATCCTGCAGAAGGCAGATGATTTCCTTGTATTGTGTGTGGATGACAACGTGGTTGGATGCGTGGCCGTGCATCGTCACCGGGCTGATCTGGCTGAATTAGCCTGTCTTTACGTAAAGCAGTCTCACGAGTGTCGAGGCTATGGTAAATTACTCGTTGAGGCAGCCGAGGAGAGGGCCCGGGAACTCAAGGTCCAAGTCGTCTTTGCGCTGACGAACCGGGCGGTGCCTTTTTTCGAGAACCTTGGCTACCGTACAGCTGATAGCTCTATCGTACCCGAGGTTCGCGCTAGCAAGTGCGAGGAGAGTGGACGGACGTCCACTGTCCTCACGAAGGACCTCCGATAGTCCCGTTTTCGCTCTCGTGAGAAAGACCTCGGAACAAGCGCTAGTTCCGTTCTGGATCCCCGGGGCACTCCGCCATGATTCTATGATACAGGGAGAGGTTTTGCAGGGTCTCTGACCAGAGTGAGTGATCCTGATTGCGGCTCAGTAACTCAACCGTAGGTTTGGCGGGGATCCAGGAACGATTACGAATTTCGCTCTCAAGCTGACCACTGGACCAGCCTGAATATCCGAGAAAGGCTCTCACAACGACGCCGGGGATTCGGGTTCGTTTCGTGGCCTCCTTGGCCGAAATGCTAGTTTCAAAGCGGAGGACCTCACTGGAGGACCACCATAGAGCGGCAAAAGAGAGATTCTCCTGCGAGACCGGACCGCCAAGATGAACGCTGATATCTGAGAGAGCCTCGAATTCATCCTGCTTCAGAAAATCGCCCACGCTGTGACCAGAAGGGTGATTCAGGATGAGCCCGAAGGCTCCCTCGTCGGAACTGTGCTCCGCGAGCAGAATTACCGAATGATGAAACAGACCCTCTCCGAGGGTCGGGGTTGCAATCAGCAGTTGGCCCTCGAGGCGCATTGGCGCATCATAACCCTCCGAATCAGCCATGGAAGCAGGGTGAATGCATCGGGTGAGTCCGTCAAGTGAGGTCAGAAAGGAGGAGAAACCGCCTTTGGGCCACGAGGGCGATATTTTGGGGTTCAGGTGATCAGTGTTAGCGACTAGAAACCCTCTGTGTTCGTTGATCACACCAGAATCTACGCCAAGGCAGGAAATGGCGGAAACGGCGTAGTCAGCTTCCGGAGGGAAAAGTTTGTACCTCGCGGGGGTCCTGACGGCGGTGATGGGGCACAGGGTGGAGACGTGATTCTGAGGGTGGACCGGCACATCGATAATCTGAGGGCGTTTCACTACAACCCCCGGATGATCGCCAAGGATGGTGGACACGGGCAGAGTTGGAAACGGCACGGGAAGAGTGGCAAGCCTGTGATTGGAAACGTGCCGCCAGGAACTCTGGTCTATCGCAGTCCGGCCAGAACTGTTGCCGAGGCAGTGGAAATGGAGCGGTCCGGGGAAGGGATTGATCTGAATCTTGTTGCCGACCTGACTTCCGAGGGAGAGGAACTTGTCATTTGCAAGGCTGGCGAAGGAGGCAAGGGAAACTGGCAGTTTCGGAGTTCTACCAACCGAACTCCACAAGAGTTTACTCTCGGAACCGAGGGAACGGAGGGGGTGTTTTATCTCGAGCTGAGACGCATTGCGGACGCGGGGATGGTCGGGTTTCCAAATGCGGGGAAATCGACGCTCACTTCCACGCTGAGTGCGGCTCGCCCGAAGATCGCGTCCTATCCATTCACGACACTGAATCCGATGGTCGGGGTGGTGGAGTTTGACGATTTCAAACGATGCACGATTGCCGATATCCCCGGGCTAATCGAAGGAGCTCATGAAAACCGGGGTCTCGGCCATGAGTTCCTGAGGCATATCACAAGGTGTGGCCTCCTCCTGTTCGTGGTGGATATGGCCGGAAGTGAGTGCCGGGATCCGGTGTCGGATATCGAAACTCTTCGAACCGAGATCAAATTGTACGACCCGGACCTTTCCCAGCTCGATTGGCTGGTGGTGGCGAACAAGATGGATCTTGATGGAGCGGAGGATAACCTGATCCATTTCCGACAGCGGTTCCCCAAGGTGGACATTGTTCCGATCTCAGCGAAGTTGGAGGAAGGTCTGGATGGGTTGCGGGAACTTCTGTGTGAGCGGGTCGGGGAGAGAGACCGGTGAATGCATGAAGGTCGTTTTCTCTACTACAAGCAGTGAGCCATGGCGGTAAATCAGAAGACTCTGGTGTTTGTGTATGGCACCTTGCGAAAAGGATCTTCCAATCACTTCAGGCTTGGAAAGGCGCCGCTCCGAGGGAGGGCTTGGATACTGGGGCGCCTCTACCGTATTGATTGGTATCCGGGACTGCGGTTAGATGGGGAGGGGGTTCCAGTGCGGGGAGAACTCTACGAGATCGAGCGAGAGTTACTGCGAGAACTGGATGCCTTCGAAGGGAGTGAGTACGAGCGCCTGAAGGCCACGGTTCATGCCGAGGACGGGGAAACCCTGTATGCATGGCTCTACGAATACCGGGGTGAGGTCGATCCTCGGACTGAGCTCCTGCCCGCCGACTGGCAGCGATTCGAAATGGACGGTCAGCGTGGGTCCTCTTTTCCCTGGTTCAGCCTGGCCACGTTTTCCCTGATGCCTGCTGCCCTGGTCTTGAGCGTATTCATGATCCTGTCAGGTGGGGCTTCTCTGAATAGCTCCGGGTGGATCGGGCGCCTGCTCAGTGTCGCTCTCCTGTTGCTGCCATTCCTGACGGGAACTAAGGCACAGAAGTACGAGGAACGATGGGCAGAGGGTGCTGGAGCGTGTGCCGCATTTGCCTTTATTTCCTTCTGGTTGCTGTTGCTTGTCTGGTTTCTCCCGGTTGCCTTTGAGGCCTTTCCCAATTAGTGCGCCAGAGCGAGATTCTACTCAGGAGGGAGAGGAAACCGGGCAGGGCCTCTGGGTGCCGAGGAAGCTCCCGAAGGGGGCATAGAGTTCGGTCTGCCGGTTCGTTTGTTCGATCAGATCGTCAGCAAGGGTAATGGCACCTCGTTCAAAGAGCGTGAGAGTAGACGATCCTCCGAAGGAAAAGTAGCCGCGTTCATCACCTCGCTCAACGGGTTGGCTAGGGGCGAACGTCTGCGAGATGGATCCAACGTTGGTGGCACCGACATCAATCATCAGGATCATGCCGGAGTCCCGGGTCTCCAACTCCGTAATCATCCGCTTGTTTTCCCAGAGGTAGGAAAGGTTTTTACGGAGGGCGATTGGTGATACCGAAAAAAGGGATCCGTTGATCAGGCGAGAGTGGGACGGAACCCCGGAGGCCGGGAAATGGAAGCGATGATAATCGGTGGGACAGAGGCGAGAAAGGACGAGACTACCGTCTGCAAACCTTTCGCTGAGCTCGTTGCAGCCAAGAAGGCCGGAAAGAGAGAATCGTTGCCCCTTAACGAAGAC
>CAXEFH010000233.1:0-5951 GCA_963989605.1 uncultured Roseibacillus sp. | reverse complement strand
GTCGTAGTGGTAGAAGCAACCCGGGTCAGCGCGGAGCCAATCTGAATGGTTCCCGCCATTCCCCCGCCGCCGATCACAGCGAGCATCCACTGCAAAGCAGGGTTGATGTCTTCGATCTGGCCAAGACTGGCAGCGGACACGATCACACCGGCAACAACCGCTGCCGGAGTCGTCACGCTGTCGAGTAGGTTGTCGAGCCAGGGAATGTAGTAAGCTCCGATCTCAAGGAGCGTCGCTACCGCAAACGCGATCAGAACCCATGTGTCGGATATCCAGACCCAGGACTCTCCCAATTCAATCAGCCCTGCCCTGGAACCAATACTCATCGCAAGGAGCGGCACGAAAACTCTAAATCCACAAGCCGCAGATAATGCTAACCCCAGACTGAGAGCTAGGATGAGATTCCATAAATCCATAAAGTAACGCAGTTTATTTAATTAATGTCCCCGCTCCGGCTGGCAGCTGCTGGCAGCTATCCCCCGGAGGGAGTTCAACCCTGCTTTTTCACCGGGAAAAGGTTCTGACAAGATGTTATCGCTGACACCTTAGCACATCAAATTTCCTGTCTCAAAGTTTCTCCCGTTACAAAACCTGCTCCCTTTTGGAATCGCCTTGCCCATCCGGCAGGAAACCGATTCCTCACTGGCAGCACTACTGGGAAATCACCCGTTCGCCTTCCCGGGCTTGCTGTTACCGAAGAGAGAGGTCACTCCGGTTACCTTAGTGATCAAGAGTTGCCCGTTCTTTTCTCCGCTGTTGCCGGTCAACTGAATTGGAGTCCCGACATGATAGGCCAGGTTAAAGCGATGAAAGTCACTGAAACCAACCTCAATCCGAACCGGCGTTTGACCCTCCACGTCGATATAAAAGACCTTGGCCTCATCAAGGTTATCGGACATGCGAAAGCGCCCCTGCGCGGTAATCGTGCCCTGTCCCCGCTTCACCCAGCTTTCAAAAGGACGCTCACGGAATTCCTCGAATGGGCCTCCATCAAGACCTGGCAGAGGAGAAGATGCTCGCGAATAGGAATCTGCATCCACTCCAAACTTCTGCATCAGGGCGAGATGAAGTCGGCCAAGCTCCTGATTCTCGGAGTATCTCAGGTAACGACCCGTCTTGAGCATGCCACCTCCCTTCCCTGCCAGAACAATCGGGATACGCTGAGCGGTATGATTGTCGCTATGCCCCATTCCGGATCCAAAAAGGACCACACACCGGTCCAGCAAACTACCTTCACCATCCCGGTAGCTTTTCAGCCGGGTGAGCAGGGAATCAAATTTCTCCATGTGCCACAGACTGATCCGAAGAAGAGCATCAATATTTGATCGACTGAAATTGCGGAAGAAATGGGACAGGTAGTGGTGCTGTCGATTGATTCCAAGAAAATCGAAGATAAGACGGCTGTTACTGTTGCCTAGCATGTAACTGATGCAACGCGTGGAATCGGTCCAAAGCGCCATCGCAATCACATCCAGCATCGACTCTACCTGATCATCGAGTGAGAACGGGGTATCCGGACGCTCCAGGCTGGAAAAATCGACCACTCCATTGGAGGCAGTAGACATTTTCTCAAGGCGTTTCTCGGTCTCACGTAATACCGTGAAATACTCCTCAAGGGTTTCACTGTCTTCTCTTCCTGCCTTTCGCTCCAGAGCTCTCGCATCTTCCCGGACCCGGTCGAGAAGACTACCCATCTCCCTGCGGCGATTAGGATCCTGAGAGGGATTACGGAAAAGACGATCAAAGACGAGCTGAGGATCACTCTCCCGCGGCAGTGGCTTTCCTTTTTCGTCGTAGGATATATAGCTGCAACCGATCTGATTTACGAAGATTCCCTCGGTGGTGAGCTCTAGCGATCGATGAGTCGTGTCGTTACCAATCTTGCCCGCGATAATCTGGTCCACGGAGGCTGACTTGCGGTTCTCGTGGTGCCCGGAAAGGAATCGCCGGGTCGAATTGCTGTGGGAGGAAAAACCAAAGTCCCCCATATTGTCGAGGATCAGAAGATCATCCCGATGCCTCGCAAATGGTTTCATCAGAGGGGACATCCGGAAATCGTTTTCCGTTCCTCCATTGATGTTCCAGGAAGGAGGATGCACACCGTTAGGCTTGAAAAGGGTCACAAAGCGCAAGGGAGAGTCCTTACTCCCCTCCTCCCCATGAATTCCCGGAGCACCCTGAGCCTTCATCAGGTTCAGCAGGGGAAGGGGGACCAGAGCACCCGCAGCTCCCCGCAGGAAGGTCCGGCGTCCAATCTTCCACTTATTGCTCATTTTTCTGGCTCCTCGTCGATCGTGGTCTCCCGAAAGGAGGGCCCCAGAACGATTTCAGTAAAGAGATCTTTCCACGTTCCGTTGCTCTCAACAATCTTTTCCGTGATCCGATCAATCTCCGGCTGATCGCTCCGGATCATTTTTCTGCATAGCGCGTAGGAAAGCGTCCGCTCAACCGCATTTCGGACGATCCGGCCACGCTGGGAATCCATAAAGATCGCTTTCAACCCGGCGTAGTCCGCGAAGGCCTCTCCGTTGGGCAGCTTCCCGGAAGTGTCGATCGCATCGCCGGACGAAGATCCCTTTGTAGCAGGCTGCTGGATGAAGCGTCCATTGGCATCATAGCCATCGAGCGAAAACCCGATAGGATCAATTTTTTTATGACAACGAGCACAACTGACATCGCTCCGGTGCCTCTCGAATCGCTCGCGGAAGGTGAGCTTCTCGCCACGCGGGGCAGGTTTGATTGGAGGGATATCGGCAGGAGGTTCTCCCAGTCGCTCGCCAAGGACCCGGCGCAGAAGCCATGTCCCCCGCTGGATAGGGCCCCGGTTCATCGTCAGGATGCCGGGCATGGTAAGAATGCCCCCTCTCCAGTTGGCCTTTTCCAGGGTGAATCGCTCAAATGGCGTCGTTTGCCGCTCAATACCCTTGGGAGTTGGATGCAGCTTCATTCGCTTGCGATCGTCCCCATAAAAGCCCGAGACCCCGGTGTTAATAAAGGTTGTCCTCGAATCAATCAGTTCCATGACGGGACGATTTTCCGTGAAAAGATAATTCAGAAACAAGACCGGCTGGGTCCGGAGAGAATGATGAGCGATTGGATTGCTGATGAGCGCATCGAGGTTCGCAATGCCCAGCCACTGTACACCGAAGCTCTCGGAGAGGCTCCGCGCTGCAGGGGACTTCAACATCCTCGCGATCTGAGCTTGGAGAGTTTCGGGATTTGACAACGATCCCTCCTGGGCGAGCGCCATGAGTTCATCATCTGGTCGATCCTCCCACAGAAAGTAAGAGAGTCGCTCGGCCAGTTCGTAACTGTCAACCACTTGCCGACTACTCTCTTCGACCGGCATCAGCAGTCCCCGGTAAAGGAACTCGGGCGACAGGAGAACAGCTTTCAGCTCAAACTTAAGGGCCTCAACAAGGTCCTGCCCGGAGCGGCCCCTGATTTCAGCGAGCGCCTCGTGCAAGCGGGAATCAGGCAAATGGCGGCGAAGCGCACGGGGAAGAACATAGCGCAGCAAGGCTTCCGCCTGCTGCTCGGAAAAGTCTCCCAGCTCCCAGTTGTCCGGCAACTCACCCCCGACCAGCACCTCGAGCCTGGAGCGCTGCTTGGGAGCAAACAGTTTCTCAAGGGCGGCCTCGGTAAGAAACGCATATTGTTCCCACAAGGCGGAAGAAAGCGGAGCTCCGTGAGTATCGTTGATAAACCCACTGTCCCCCGGAGGGTCTTTTGGGAGTAACTTGAGAACCAGAGATTCTTCCCCGGCTACGGTCTGCTGAGCCTTGGCAACGGCAACCTTGAGGTCAAACCCAAGGAGCGATCGCAGGCTGTTCCGGTATTCGGGCCCTGAGAGACGCCTTGGCTTGAACACCCCGGGACGGAATTCCACCGGCGCGGAAAGCCGGGCCTCGTGCCAATCCTTAATGGTCTTCTTATCTTCCGAGGTAAGCTGAGGGCTATCCTGAGGCGGCATTTCTCCGGCTTCCACGACTTCCACGACTGTCTGCCAGAGGTCAAACTGCATATCAGCTTCGGCCTCGGTCCTGATCGTTGCGAAATCAACGCTACCCTTGACCTTTTCTCCTCCGTGGCACTTCAGGCAGGAGCGCTCGAGAATCGGACGAATATCCTCCTCGAATGTGCCCTCGGCACCGGCCCGTTGTAGGTCCATGGTAAGAATAAAAACGACGAGCCGCAATAATGGACAACGCATGCAGGGCCTCCAGAAGCTGGTGCCGGGACTCATGGGAAAATTAGTCCTTTCAGCCATAGCTCTCCGCCGGGATATCCATTGCGTGATGACTTCCCTCTCCGGGATTCACCCGCCTCTGACCTTTCGGCATTTCTTCACTCAGCGAACCCTGCTCCAAACCTGTTACTTTGCCTTGAGTAACTTGCTGATCACTTCCACGACCTTGGCTTTTCCGTAACTGTGGCCCTCAACCGCCGCCACCAGCTTACCGTCCTTATCTCTCGCGACAATACCATGCGTCGCCAGCTTTGCGTCCTTGATGTCTTCCCTGCTTTTGCCTTCTCCAACCTTGAGTGAGGAAATCGAGATCTTCTTGCCATGCTGCTTGTTCTGATCATTCACGATGACCGTAATCTTGTCGCAAAGCACTCATCCATCGAAATAGTAGTAAATCAGGGAAGGTTTTTTCTCCTCCGCCAGGGCCGTAGCCGCGAGGCCCAATGGCATGAGAAGAGCTAACAGGGTCAATCTGAGGAATCTCATAGACCACAGTGTAACGGCCGAAATAAAATGAGCCAGCCCTCTCTTCACGGGGGCCAAAAAACAATCGGTATGGCTCCGGAGTCGTTGGGACACGACCCTCAGGACTCCCACTTAGATATCCTCTGTCCTACTCCCACTCCGGTCCTCCTCATATCGTCTCGGTATGAGAGAAGGGAAATCCCTATAACCCTCCAGCAGTAGTGGCTCCGAGCATGGCGTTGCCAGTCGCGTGCCCTCATGCAAGCATCCGGTGTGCTTCGCGAGATTAACACTTATCTGCACAAGGTCAGGACCACTCCGCTGGTAGAAGTTTCCCTCGGAGGCAGCAAGCCAGGGATCTGGTGCAAGCTGGAGTATCTCAACCCGAGTGGTTCAACAAAAGATCGCATCGCCCGTCACATTCTTGAGAAGGCATGGCAACAGGGACAAATTAAATCCGGCGATACAGTGGCAGAGGCTTCCAGTGGATCCACCAGTATAGCGTTTGCCCTTGCGTGCAGCCAGATGGGACTGCATTTCGTCGCCTTCATTCCCGATAGTGCCACCTCTGAGCGCGAGCTGATCATCAAGGCCTATGGAGGAGAAGTGAGAAGGATCAAGGGTGGCATGCCGGAAGTGCTCCGAGTCGCGAGGGAAACCAGTGAGGACCGGGGTTGGTTTCTCGGCCGACAGTTCGCGAATGGAGACAACACCGAGGCCCACCGCCTCAACACCGGACCTGAAATTCTCGAGCAGATTCCAGGAGGGACTGTTGATGCGGTTGTGTCAGGAGTGGGCACGGGGGGTACCCTTCGCGGTCTTTACGAGGCATTTTCAAGCGCAGGATGCCCCGTAACTGCCCATGCCGCGATCCCCCGTGAGGGCGCGCTTTTCGGATCGAATGTTGAGTGCTGCAGCCTTCGATTCAGCAATGACATCCCCGGGGTTGCCGACGGGATCAGCGAAATTTATGAGAACTGGCAATGTGACGACCTCAGGGAGTGGGAAATATCGGGCCACGACTGCCTCGAGCTGACCCGAAAGCTGTGGGCGCTCGGATTTCCGGTCGGTCCAAGTTCTGGTTTGAATTTCGCAGCGTCTCTTCAAGTTCTCGATCACCTCGGTCCCTGTCTCTTATACACATCTCCGAGCCCACGAGACAGGCAGAAATCTCGTTTGGCGTCGTATGCGTGAAAAAAAAAAGTGGGGGGGGGGGGGGGGGGGGGGGGGGGGGGGG
>CAXEFH010000232.1:0-6021 GCA_963989605.1 uncultured Roseibacillus sp. | reverse complement strand
TCGCGGAGGCTATTCTGATTGGAGGCCAAGAATTCTGAGATAACCGGCGAATCGGCGAACGAGGTCAGACAAGCAGCGGCCGTCACGACCAGAACAACCACAGGCGCAATGAAGCGGTTAACGTGTTTCATAAAAAATACAACAAGGGCCTCATCGATCGTCACCGTATAGTTGCCTCAAGGCAATAGCAGAAAGAGGCCAGCTAGCGAACCGCCTCCCTCAGTTTAGGTATATCTGGGTTGTCCCGGCCCGGCGCTTTCTCAGGGCTCGAGCTGCAGGAGCCGGTAATAGCGTGGAGATGGTGGAGCACCCGGGATGGTAATCTCCGTGACCTCTCCGGGGGCCCCCGGAACTGTAGCCCCGATATTATCCCACGCCTGCAGGTCACTGGACTGCTGCGCCTGATACTCCTGTCCCGGTTGTGAAGTCCAGCGCAGGGTGACTGTGCCATCTTCGTAGGAAAAGTCGATGAGCTGTGACTCCACGCCCTCGCCCGGAGCGAAAGGACTGCCGTCAGGTTGGAGGGGGTTTTCCGGGATCGTAGGATCCACGATCATGTAGAAGTTGGCTCCGTCAGATCCATCGTTATCTGTCCCATCGATTCCCCGAGGAGTAAGGGCCAGCTCGACATAATCTCCTGCTGTGGCATCAACAAATGACCACCCGGTTTGCCCTGAGGTGTCGTCTCCGGCGATCGTCGTGCTGTGCAATAACTGCCCATTGTGGAGGAGAACGGCAGTGACGCCATTACCTCCAGCGTTCACTTTCTGCACAGAATAGTGAAGTGCTAGTGGGGCATCCTGGTCGACCTCCCATCGGCGTACTACCCAGTGGACTGCCCCATTGTTATCTCCGCTCGGGTGCCCTTCCAAGTCTCCTAATGCGGTCCAGGGAGGATTGACCGCACCCCCGGAGGCATCGCTCCAGTCGAAGGATAAGCCGTCCCAGAAATTCTGTTCATTCCGAAAAATGGATCCGTCGGTAGGGAAAAGGATCAGGTTCGAATTCGCGGGCGGCTCTCCGTCTGCGGTGATATCGTAATATCCATAAGTCCATCCATATTCTCCCTGAGGATCGTCGGAAAAGGGAAAGTCAAATGTCGAATCAGCGATCGAGGTAAAGTTTTCTTCCACGTTCGAAAATCCATCGAGTGGATCGAAGCCTGTGGCGACCTCATGAAAATCTCCAAACGAATCATTGTCGGTATCAGGATTCTGGGGGTCAGTCCCTGCGTCTGCCTCCGCACCATCGACCAGACCATCGGCATCTGTATCGGAAAGAGTGGGATTTGTCCCCGATAGAAACTCCGCCTCGTCCGGAAGTCCGTCGGAGTCATAGTCACCCCCGGTAGACAGCTGATCGAGATCGCCAGGAAAGTAGAGCTCTTCCCACAAGTCAAAGATTCCATCCTCATCCGTATCGGGAGCGTTGGATGGAATAAAAAGGCTGCCATCAGGTTGTATGGCAACAGCAGGAATCCGGTTATCGATCCTCATCGAATTGGCTGAGCCATCGCTTCCATCAATGGCGCTGGTCTGACCCTGAGGGCTGAGAATGAGGTCGAGCACGTCACCGTTAGAAATATTGGCGTAGTAGATCCGGTCGACGCCAGTGGTGTCGCTGACAACGGCACTATCGAGCCGCTCTCCGTTCACGTGCAACGCTCCGGTGACTCCGTCGCCATTGGAATTCACCTTACGTGTTGACCAGCTGATTCTCACGGCAGACTCACCGTCCAAGCCTTCTGCCGTCCATCTCCTGACGGTCCAGTGCTCCTCGTTGGGAGCGCTGTTGGTGCCATTGGGGTGGCTGTTTTCGGCTTCCAAAAGGGTCCAAGGGGCGCCGCCGGGAGCCAGACGCCATCCTGAGCCTCTCCAGCTGTCGGCAGGGAAAGGGATAAAATCTGCAACGTGGTCATAATCGATTCCTCCACCATCGAGGGTAACGTTCCGATAGCCGGATTCCCATCCGCCCTCACCTTGGGTTTCGGAGAATTCGAGGACTGAGTCAGCGAGAGTTCCGGAAAGCGGAGTATCTCCTACGCTGTTGGGATCGCTGCCAGCTTCCAATTCCTCTCTGTCGTTAAATCCATCTCCGTCAGAGTCCGGGTCGCTCGGATCAGTGGCCACTACGCCAAAGACCTCGTCGCCATCACTGAGACCATCCCCATCACTGTCGGGACTACAGGGATCCGTTCCAAAGGTCTCGAGCTCGGGGCCGTCTTCCAGTCCATCTCCATCAGTATCAGCGAGGGTTGGGTTGGCCCCACTGGAGACCTCTCTTTCATCTGAGGCGCCATCCCCGTCCCAGTCTGAGCCCGCGGCCAACTGGGTCAGATCCTCACCGAGGAGATCTCTTTCAATAAAGTCCGGGATGGAGTCTCCATCTACGTCCGGACTGTCCATCGGAATAAAATATTTGCCGTCTGGCTGGATCGGAACCGCTGGAATCCTTGTGTCGATACGCATCCAGTTGGCGGAACCATCGCTTCCATCAATCCGGTTGCCACTCACTCCAACCGGAGTCACTACCTGATCGATAGTATCTCCATTCTCTACTCGGAGGTAGTAGGCCCGTGTTTCGCCCACGCCATCGGAGATCGCAACCGAGTCGATGCGTTGCCCATTGAGATGGATCGCTCCGGTCGTGCCGTCCCCGGAGGTGTTTGTCGCCCTGTGTCGCCAGTAGACTCTTATGTCCGTGGGGCCGTCCACCGTGGCGACCCAGCGGCGGATCGTCCAGTGCTCCTCATTGGGAGCGCTGTTAGTGCCATTTGGGTGAGTGTTTTCTGTTCCCAGTGTGGTCCACGGGGCTCCTGATGGCGCGAGTCTCCATTGATTCTGATCCCCTCTCCAAGCCTCCGGGGGGAAATCAATGAAACCACTTTCCGGGTTGTAGTTATCACCACCTCCGTCGAGCGTATGGTTGCGATACCCGGAGATCCATCCATTCGCCCCCTGAATGTTGCTGAACTGATCGCGTGAATCGGCAAGTCCGGCTCCCGTTGGGAAGGAGAGGTTGTTGCTGGGGCTGCTTCCAGCCGCCACTTCCTCCGCGTCTGGATACCCGTCATTATCGGTATCGGCAGCACTTGGACTGGTGCCATTTTCAAACTCTTCATCGTCGGAGAGGCCATCGGAATCAAAATCAGCGCCGCTGGAGAACTGGGTAAGGTCTCCGGGCGCCCACGTTTCCTCCCATGCGTCCGGCAACTGGTCCCCGTCATCATCGACAACTGTGGAAACCACCATGGAGGTCAGAGAACTGTCACTTCCATCGGCGGTGTTTCCCCCGGGCCCTTCCGAAGTGTGGACAAGGTCGATGTGGTCGCCCACATCAGTCGTCACGAATCTCGTCTTGGTGATACCGGTGGTGTCATCCCCGGCGATCGTGGTCTTTCCGACCATCGTTCCGTTCAGGTGAAGCTGGGCGGTGACCCCCTCTCCGTTGGGATTGTTTGCCGTTTTGGAGATGAACCACTCGACCTGCAGGAGGGTGGGGCCTGAAAGATCGCTGGCCGGGGCAGTCCATCGGCGGACAGTCCAGTGTGTTTCTGCCTGGTTCGTGCCGTTCGGGTGGGAGCTGCTGGCCCCCAGAGTCGTCCAGGGGGGATTGGTCGTGTTACCGCTGGCGTCAAAAAAGTCGAAAATCGCGCCGTTCCAAGCGTTCGTATCAGAGCCCACGGCAGTTCCGTCCACAGAAAAGGGGATGAAATCAGCTTCGGGATCGTAGTCGTTTTCGCCCCCGTCGAGAGTGAGATTGCGGTAACCGTAATACCAGTCCTCCTGACCCTGTGTCCCGGAAAATTCGGAGGTGGAGTCTGCCAGCAAATTCTGGGCTGAAGCCTGAGCGCCAAGAAGAAAGAGTGAAGAGACGAGAGAGGGTAAGATGGGCGTGAGAAGGATAGAGGGCCAGAGACGAGTCCGAGAAGTGATCTTCATGATTGAAGGATTGGTAGGGAGGCGATGAGTGTTACTGCATTTGAGGTAGGCGAAGCAAGGCAGGAAATGAGAATGCGAAAGCGGAGAGCAAGCGCTCCGGGAATGCCCCGGTGAGCGACCGGCAAACCACTTGCAATGAGGGGTTTGCCGGGAGCTTCCTGGGTCCGTCCTAGTGCCACTCGTTGCTCGGAAAGACTACAATTCGTTTGAAGATACTGTGATCTGGCTGCGAGAGGATGTACGAGATGAGATTCACGATTTCGCCCGGTTGAAGGGCTTTACTGATATCGCCGGGATACGGGTTGGTCTTAGGATCCCAGAGAGGCGTGTCGATGGCCCCAGGGCAGATGGTTGCCACCTGAATATTGTGGGGAATCAGCTCCTGTGTGAGAGCATCCGCAAAACCTACCATGCCGTGCTTGGAGGCACAGTAGCTGGCCTGTCCGGAAATCCCGCGCACTCCTGCCACGGATGAAACATTGATGATTTTCCCGGCCTTGCGGGGAACCATGTGCTGGAGCACTGCGTGGGTACAGTAAAGCGTGCCCTTCAGGTTGCTATCTACGATTGCCTCGATCTGTTCGATCGACTGCTCAGCGAAGGGAACGTTCTCAACGACGGCCGCATTATTGACGAGGGTCTCGATGGGGCCGCGTTTCTCCAGAGAGTCTACGCATCGACGGATTGACCCGGGATCCCGGAGATCGACAGGACAGGGAATGATCGATCCAGGGAGGCGTTGCGCCCCGGCTTTTTCAGCCAGCGCTTCAAGGGCCCCCTCGCTCCGTGCGAGTGCCGCCACGGTCCGGCCTTCTCCTGCTAATTTCCACGTGAGGGCTTCTCCAACTCCACGGCTGGCTCCAGTGACAAGGGTAATCGACATATCTTGAGAGGTGCGAGGATTGAACCAAGCTCCCGAATTTGGGGGCGGGGCCAAGGTTCGACTTCTCGGCGTCGCTACGGTAGCTGTCCAGAATATTTTCTCTGGTGCATGAGGGATTACAATTAGGGATGCGGGGGCGTGGCTGAGATGCTATGGACGAGGGAGATGACCCGGGCTCAATTGTTTGAGCGTTACCTGAAGGACGCGCTCGATGAGAAAGCGCTGGCCGAATTGGCCAGACGCAGGGAGGACGATCCTGACTTTTCTGCCCAGTTTGATGCGGACCTTGTGGCGACGGGAAAGTTCCGGGAGACCCGGCACGGCATCGAGAGGATTAAAGGGGATGAAATCGCTCCAAAGCGCCCGAAGCTTATTACTGCGGTTAAGGCTGAGGAGGGAGGGACTTCTGCGACTCCCAAACTTATCATGGGAACCTCTGCGGAGATGCCGAAGGCACTGCAGTTTCTGGGAGTTGGCGAGGAGCCGCCGCCTGGGTTCTACGGGGAGGAGTCGAGCCGTGCGGCGGCGGAGAGAGTGGAGGCCTCCCCCTCCGGGGGTCCGGGATTGGGTGAAGGGACACCATACGGTGATGCCGGTTCCTCGGCTGCCACTGGTTCAGACGAGTCCTCTGGGGAACAGCAGGATGAAAGTACCGAGACCTCTGAAGTTGATATTGACGAAGGAGAAGAGTCTCCGCATGAGCGCGATGATAGGTTGGAGGAAGAGCCTGATGGGGAGGGAAGATTCAGAGAAGGAAAGGAAGAGATGGGTGAGGGAGTTGAGGAGGAGCGAGGCTTTGATCCTCCTGTTTCCTCTCCACCTGCACCAGCCTCTGCTTTTACATTTAAAATACTGTCAACTAATACTAAGTTGTCACCATCTAGTGAAGCGTCTGCAGCGCCTGTTGCTAAATCGTATCCACCAACAATGTTAAAGTTAATAAATTTTGCCATGTTTTTAATTTTTAATGTTAATATATATGTTTATAATTTTCCTTGGTTTTATACAGATCCATGCCTGTTTTTAATATTCAAAAGGATTGACACCTCCAGAAGTAGTACTTAATATTTTGTTAAGATCAATTCTACCACTTTCATCAAGCTCTACTCCATCTGCTTTTAATTGAGCTTGTCCTTTTGCTTGCATATAATCTGTCTCTTATACACATCTCCGAGCCCACGAGACAGGCAGAAATCT
>CAXEFH010000231.1:0-6044 GCA_963989605.1 uncultured Roseibacillus sp. | reverse complement strand
TAATGATACGGCGACCACCGAGATCTACACCTCTCTATTCGTCGGCAGCGTCAGATGTGTATAAGAGACAGGCCTCCCCCAGCAGAACCCCGTCCATATCAACCACAGGGATGATAATGGAATCGAGTTTTTCCGAGGCGGAGGCTCCAAAACGGGCACCATTCCGAAGGATTCCAAGATCGCTGTCTGCCAGCACGCTGACCGCCTCTGGACTGGGTGACTTCCAGGCTTCGGCAACATCACTTAGGAGCTTGGCCCGGGCCTCGTCACGGGCGCTTTCCGAATAACGGGACTTCTGGTTCTGCACCGCCTCCATCCCCCGTCTTGCCGCGGAGTTATGTGGGTCAATCCTCAGTATCTGTTCGTAAATGATCAGCGCCCGGTCGAATTGCCCCAATTCCACGAATCCCTGAGCCTCGTAGAGGTAACGACGAACTTCGTCCACGTTTCTGACGTGTTCCGGGGTCAAGGCAGGATTGTTTCGGACCGGATCGTCGAGCCGGGAAAGCATATCATTCGCCCCCAAGTGCTTCGGTGCAACTCCCGGCAGAAGTGCCTTTTCGAGCAAAGAGCGGGCCATGGGGTAATCGCCTATTTTCGCAAGCTCGCGTGCCCGCTCTACCGATGCTTGAGCCAATCGTTCCGCCGCCGCCGCCTTAAGACTAGCGGTCGCATCTCCTCCCGGAAACAGATCAAAGGCCTTTGCGAACTCGGTAACCGCTCCAGCATAGTCAGCGAGTCGATAAGCCTTATCGCCCTCGAGGAGAGCCTTCTGAGCCTCCTGCGTGGCTTTGCCCCGTCTCTCCAGCTCCCTCTGCACGACTTCTGAATCGTCACCCAGCGCGCTGAGGGCGCCAAGAAACACAGCCGCAACGACGGGTATCCATCGTGAGCGGAAGCCCGTAAGGCAACCGCTCGGCAGAACAAAGTACTGGGAGCCGGGTTTGATGGCGTGTCTTCTACCGGAGGAACCCCTTCCAGTCAGCACAAAAATCCCGGTGAAATCAGGCAAAATACCCGCCCTGAGGGTAATTCTCAGAAGCGAATGCTCCGCGGGAAAGGCAGTTGGGATGGTCGCCTTCTCGGCGCCATTCGACGGCGGTCCATCAGGTCGAGTTGCCTCTGCAGGCGCCTCAGCCTCTGTTTCAGGAAGTGGTTGCGGACATGCCATGTTATGGTGTTCATAAGAACACAATAACTGGTGCTGTGCCCCTGTCAACCCCTTTCAGGGTGTGCTCGTTACGCCCGGACGACCCGGTCCACGGCATGTTTGGTGAGGATATTCCCCTTGGCACCTCGCCCCTTGATGCCGATTTCACCAAACCGGAACTCTCTCGACACATTCCTGAGCCGAAGGGCCGGCTTCAAATGGAGGAGGACCGTATTGCCATCACTCTCCTCCTCTTTGGAATGCACAGCAAAATAAAAGACCCGGGTCCCGGCTGTGCCCTTGCCCAGTTCATAGATTTTATCGCGGGTCACCCCACCAACCCGGAACCGCTTTGCGAGAACTGCGCCATCACGACCATCACGATAAATCATGGAATAAATCTTCTCCTCATTCTTCCGGAAGATGGCGACGTGGACCGGCCGCTTCCCGACGAACGCCTTGTCGGAAACCTTAAGCACCCGCATTTTTGCGTCCTGAGAAACGGCGATTAGGTCGTCGAGGCGGGAACACTTCTCAACGGCCCGTTCCTTTTTCAGAGTTAGGCCCGCGAACCCATTCTTCTCATCAACATAGAGAGTCTCGGTTGCCGCTACGACCTGCGACCGATCGACACGCTCGAATTCGGCTTCGTCAGTCCGTGGCTCCTTCCCGGAACCATATTTCTTAAGGAGGTTCTTGTAATACCGGATGGCATACCGTGTCAGCCCACCAAGGTCCTTCTCGGTCTCCGCAATCGAATCCTCAAGCCCCTTGATTTCCTCATTCGCGCGGAAGCTATCATACTTGGATATGCGTTTGATGCGAATTTCGGTTAAGCGAATGATGTCGTCCTTCGTGACGGCCCTCCGGAACCTTTTCTTATACGGCTTAAGGCCCAGCTCGATTGCATCAAGAACGCTCTCCCAGGTCTCGCATTCCTCTATGTCCCGATAGATTCTCTTTTCGATGAAGATCTTTTCGAGAGAACTGAAGTGCCACTTTTCTTCCAGTTCCCCGAGCCTGATTTCAAGCTCCCGCTTCAGAAGATCCTTGGTCTGAAAAGCTGATCGCTTGAGGATCTCACTGACCCCGAGAAACTGTGGTTTGCCATCGGCAATCACGCAGGCATTGGGTGAAATGCTCGTTTCGCAATCGGTGAACGCAAAGAGGCCATCACGCACGGCTTCCGGGTCACTGCCTGCAGGAAGGTGAATGAGGATATCCGCTTCGTCGGCGGTGTTATCCTCGCTCCTGGATATCTTGATCTTACCCTTCTCTTGTGCGCCCACGATGGATCCCTGAAGTGACGTCGTAGTCGTCCCCCAGGGGATCTCCACGATTCTCAGAAGGTTCCGCTTCACGATCTCGATCTTCGCCCTTATTCGGATTCGTCCACCCCGGAGCCCATCATTATATTCGCTGGCATCCATCAAGCCGCCCGTGGGGAAATCTGGAACGATTTCGACTTTCTGCTTCCGGAGGGCCCGGATGCACTGCTCGATCAGCTCATTGAAGTTGTGAGGGAGAATCTTACATGCCAGACCAACCGCAATACCCTCACCTCCCTGAGCAAGTAAGAGCGGAAACTTCATGGGAAGAGTCACGGGTTCCTTATTGCGACCGTCATAACTCTGCGTCCACTCCGTAGTCTTGGGATTGAAAGCTACTTCAAGAGCAAAGGGGGTCAGGCGTGCCTCGATATAGCGCCCTGCCGCGGAAGGATCCCCCGTTAGAACGTTGCCCCAGTTGCCCTGGGTATCGATGAGAAGGTCCTTCTGCCCCATTCCAACAAGGGCATCCTCAATCGCGGTGTTTCCATGCGGATGATACTTCATCGTATCTCCCACGATGTTCGCGACCTTGTTGTATCGCCCATCCTCCATCTGCCGCATCGAGTGCAGAATCCTCCGCTGAACCGGTTTGAGACCATCTCCCAAGTGCGGCACAGCTCTTTCCATGATTACGTAACTGGCGTAATCGAGGAAGTAGTCGGAATACATGTTCCCGAGGCTTCCGTGCTCCTTTCCCTTCAAGCTCATCCCTTGCCTCTACACTGTGAAACTTAAGATCTCCTAACCATTCTGGCAAGAGCGGATCTACTCATGGTTGGTGCCTTTCAGGCCCCTTTCGGGCAAGTGCCTTTTCCCAATTCATTGAATCTGCAACCCTGGAAACAATTGATTGTAAATAATTGACTTAAAGTTGATTACGAAATTGCACTCTGCTCCCTCATTCGTTCCCACGATCCACGTCCTCCCTCAGGTTATTGATGATGTATTCCTGACGATCGGGGGTGTTTTTACCCATGTAAAAGGCGAGCATCTCGCTGAGTCCCTTACCCTCTTCCATCAGCACCGGATCGAGTCGCATTTCCGACCCGATCATATGCTTGAACTCATGAGACGAGATCTCTCCCAGTCCCTTGAAACGGGTGATCTCAGCGCTCTTCCCGAGTGCTTCGATGGCCCTTTCCTTCTCGTCTTCATCAAAGCAGTAATCCGTTCTTTTCTTGGTTCTCACCCGGAACAAAGGCGTCTGAAGAATGAAAAGATGGCCTTCCCGGATCAACTCCGGAAAGAACTGCAGGAAAAATGTCAGGAGCAGTAACCGGATGTGCATACCATCGACATCCGCATCAGTCGCCAGCACGACCCGCTTATAGCGCAACCCCTCGATGCCTTCTTCAATCCCCAGGGCAGCTTGCAGGAGCGCAAACTCCTCATTTTCATAGACCACCTTGCGACTCAACCCAAATGAGTTGAGTGGCTTGCCCCTCAGTGAGAAGACCGCCTGGGTCTCCGCATCCCGGCAGGAGGTAATGGAACCACTCGCACTGTCCCCTTCGGTGATGAAAATCGTGCTGCGCTCTCTCGCTTTATGCTTCGTGTTCCAGTGGGCGCGGCAATCCCTTAATTTCTTGTTGTGTAACTTGGCCTGCTTTGCTCTGTCGCGGGCCATCTTCTTCACTCCCTTGAGTTCCTTGCGCTCCCGCTCGGAAGCCAGAATACGCTTCTGGATGGCATCTGCCGTATCCGGATTCTTATGCAGATAATTATCCAGTTGCTCGCGGAGGAAATTACCAACGTATGTTCTGATGGTCTCCCCGTCAGGCTTCATGGCGGCACTTCCCAGCTTGGTTTTGGTCTGACTCTCAAAGACTGGTTCCTCAACTCTGAGGGAGATCGCCGCTTCCAGACCCGCTCTGATATCGGCAGGATCATACTGCTTCTTGTAGAATTCCCGGAGAACCTTGACAATGGACTCCCGAAAGGCCCCAAGATGGGTTCCGCCCTGTGTCGTATGCTGGCCATTGACGAAGGAGTAGTACTCCTCACTGCTCGACGGGGTATGAACAAAGGCCACGTCAATATCCCGGCCAGAAAGTCCGACCGGCTGATAAAGTGGAGCTTCATCCATTTCCTCCTTCAGGAGGTCCAGGAGCCCCTCCTTGGAGCGGAACTTCTGCTTGTTGAAGACCAGGCTTAGCCCTGGATTCAGATACGCATAATAGCGACACATCCGCTCTACGATCGCCGCTTTAAATTTGGTCTGGGAGGGGAAGATCTCACGGTCTATCTCGAACGCAAGGCGTGTTCCCGGTTTAGTGGTTGAGGCCGCCCGCGGGCGCTTCATCTCCTCGGTGACCTCACCCCTGCTGAATTCAATGGCTTTGGTTCTGCCATCACGCCACGCCTGTATCTCGAAAAACTCGCTCAGCGCATTGACCGCCTTGATGCCAACCCCATTCAAGCCGACCGCTTTCTTGAAAGCCTCACTGTCATACTTTGCCCCCGTATTGATCTTTGCGGCGCAATCCATCAGCTTACCGAGTTGAATTCCTCTTCCATAATCCCTTACCTCGACCCGGCCCTCATCATCGATGTCGATCCGGATCTCCCTTCCGTGCCCCATCACGAATTCATCAACCGCATTATCAACTACTTCCTTCAACAGGAGGTAGATCCCGTCATCCTGGACCGCACCGTCCCCCAGCTTCCCAATATACATGCCCGGCCGGAGCCGTATGTGCTCGCGCCAGTTAAGAGTCTTGATGTCCTCTTCGGTGTAGCTCGCCGACATGGCCCAATATTTAATATTTCTGAACTAATGAGGCGAGGCCAAATGCCCGGAGAAACCCCGACACTACTGTCGAAGGCTACCCGGATCCCTGCGGCCTGCAAAAGCAGGCTTTAAGGCCTGCGGATCCGGTAATACTGGGACGGCTCATCCGCGATGAAGAGGTCCGGAATCACAAACTGGTGTCGACCGGGCGATACTTCCGTTCCCGTGTCGGTGGTCAAAAGCTCGAAAGGAAACCAGAGACTGGTCAGGCCCAGATCAACGCTGACATCAAAACAGTAAAGTTCGCCCGGCGTTAAGCCCTCCACCTCGACCAGGATTTCGAGGTTGTCGGCATCCACCTCAAAATTCGTTATCGCGATGAATTCGATGTCAACGGCTCCATCGAAGGAATTCCCATCCACCGTCACTCCCGGTGAGTACAATGCCGTGCCTGCTCCAGAAGCCAGCGAGTGAGCGCCGAATGCTCCGCTCCCATCAGGTGACCGAGACATGGATTCGTCCATGACCGACCCGTCATATTCATATTCAAGCAGAGTGCTCCCACCGCCGGGAGTCTTCAGGGAAATCGTATCTCCACTGTTATTGAGCCCTAGAAAACCACTACTCGCAACCTGAACCAGTGAACCGCCGAAAGATCCTACCGGAGCACCCCCACCAAAGACAACAATGGCTCTGCCTGCCGCCAGCAGAGTGCCCACCGGAAAAATATGGCGCTGCCCGAATCCGTCATGAATTTCATAACCGCTGAGGTCGAACGACTCCTCGGAGACATTCAGGAATTCGACGAATTCGTCCTGAGAGGTATTTAGAG
>CAXEFH010000230.1:0-6070 GCA_963989605.1 uncultured Roseibacillus sp. | reverse complement strand
AATGATACGGCGACCACCGAGATCTACACCTCTCTATTCGTCGGCAGCGTCAGATGTGTATAAGAGACAGGTAGAGAGGCCCCGAGTAGACGATATCCTTTCCGTAATCCTTGGCCAACGCCCAGAGAGCGAGCCGCTTACCCACGTCCTGCTTGTTGCGGGGGTGAATATCCCGGGCTTCTCCGATATCGATGATGACCGCCATCCCCGTTCCCGGCACCCGCAGGGCCCTTCTCTGACCCTCCCTGACAGGACCCCAGCCGCCTCCGGCAGGGTTTCCATTAGGTCCCTGAAAATTCGCCAGCTGGACCCAGTAGAAGGACAGCTTGTCGTTCTTGAAAACCGAGCGCCAGCCGTTCACCAGAGCCTCCTTCAGATATTCATACCTAAGACCATCACCCGCATTGGACTCTCCCTGATACCAGATCGCTCCGCGGACACTGAGCGGAACTAGAGGAGCAACCATGCCGTTAAAAATCTCTACCGCTCCTCCCTTGGGACGAGGACGATTACCCCCATTTTTCTTGGACGCTTCAATCGCCTCAAGATTATCAACGTAGTCTTTCAGGTCGGGGACCGACTTAAACCCAACCGGAGGAGTCCATGGCTCAATCCTGGTCCCGCCCCAGTTCGTCCCTACCAGACCGATTGGGACCTTGAGAGCCTTCTGCAGTTCCCTCCCGAAGCTGTAACCCACCGCAGTGAATCCGGAAATAGTCTGGGGAGAGCAGACCTGCCACTGTCCTCTCGGATCTTCCAGCGGTTCGGCGTTACGAACATGGCCGGGGACGTTGAAGAGGCGGATCTGCGGATGCTTGGCTCCAGCGATCTCCCTGTCAGCATTCATGGACTGGCGAACACTCCATTCCATGTTTGATTGACCTGAACACAGCCAGACCTCACCGATCAGGACATCCTTCAGGGTAACCTTATCTCCTTCCTTGGAACCCTGAACCGTGATGGTCCGAGCCTTGCCATCAGCCTTCATTGCCGGGAGCTCTACCTTCCAGCGCCCTTTCTCATCGGCCTTCACGAGCGCGTTGCCCCCTCCTGCAACACCGACAATCACCTGTTCCCCGGGTTCCGCAGCACCCCAGAGTCTGATAGGCGCCTCCTGCTGGAGAACCATGTGGTCTCCGAAAAGCTTGGATACGGACACCTTGGCAGATGCTTGAGAAAGACCGAGGAGGAACACAGCCGAGGCAAAACCAGCGACCGGGAGGGAGCGATGAATCTTCATGATCATGATGGAGCTTGGTAAGTCCCCCACAAGGCACAGGAAAACAACCTCGCGGTCAAACTGCGAATTCCCCTTCCTACACCCCAAAAGAGATCCGGTTCACAGAATCAGGCGACCAGCCTGCAGTTGTTTGCGAGGCTTCATGAACTCAGGGTGGTGAACACCCTCGGTGTCATACCCTGGGAATTCAGTTTTCAGAGAGACCGCCGTTCTCTTCTTGCCCCCCGCTTTACTGAAATCCCCGGTTAATTTGGTTATCCATGTAAAGAGCACGAAAATCACCATGAGGGCTCCCGGCACCAGCCAGAAACCCGCCTTTCTTGAAAATCCAATGACCCTTGTCATCGAGGTAAAAAGGAGAAGGAAAAAACTACTCAGGGAGAGAAGCGTCAGGAACATGGTGAGATGCCCAAGGGCTTCGACGGCCTCGGGAGACTGTGGGGACAAAAACGAGAGACCAACGAAATACAAGGAAAGGCCAACGAAGGGCAGGAGTACCAGGGCCGTAGTGAAAAGAATACCACGGACGATAACCCGTCGGCCGTGAAGAATATTAAGGGTCACAAGGACCCCGAGGAGCAGCAAAGAAAAAACAACGAGCTCAGCTGCTACCGCAATGTGGTCGGCAACCTTCCCACTTCCGGGAGCGCCAGGGCCAGAGTTCCCGGCGGCCTTGAGAATACCACCAAAAAGATGGGCGCTGAGAACATTTGTTCCTCTCCAGAAAGCCAGCCATCCCGCAATCGGGAAGGCCATCCACATAAGAAAACCCCAGGTCAGCATCGTCTCCTTGCCCATTGCCTTCATCGCAGCTGGTTGCGAGTTCATCGGATCCGTGAAAGCGAGATTGAGGGCACCTCGACGACCCAGCCTCGCCCCTGCAGGACCAGCTACACCACTGCGTGAACGGTGTTCTTCGGAAGCTTGGCCCGCCATCCTTGGGACACCCGGGGGCGCATCCGGCAACTGGAACTGCGTCTTGCATCCCGGACAATGAGCAAACCCGCTGGAGAGCTCGACCTGGTAACGAATTTTCGTTCCGCAATGCGGGCATTTGCACTTCAGGTGCATATTTCTCACCCTCTCAGGAGGCCGACAGGGTGCCAAGCGGAAATCCGACCTGCCTGCTTCCCAAAAACCGCATACAATCTCACCTGGTCGAACCTCTTCGATCGAACGCGCCCTTCCCCGGCTTGTCACCTCTCTCCTCCCGTGCTTGGATCATGAAGTCGGCCTATGATCTGGCAGCGTCTACCCATCCTATTGCTTCCAGCCCTGTTGAGTCAGGGTCAAGCCGCTGAAGTTCGCTTCAATCGTGATATCCAGCCGATATTGGCGCGGAATTGCTTCGCCTGCCATGGACCTGACAAGCACGAGCGCAAAGCCAAGCTCCGCCTCGACACCGCCGATGGATTCCTTCGCGGAGGATCCAGCAAGGAACCAATGACGGTAAAGGGCAAACCTGGGGAGTCCCTTCTCTGGGAACGTATCGTGAGTAGCGATCCGGACGAGATCATGCCACCTCCTGATTCTCACAAGGAACTTAACCCGCGGGAGAAAAACCTGATCAGGGAGTGGATAAAACAAGGGGCGAGATACGAGGGCCACTGGGCATTCATCACTCCGTCGCTACCGGCTGTTCCGGAAGGAACCGAGGGAAATCCGATCGACCGGTTTATTGCGGCTGAACTTGCGAGCGAGGGTTTGAGTTTCAGTCCCGAGGCACACCGGCGCACCCTCGCCCGACGCCTTTATCTGGACCTGACCGGGCTTCCCCCCTCTGGACACCAGATCAAGGAGTTTCTCTCAAACGAAAAAAGTGACGCCTACGAAAAACTCGTTGCGCAATTGCTCAACTCTTCTCACTTCGGAGAGCAAATGGCTCTGCCCTGGATGGACGCCGCACGGTATGCCGACACCAATGGATACTCAATTGATGGTGGGCGCGATGCATGGCTCTGGCGGGACTGGGTCATCAAGGCATTCAATGACAACATGCCATACGACCAGTTTCTTATCGAGCAACTGGCTGGCGACCTTCTCCCGGAGCCCTCCTCAGACCAGCTTATCGCAACAGCCTTCAACAGGCATCACTCCGTCACTCATGAAGGCGGAACAATTGGGGAGGAAAATCTGGTCAACTATGTCGTCGACCGCGTGAAAACAACCGGGGAGTCCATCATGGGGCTCACCACGGGCTGTGGGCAGTGCCATGATCACAAATACGACCCACTGAAACAGGAGGAGTACTATCAACTCTTTGCTTTTTTCAACACGGTTGATGACCGCGGACATGACGGAGATAACGGGATCAACCCCCGCCCCTTCATGCAGGTGAAGACACCCCTTGCCACTGACTCGGAGACCGCCTCCCTCAGAGAGGAGCTTCAGGAGGCTGAAAGGGATCTCGCCAGCCATGCCCCAGCCGCACAGGCCGAATGGGAGGAACTCATGCATCGAGAGCTCCAGCAACGAGGCACAGGATTTCAACTCATCGCCCTCGACCACCTGACCTCCACCCTGCCCAACGGCGATCCAAACCGAATTCAGGTCAAGGAAGATGAATCAGTAGAGGCAGCAGGGGGCGACTTCTCCGCCTACAATGTTTGTTGCCAAATTCCGGAGGGAACGGGATTGGTCACCGGATTGCGGGTGGTCTTCGAGCCAGCCAATAATGGCAAGATTGGCTTTGGTGGAAAGTCCATGCCTGGCGGATTCGTTATGAGCACGATCACACCGTGCTTCAGCCCATTCCCTGCGAAGAATATAGATCTTAACACCGCAGCTCCCTATGACCGGGTCACTGCCTCTTCCTTCAAGCCCGGATTTCGTCCCGAGTTCGTTCACGATACAAGTCGGCGCACGGGTTGGGCTCCCGCACTTTCGGGGGTAGACGAGCAACAGCATCTGACCATCAGTTTCCTCGATCCCATCGACACCACAGACCAGCCCTACCTCACGACTGAGCTAGTATTCAATTACGGCGATGGGGCCTCTCCCAAAAAATTCCGTCTTTTCCTGACCAAGGGTTCCGACGATACCACGATGCTACCCGAGGCTCTCAGGGAGGCTCTCGCGCTCCCTCATTCAGAGAGAAAGGGTAACCAGATCGAATTCATCAGGGACTACTTCAACAAATACAGCAGGGCGAAGGCCCCTGCTCGCCATCGGGTTTCGAATCTAAAAAAACGGATTGAGACGTTGACCGGAAATCACCGGATCATGGTGATGAACACATCTCAAAACCCAAGGGTGACTCACGTCCTTGAGCGGGGTTTTTACGCAAACAAACGTCAGGCAGTCAAACCGGGTGTTCCCGCGTTCCTGCCCTCTCTCAAGGATCCGACGGACAGAGACCTCAATAGACTGGATCTGGCTCGCTGGTTGGTAAGGCCTGACCACCCTCTCACGAGCCGGGTTGCGGTAAACCGTTTCTGGCAAATACTTTTCGGCCGTGGAATCGTAGAATCCAGTGCTGACTTTGGCACCCAGGGAGAAAGGCCTACTCACCCGGAACTACTCGATTGGCTTGCACTCACCTTCCAAAGCTCGGGCTGGGACGTAAAGGACCTCATCCGCAGAATTGTCACTTCTCGCACCTATCGCCAGAGTTCCAACACCACACCGGAGCTTCTGGAACGGGATCCCTTGAATGAATTTCTGGCCCGCGGACCCCGCTTCCGACTCTCCGCTGAGATGATCCGCGACCATGCTCTTGCGACCTCTGGACTTCTCGTAAGACGGATTGGTGGCCCCAGCGTAAAACCCTATCACCCCGGAGATCTCTGGCGGCAGGTCAGTCATTATGGATCCACTCCCGCCACCTCGCAGACCTACGTACAGGATCATGGTGAAAATCTGTATCGCCGCTCGATTTATACCTACTGGAAACGGACCCTGCCTCCCCCGGGAATGGCGGCCTTTGATGCACCCAATCGGGAGGCCTGTATTACCGGGCGCGGAGTAACCAACACTCCTCTTCAGGCCTTCATTCTCATGAATGATCCTCAATATGTTGAGGCTTCACGGGTTCTTGCTCAGCGTCTCCTCTCCCAGGTCGGGTCGGATGAGAAACGGCTCCTTCAGGCTTTCGAGGAGGTGACCTCGCGCATACCGGATCAGAATGAACTTGGCATTCTTAAAGCCGCCCTTGCCCGCGAGCGAGCTCGCTATCATGACAACGTAACGGAGGCGCAGAAACTTCTGGCGGTCGGAGAATCGCTTCCTGACCAAGATCTTCCACCAACGGAACACGCCGCGTGGACCAATCTCTGTGGTCTTCTCCTTAATCTCTCAGAGGCGGTAACCAGAAGATGACATCATGAGCGACCTTCCTACCATTCTGAATCGTCGCGCCTTTCTGGGAACTGCGGGAAATAGTTTTGGAGCCGCGGCCCTGACATCCATGATGGCGAAGGGAGACTCCGATGCCGCACCCCACCCTGCCTTCCGCTTGGCTCCAAAGGCAAAACATGTCATTTACATGTTCCAGGCCGGGGGCCCGTCTCCCGGCGTCCTGTTTGACGGTTCTCCCTTCCTTATCAAGAACCACGGCAAGCACCTGCCACCAGAGGTGAAAGGTGAGCAACGAGTGACTGGCATGACCGCAGGAATGAAAAATTTTCCCGTCGCCAAGCCAATGGCACCAATCAGGCAATGCGGTCCTGCGGGGGCTTGGATATCGGACCTTCTACCGTGGACTCAGAAAATCGCCGACAAGATCTGTGTCGTAAGATCAGTGAATACCGAGGCGATCAACCATGATCCGGCTATTACCTTCATCAACACTGGAACAATGCAACTCGGCACTGTCTCTTATACACATCTCCG
>CAXEFH010000229.1:0-6072 GCA_963989605.1 uncultured Roseibacillus sp. | reverse complement strand
TTTTTTTCAAGCAGAAGACGGCATACGACATTTCTGCCTGTCTCGTGGGCTCGGAGATGTGTATAAGAGACAGTCATGGCCCGGCTCTTGAGCGGCGGCTCTTTTGCATTGTAGCGAACTCCCTGCGCGATGGCCGGCAACCAGTCAGGATGGTCCTGAGCTTTCTGCAGAAGCTCCCCCATCTGCTCAGGCGACCCGAGGGAGGCGACCGTGGTAATCGCATTATTCAGGGCACTTCCCTTAAGCTGTCCTTCCGCGATAATTTCCGCGAGCCCGCCGATAGCCCTCTTGTCCTGAGCCTTATTCAAGGCATAGGAAAGACTGTTGGCATTACCACCGAAAACTCTCTCTCCAGCCTGCAGGGCCGGCAACCAAGCGTCCCGGGTATCCCGCACTGCCATTTCGAGAGCAAAGTCGAGATTGAGGTCAACTTCATGATCAAGCGCGCCAAGGACTACGTCACTGGCCTCCTTGGTTCCTAGATCACGGAGGGCACACACAGCCGCCAGTCGTACCCGGGGATGAGAATCCCCTACTGCCTTGGCAAGATGAGCGAGCCCATTTGAGGTCCTGCCCACTGCCCTCACCGCCGCCGCACGAATTCTTGGATCCGCGTCACGCAGCGGTGCATCCTCGAGACCATTGGCTTCCAGATTCAATGCATGCGCAAGCCAGAGAGCCTCCAGCAGGTGATGGCCATGAGCAGGATCAGTCTCATCGAGACTCTTGATCCACTCATCAATCTCCTCCCGCGAGGTCTGGCGACGGACAAGCTCCCTGTTGGCCTGAGTCCGGGTATACTGCTCATCGGAGGTCAGGTGTTCAAAGAGCTCTGTAGTAGTGGCTTCCGCAATCACCGGCCATTCCAGGAGCGGCTGATCGATTGCCGTCAGGCGCCAGATCCGCCCGTGAGACTTATCCCGCAGGGGGTGGTGGAAATCCACTTCTCCGTGGTCAATAATCGGGTTGTACCAGTCAACGATATACACCGCCCCATCAGGCCCCATCTTGATATCGACCGGACGATAGGACCGGTGGCTCGAATGCAGAACCGTCTCGACTTCCTGTGACTTGAAGCCACTCCCGCTCTCCTCGATCGAATACCGTACTGTTCGGTTGGCACGAAAATCATTACCGAGAAGACTGCCATGCCATCGGGAGGGTATGTGCCGTCCGGTCATGAATTCCGCTCCTGTGTTCTTGGGTTTGCCGGGCACGAGTCCCCGTAGGACCCGTGGGGCTCCCACTGCCGTGCCAAAGGCCGAGCCAGGAAAGAGGTCGTGCGGGCCCTGGCCACCGGCACCGTCAGTTCCAAAACTGTTCCCGTGATAGTCAAGAGCATGACCCCAGGGATTGACCCGACCCCGGGAAAAGACATCGATCCTTTCAATTTCAGGACGGAATTTCCAGACTCCACTTCCGTTCAGTCGCCGGGGTCCGTGTGCAGTCTCGATGAAGCTGTTGATGTAGATTGACTGGGTGAAAAACATGTCTCCCCACGGAGACCAGCGCAAACCGTGAATCATGTGGTGAACATCCGCATTACCAAAGCCTGAGAAGATCACCCGTTTTTCATCGGCACGATCATCCCCATCATGGTCAGCCAGAAAGAGAACCTCGGTCGTGCTGCAGACGTAGGCGCCCCCCTCCACCGGCATGACGGAATGGGGGACGGTCAACCCTTCTGCGAACACTATGTGCTTGTCCGCCACTCCGTCCCGGTCGGTGTCCTCAAGAATGACGATCCGATCATTGGGAATTCTCCCTGGCTTGATGTGCGGGTAGGTTGAGGAGGTAGAGATCCAAGCCCGGTTATGCCGGTCCCAGTTCATGTTGATCGGGTTGAAAATCACTGGATTCTTGGCCCACAGGTTGACCTTGAAACCTTCTGCCACCTTGAAAGCCTTGAGCTCCGCGGCAACATCAGGCGCCGGAATATTCTTGGGAACCTCGTGATCAGGATAGTCGCGCGGCGACTTCCATTGCCGGGAATCTTCCCGCTCGTAGCGGTGGGAGCGTGGCACCCGCAACTTGGCGATGGCCTGCTCCTTACCTTTTACAAGCTCATCGAAGTCCTTCATCTCGTAGGCGAGATGTCCCATCTCGTGACGACGGAAGAGAAAGATGTAAGCCTTGTTGATCGGGTTCAACTTGTAGCGGTGCAGCTTGTTTTTCTCGATAATCACCTCCCGGAGAGTTTCTGCCTGATCGTGGTCAGGACCAGATCGGACCGCTCCTCCATCGCCCTCGGTGGACACCGACTTTCCGTCAATCCAGGTTCGGCCTGCACCCGCCCCGGCGGGCTTCCCCGAAGCCTCGAGCCGGGTCGGCAAAATGTGCCGGGTGAGATCATAGCGAAGTCCCAGTCTGGTCCGCTCAACATTCACCGGGGTGGCAGCCGCCCGCCCTCCAGAAACGCTTTCCAGTTCCAGTTTCCTGCCGAGATAGAGAGCCAGTTTCCGGTAACCTTCCTCCGTCAGATGAATCCCATTTTCATACAGCGCCGAAGGATCCTCCCCAAGAGGACTGGTATGAAAGAGATCCAACCCCGGGTGGTTGCGTTCCTTGCCCAAAGCAAGGATGAAATCACTTGCTTCGCCCAGTCTCTTATTTCGAGTCGCCACCTCATTTCCGTCAATGACCGCACCGCTGGACACCTGTGCCAAGGGCGAGAGCAGGATCAGCTTGGCCCCGGTTTCTTCAAGTTCTTCCACCAGCCCGCGGTATCCCGCTTCAAACCGCTTCCTCTTCTCATCGGTATCCGCAAATGCCGCTTCTGCTCCATAGCCTACGATGATTGTCGCCGGGTCGGTTTCGGCAAGTTGCGCTCTCAACTTCTCAAATCCAAATCCCCTCTGGTTCTTCGGGGGTTGCCATGACCGGGTGTTGTGGGCAGATCCAAACTCGCTTCGCGCCGTGCCAAAAACATCGTCAGCAGCCCAGCCCAGATTTCGGAAACTGATATCATGATGCGGCCAGCTGACCGTGGCGGCGTGCTCAAAATAACCATACTTATCCATCCGCGATATGAGGGTGCCTCCCACCAGGACCACCTGATTCTTCGGGAGACGCACCTCTCCGACAATCTCGTTATCCACGCTCCCGTCGAATCTCCAATACCCTGCCGGTAGTGGGAAGGACTCTCCCCGAGAACCTCCCGCCAGGCTGGCAACCTGCTGATCGCTAAGAGCCACCCCATGAACCTCCACCTCATCAATGGCACCCTCAAAAACTTCCTTGCCCGCACTGGATCCAAAAAACGCCGGGGCGCTTCCGTTCCCTCCCAGAGCTCCTCGCTGCGCCTTCTCGCCGATTTTCTGTCCATCAAGGTAGGTCCTCAGGTGCCGCCCATCATAGGTCACCGCCACATGATGCCACTTACCATCCCCGATCTTTTCCCGATCACAGGGCACTCCGAATTCCAGATATTTTCCGCCAATGTTAAAGCCGCTCCAGAGTCCCCAGGGCCCTCCGTCAGCTCCCAACGCCAGCAGACGCCGGTCAGCACCGTCTTCCTTGCGGTAAATGGTCTGCCATTCGTCCCCCAGCTTCTCCGGCCTGATCCAAGCTGCAATGGTCGTGGCATCTCTGGAGCGCAGTTGCTCATAGTCACTTGCCCATACCCGGACACCGGCTCCTGTGAAACGGAGGGCCTGTCCGATCCTGCCGTCCACGAAGTCCAGCTTTCCCTGGCTGCCCCCACCCCGGCGGACCCGCCGCTCGTTTGCAGCTGCGGACGAGACCTTGAGAACACTTGGCTGGCTCCAAGAACTCGCCTGCTCCTTCGCGTCGAACACCCGGACCTTCCACCAGGCCGACATACCGGCAGACAACGCCTGGCCGCGGTATCGCACCATTCCCCCTTCCTCCATACCCTGCCGTGGACCACTATCCCACAGGTCACCAACTCCCGCAGCAAGTCGAGCCTCGCTGCTGGCGACCAGAACATGCCACGAAGTGAAGGGGCCTTCCTCCCAGATCAGGCCATACTCGTTCAGGACCAAACCCATCTTGTTGGCGAGAGGACGGGACTCAAGGCCCGTGGGGACGACTGGATTGGCGAATGCCAGCAAGCACGTGCCCAGAAGAAGGACGGAGAGAATGATGGGTTTCATGAGCGTGATTTTAAGAACGCTCACAGGCTCAAGGAAAGCCCTCTTCCCGATAAATCCGCGCCTGTTCACCACAAACTCCGAGGTCAGGGATGACAAGGAAGCCTTATTCCCCCAGCATGCCCGGGATGTCTACAGATTCTGCAATTCCAAGTGCGGAGAAACGTTCCGGTTGGCTCGACTGGATCGAGCGGGTGGGCAACCGCCTGCCGCATCCCATGTCGATGTTCATCATTGGCGCCATAGCCGTCCTGGTGCTCTCCCAGATCGCCGACTTCGGCAACTGGTCCGCAGAGAAGACCGTTCTCCAGGAACACCCTGGAGGAACGACCACGAAAGAGGTGGTCGAGGTCACTGCCAAGGGCCTGCTCGTGGGCGATGGCGCGTTCTGGACGATCGACAACCTCGTAAAGAATTTCACCGGCTTCGCGCCGCTCGGAGTGGTCCTCGTGGGCATGCTCGGAATCGGGGTGGCCGAACGAAGCGGCGCCATCGGCGCCCTTCTCAAGGTGGGCATGCTCATCACGCCGGCCCGCCTCCTCACCCCTGCCATGATCTTCATCGGGATCCTCTCCTCCATGGGACTCGATGCCGGCTACGTTGTCCTGCCTCCCATCGCAGCCGCCCTCTACAAGTCAGTGGGGCGTTCGCCGCTGGTGGGACTGGCTGCCGCCTTTGTTGGCGTATCCGCAGGTTTCAGCGCAAACCTCTTCATCACCGGCCTCGACCCCATGCTGGCGGAATTGAGTTCCGAGGGTGCACAAATTCTCGACTCCGGGCGCAGTGTCCCTGCCACCGCAAACTGGTGGTTCATGATTGTTTCCACTATCTTACTCACTCTTGTCGGCTGGGGGGTCACGGCCTGGATTGTAGAACCGCGCTACGCCAACAGCAGCGCTGAAATGGGTGGCCCCTCCGCTCTGACCGAGGAAGATCTCCAGGCTCGTAGCATCACCCCCGAGGAGAAGCGGGGTCTGAAGGCGGCCGGCGTGGTCCTCGGTATTTTTCTCGTCCTCCTTTTTCGCCTCGTCCTCCCCGAAGGCGCACCCCTTTCCGGAAAAGCTCACGCCCCCTACGACGACTTCGATCGCTGGGTGAAGGCCATTGTCCCCCTTCTCTTCTTCTGCTTTCTACTTCCCGGCGTCGCCTACGGGATCGCCGCCGGCAGGATCAGAAACGACCATGACGTCGCTAAGATGATGGGGAAGACCATGGCCGACATGGGCCCCTACATCGTTCTGGCCTTCTTTGCCGCCCAGTTCGTCGCCTTCTTCAAGGAATCGAACCTGGGAGAGATGATGGCCTTGTCTGGTGGAAAGCTTCTCGCCGCCGCCTCGTTGCCCTCCTGGCTTCTCATCGTAGGCTTCATCGTCCTCGTGATGTTCGCCAATCTCTTTATTGGTTCGGCTTCCGCCAAATACGGGTTCTTCGGCCCGGTTTTCGTGCCCATGTTCATGCAGGGCGCAAACATAAGTCCCGAGTTGACGCAGGCCGCCTACCGCGTCGGGGACTCCTGCAGTAACATCATCACCCCGCTCAACCCATACATGGTCATCATCCTTGTCTTCATGCAGAAGTACATGCCCAAGGGCGGCATCGGGACCCTCATCGCCCTCATGCTTCCCTACGCCCTCGTCTTTGCGGTGGTGTGGACCGCGCTCCTCGTTCTCTGGATGATGACCGGGGTCGACCTCGGGCCGCAGGGGCCCTTGGAGTATAAGGTCAACCCTTGAGCAAGGTAACCGGGATCCACGACCGGTCCACTTCTCCCTCCCGACGCATGTCTGACGAACAATTTTACCTCTTATTCGAGCAGTATCTCGAGGAACACCTTCGCCAGCATCCGGTATACGCCAGCCAGCTGGGAGATCACCGCTACGATAACCAGATCTGTCTCTTATACACATCTCCGAGCCCACGAGACAGGCAGAAATCTCGTATGCCGTCTTCTGCTTGAAAA
>CAXEFH010000228.1:0-6094 GCA_963989605.1 uncultured Roseibacillus sp. | reverse complement strand
GAGATCTACACCTCTCTATTCGTCGGCAGCGTCAGATGTGTATAAGAGACAGCTTGATCAGATGCTGAACGAACAGGATATCCTGTGGAAACATGTCTTCCCGAGCGGGCCCGCTGGTCTTCCTCAGCCCAGAGCCACCCGCGCGGCTGGCCGAACCGCCTCACTTCTCCGCCCCGGGAACGCCCCCTCCCCATCATGACAACCTCCCTTCCCACCTCATCCGGGGTAGTGTAGAGCTTCGCATATCCCGGAAATTCTCCATAAACCTCGAAGACTCTCAGATCCGTTTCGGGAATATCTAGGGCTCCATTGCCCTCATTGAAATTGGGATTAATGAAATATACCTGATCGTTCTCTTCCCCGGTAAACCAGGACCTCTGCACGAATGTTTCTGCCCCCTTACCCAGATGAACCGCAGTAATGAAATGTCGTGGAGAAATCACGGTTCCTAGGAACTCCTTATACTCCCCCTGATACTGCCAGCCCGACCCTTCATGGAGACCGGACGGAGCACTCTCCCTGTTATGGCCGGGGTCTCCCGTATCGAAGAATACAATAGCTCGAAGGCTGCAGGTCCCAACCAAGAGAATGAGCCCCGCTAGCGGAGCAGTCGAACGTTCCTTGGTGAAGAGCATGGCAGGGGCTTGATTGACAGTAGTGAGTGATTTCCCTCGATACAGGGTTCCTGCGAACTTACATCAGGTTACTCCATTCTTCCACCTGGAACCAGATTGCGTCGTAACCCTGTGCTGACAGGATTTTATGGCTTCAGGAGAACGCAGATCGTGCGATCTGACGCGCCTGCTTATCTGCTTCGAGCAGGTCCTCCAGGCAGGGGTTACCCATGACCGAGTGTTGATCCATGACTTCCTCAACGAGACCCCAGATACGGGGGAACGGGATCAAGCCCTCCAAGAAGGCCTCCACCGCCACCTCATTCGCCGCATTCATGACCGCAGGCATAGTGCCGCAAGCTGTCCCGGCCTCACGAGCAAGGCGCAGGGCAGGGAAAACCTCTTCCCGTGGCTCTTCAAAATCAAGGCGGGCCAGAGAGGCAAAGTCGAGAGGTTCAAGCGAGTGGGCAACTCGATGTGGCCACGTCACTGCATACTGAATGGGAAAACACATATCCGTCGTGCTCACCTGAGCCAGCACGCTGCCATCTACGAATTCTACCATTGAGTGTACGATACTCTGCGGATGGACCACAACATCGACCCGATCCATGCCGACACCGAACAGCCATCGAGCCTCGATCATCTCGAGACCCTTGTTGAACAGGGTGGCCGAATCGATGGATATCTTCCGTCCCATTTCCCAGGTCGGATGCTTGAGAGCCTGCTCCGGGGTAACCTCGCTCAGCAGGTCGGGACTGGCAGTGCGAAAGGGCCCCCCGGAAGCTGTAAGCAGGAGACGCCGCACGGCCTCTGCTCCCGAGGGGTTTGCGTCCAGGCACTGGAAGATGGCATTGTGCTCGCTATCCACGGGAAGAACATTCACTCCCGCCTTCTCCGCCGCAGCCATGACAATTTCACCCGCCATGACAAGGATCTCCTTGCTTGCCACAGCCAGATCTTTTCCTGCTGCTATTGCATCAAGAGCCGGCTGAAGCCCGGCCGTTCCTACAATCGAGATCAGTACCATGTCTGCCTCGGGCAGGCAGGCCAATTCTCTGAGTCCTTGTGCGCCAACACCAACCTCACTACCTGAGGGCGCAGCCGCCAGCACTGTCTCACGCAGTGCTTCATCAGCAATCGAAAGATGCCTGACCCCGAACTCCCGAGCCTGTGCACCAAGAAGCTCAGCCTGACAGCCGGCTGCAAGACCAACAACCTCCATGTGGTCTGGAATCTCGCGCGCAACCTTAAGCGCACTTGTACCAATGGATCCGGTAGAGCCGAGAATAACGATTTTCTTGGGTTTGATGGACATGGTTTCCATAATGCCGGACACAATGTTCCAGCGGTCTTACAAGCTCTGCAGATACAGATAGAAGAAAGCGGCAGGGAGCGCAAAACAGAGACTGTCGATTAAGTCCAGAATACCCCCGATCCCCGGAAGAATCCGGCCAGAGTCCTTGACCTGCAGGCTGCGTTTCAGGATCGACTCCGCCAGGTCGCCCACCATTGCGGCTACTGCCACAACCAGTCCCAACCCGATGACATGGGGCCATCCGAGCCACGAAAGATGCTCGCCACCAAGCGCATAGATGGCAAATGCTCCTCCCTGCGCAAAGAAAAGCGCACCGAAGTATCCCTCCCAAGACTTTGCCGGGCTGATGTGAGGAATCGCTTTGTGCCGGCCGATACAGGTCCCGACAAGATAAGCTCCCATATCTGTAAACTTGGCGACGACCACGACGAGGAGGATCAACCAGAATCCGGAGGCCACTTCAGGCCGAAACAGGGCTAACCGAATGATAAAGCCTCCGAACAGCACGGGAATATATACGAACCCCAGAAGCGCCAGAGTCACCGCCTGCACCGACGAATTTCCCTCAATCGGAAATCGCAGTCGTAAGATGAAGGAGCCGATCGTAACCAGCACCACTCCGGCAATCTCAGGAAGGAAATTATTGCCTTCAAGAAGACCCCGGGAGCAGATCACTCCAAATAGCATGTACAGGAGAAATCCCATATTTACTCCCAACCCCCACAAACGGCACTCTCGTCCTGGGGCGCCCCGCGTCAGAGCGAGGAATTCAAAACCTCCAAGAAACGTGAAGAGCGCCACCATGACACCCATGGCCCACAGCTTGCCACTGGCAAACACAAGCGCCACAAAGCTCCAGAGAAGAACCGTACTCAGGAGGCGCGCCCGGAAGGATGCTGCACGCGAGGAGTCATTACTGGTTGCGGATCCCATCGGTCCAAGCATCAAACCGCCTACCAGTTGGCCACGCAATGCCAAAACCCTGCGACCAGCAAGATCACAAAAATATTTCGCAACTATGGTTCGTGGAACCAGTTTCATCAGCCAGCACGGAAAAAGCCGTGCAACAATCGAACATCAAATGAAGAAGACACTCCAAGCATACACAGTGATCCTTGCCTTCTCGGCCACAGGATCGATGACTTCCGTCGCCGTAGAGGAAACGGACGAAAAAAAACCTCCGCGCGTCGAACGAAGCGAGCGAGGAGAGAGAGATCAGGGTGAGCGGCGTGGTCAGCGTCGCGGCGGACCTCGTCAGGTCCCCAAGGAAATGCTTGAGAAGTTTGACAAGGACGGGGATGGAAAATTGGATGAGGAAGAGCGCAAGGAAGCCATGAGCGCCCGCAGGGCGGAATTCATCAAGAAGTACGATAAGGATGGCGATGGCGAGCTCAATGAAGAAGAGCGCAAGGAAGCCATGAAGGCCCGTCGCGGGGGAGGACCCCAGGGACGCCGCCCCGAAGGTGGTCGCCCCGGAGGTGGTCGTCCTGAAGGTGGTCGCCCCGGAGGTGGTCGTCCTGAAGGTGGTCGCCCCGGAGGGCGTCGGCCAGGCGGGGAAAAGCCGGGTGACAAAAAGCCTGACGCCTGAGAAGGGCCTCCTGACAGATTCTAAAACAAAGCAAAGCCGGGAGATCATCTCCCGGCTTTTTGCTTGGAGCGATAGGCCCTCAGCCTTCTAATTCTGTCAGCGATCAACCGAGGCTCCGGCCCAGAGGGAAGCAGCGTCATCCTTACTCATACCGAGCCTTCTGACTCAGCAACTGGGATACCGTCACGAACTTGAATCCCTTCGCGAGAAGCCCGTCCAAGGTGGCCGGCATCGCGGCCACGGTAGGAGCGTGGAGATCATGGGCGAGGACAATTGAACCGTTCGTCGTGTTGGTGAGAATCCGGTTTTTTACCACGCTGATCCCGGGGCGCTGCCAATCGCGGGGGTCGACAGCCCACATAATGGTCGGGTAACCAAAGCGATTCATGATCAACTCTCTCTGCCGCTGGTAGATTGCGCCATATGGCGGACGCATGGTCCGCGGCTGAACCCCCGTGGCATTCACAATGGAAATCCGGGTGCGCGCCATCTCGGATAAAACCTGCTTATCACTGAGCTTCTTTAAATTGCGGTGAGTATAGGTATGATTACCAATCTCGTGACCCTCTGCTACGATACGGCGGGTGAGATGAGGGTAATTATCAACGTTCTTCCCGACGACATAGAAGGTGGCCTTGATATTCCGCTGGCGCAGGATGTCGAGGAGACGAGGAGTGTTACTCGCATGAGGACCGTCATCGAAAGTCATCGCGATGTAAGGCTGGCTCCCAAGTCCACGTGAGTGCGTGATCCCTATGGAATTGGGAAATTGCGAGGACAGACCGAGGGTAGGGTTTCTCGCCGAGGGCCATGCCTGATAGGGCGAACGATATCCATTGTTCGCCATCGTGGAGGGCTTCTCTCCCTCGGATTCAAGAGACGAACAGCTGCTCGAGAGCCAAGCGGCAAGCACAAGTGCGGGGGCAAGGATCAGAAGTCGCAAAGACATGAAAATTGTGCTCAAAGAAAGCTTACCTGACGGCCCGTTCTTTTACCTTTGGGACCGTCTCGTGTCACGCCTTAGTTACCCTCCCAGTCTGGCGTTCTTTTCACAAAAGGCGTCAAAATAGGGCTTAACTTCTCAAGCGTTTCCGCGGGCCAGAGTTCCCGTCTGGTGATGACTGCTGAGTCAAGGGCTCGATGCTCGGGCCAGTTCGCCTCTTTGGGAAGGAGAGGAATCGCACGTCCGATAATTTTCTGCGCCATGATCGAATTGGCATGCAGATGACTTAGCACCGTATCCACGTTAACCTCCTCATCTTTCCAGCAGTCATAATCGGTGACCATGCACAAGGTGCTCAGGGCGATTTCGGCCTCCCTCGCCAGCTTTGCCTCGGGAAGATTGGTCATGCCGATAACATCGAATCCCAATTGACGATTCGCATCGCTCTCCGCGCGGGTCGAGAATGCTGGACCATCCATGTTCACGTAGGTTCCACCGTTGAATACCTGAAGGTCAGGCTCCGCCCGGGACGCCTCGGCAAGAATTTCTCGGAGACCACAGCTGACAGGTTCCCCGAAGGAGATGTGCGCAGCGATACCGCTCCCGAAGAACGTGTGCTGATCCCGACGGGAAGTCCGATCATAATATTGATCAGGAAGGACCAGAGAGCGGGGTGCATACTTTTCCCTGAGACTTCCCACCGCAGTGACGCAGATGATCCAACGAACCCCGAGGGAGCGAAGAGCCCAGATATTCGCCCTGTGGTTAATTTCATGAGGCAGAAGACCATGACCCCTGCCGTGCCTTGGCAGGAACCAGACCTGTCTACCGGACACCATGCCCCCTACCAGCATGTCGGAGGGATGACCGAATGGGGTTTTCACTGTCCGCTCCTCACTCTGCACGAATCCTTCCATTTCGTAGAGCCCACTCCCGCCTATTATTCCGATTGACGGAATCTCCTGATCATCCTGGTGCTGTTCCATGAGGATTTCCTATCACCGCCCGGGGTCATCAGGCGAGTCGTCGCCATCAGAAACTTCACAAGGAAGAAACTACTGTAACTTTCGACTCAAAAATCATGGGATCACGGCATGTTGAGGTTTCCTGCCCTGGGGCGCCGTTTTCCATTCGGCCCGCAAATAAGAGCACTGCTGCCGGGATTTCTCTTCCTTATGAGTCCAGACCGCCCTTACTCCCAGCAGGCGGCCATCCCCGGTCTACTTTCCTCGGAGCGTTCCCGTGAGGCTGCCGAGCGAGTGCGCCTCAGGCTCGCCACTGAATTATCTGCAGGTGGAATGCGATTCGGGAACCCCGTCTTTATCCGTATCACAAAAGAAGAAGGCCTACTGGAACTCTTCGTCAGGGAGCAACGAAAGAGGACTTTCAGGCTTTTCAAGACCTACCCTGTCGCCGCCATGTCAGGTCATCTCGGGCCCAAGGAACGGGAAGGAGATCTTCAAGCCCCGGAAGGGTTTTATTATGTTAGCCCGGGGCGGATGAATCCGAACAGCCGGTTCCACCTTTCATTCAACCTTGGATACCCGAACACCTATGACCCTGTCTCTTATACACATCTCCGAGCCCACGAGACAGGCAGAAATCTCGTATGCCGTCTTCTGCTTGAAAAA
>CAXEFH010000227.1:0-6095 GCA_963989605.1 uncultured Roseibacillus sp. | reverse complement strand
TTTTTCAAGCAGAAGACGGCATACGAGATTTCTGCCTGTCTCGTGGGCTCGGAGATGTGTATAAGAGACAGCCCTCCTTCAAGACCATCATCTCAAGGTCATATGGGCTGATCTCTCCCTTCGAAAGCAGGTCGGAAACCTTAGGGGTTATTGGGATGATCTCGACAATCGCGGTCCGACCACTGTAGCCGGTTTCACGACACTCACTACAGCCTCCCGCTCTCCCGACATACAGAGGGCGCTTTGCCCACTCCTCCCCGAGATTGAAAAGCCGTCTCTCATTCTCGGATATTCCCTCAGTGGGAATCTTGCATTCCGGACAAAGGACCTTGATGAGACGCTGCGCACATGCCGCCTTGAGAGTCTGGGCTATTTTCCACCGTTCAATTTTCAGCTGCTCAAACCGTTCAATAATCTGGGAAGCCCGGGGGGTATGGATGGTGGTCAACACCTTGTGCCCCGTAACTGCTGCCTCTATCGCCAGCTCGGCCGACTCCGTATCACGAACCTCTCCCATCAGAATAATATCCGGGTCACTCCTCATGAAGCTCGTAATCATCGGCTTGAATTCCGATGCGCTTTTCAGATCGCAATGGGTTACCCCCGGAATTTCATCCTCTACCGGATTCTCAAGGGTCAGAATATTGACCTCAGGACGGTTGAGCTCCCGCAGCATTGCATTCAATGTTGTAGACTTACCTGATCCGGTTGGCCCACTCATTACGATGATGCCCGCCGGAATCTCCATCACCCGGTTGAGTTCAAAGAGAGTCTCATCATCAAAGGCAAGAGAGCCTTTCCCCAACTTTACATTGATGTGGCTTTTATCGAGAAGCCGCATTGTGACATGGTATCCCCTGTAGGTCCGGTGACGCTCATAGCGGATATCGATTGGCCGGTGGTAGTAGGCGATCGTAAAGCGTCCTGATATACCCGGAGTGGTGTTGCGTGTTTCTGCCGGCAACTTCATCAGGTTCAGGAAAAAAGCATCGATCCGGTCCTTGAGCTTCATCGGCATTTCCACCTTGTCCCCCAGATCCCCATCGATGCGGTATGAGTAGTAAAACGACTCTTTCTCTACCTTGAAGTGAATATCCGAGGCCCTCAACTTCGTCGCAGTGGCAAGAATTGTAGCTGCAAGCTGTGCAATAGGCTCATCATACTCGACGGTGACATCAAAGTCCTGCAGGCCCTCATCAATATCCTCAACGTCGATTGATTCTAACTGGGAACGATTTGGTCCCTGAGTCGTGGTGACTCGCTCAATCGCACGACTGATTTCGCTGCTCAGCGTGACAACCTTTTCGATTTGGAGAGAGGGAAACCGGGGCGAGAGATATTCATCCGGTATGGAGCTCCAGGGGTTCGAGACCGCTATCAGGAGGCGCTCCCCATGAATACACAGTGGCGTGAACCCTCCCCGGGTAAGAAGCGCGGGATCACAGGCGTCCAGTAAAGACGCATCACAGAACTCAGCAATTTTTGGCAGGAAAGGCAGGCTGTTCACCTTGGCGATGGCCGACATGAACAGCGGTCGGGAAATCCGGTTGGGAACCTGGTCGTGCCCAAGTTCAGCGAGAGAAGCATCATGATCGATCAGAGCGGCCATGATACGCCCACTGATAAAATCATTAAATTGAATGCCGTCGAACTCGATCATATTCCGAACTGCTGCTGGCAGAGAGAGATCCATCCCTCGTGGTGGAGAAGGACACTTGAGACAATCGGGGTGGTGCCGGTCTTGTCTGCGATGAACTGCATGATGGTGCGGGTGGAAATCTGTAGGGCGGCTGGGTTTATTGACCCAATGCCAATGACCTCCGATTCCTCTGCATAAAGCACGGGCGTCATCAATTTCCGGCAATCCGCCAGAAGAGCCTCGTTCATGTCGTAGAACACGGAAGGTGTTTGCATTCGGCTCGCAAAGGGAATCAGCGCCAGAGGTTGTCCCAGTGAATGGGACAGCGATCTCCCAAGCCGTTCAACTTCCAGTGCCCGCGCCTCAGGCTCCCGAATCCTCAGTGCTGCAAGGAACTCAAGGGGGTCCCAGGGCCTTGGTCCCCTCAACGGACCATGCCCATGGTGCCTGAGCTCTTTCAGCTCTGCAGGCGTTGCCAGTCCATGCTCCTCAAGGAGCGCGCACGTCTGCCCGAGGCATCCCGGGTCAGTCGCCAGTGGTGATGATACGCTCGATGGCGTATTACGTATTCCAGATTGATTTCCAGCTTGGGCCTGCATGATCTCTAGCGCCTACGGAGAAATTTCAGACGTTCATGATGCGCCTTCCCTGAGGACTTCTTTTCAAAGGCTCCCCTGAGGTCGGCCTTGAGTTCCTCTGCCGTAGGTCGATGGTCCCTTTGATCCGGGCGAAGGTCATCAAGCGCTCTCTGCCAGTTGGGCTCATGAGCCGGTCCCGGAAGAGCGGGTTCGATCCAGTCGTGGTCAGGCTTAAGGCTCACATTGTCCCGAATCGCCCTGCTTGTGAAACCGTTTTCATTAGAGCTTCCCGGATTGTAGGAGGTAGGCGTCACAACGAAGACGAGACTGGAGGTTTCCTTCGCGGCTTCCTTGCTCTTGAAGAAAAAATTAATTCCCGGAATATCCCCAAGGATCGGAACCTTGTTTCTCTCCTTCGTTTTAACCTGACCGTAAAACCCCCCCACCACCAGCGAGTGCCCGTCAGGTATACGAGCGATACTCTCGATCATGGACTCTGACACACGGGGATACCTGTTGCCGCTCTGCCCAACGATTTCATCGACAACCTGAGCAGACCGTGGGCGCATCTGCATCCGGATCGTGCCATCGGGAAGGAGGGTCGGGGTGACCGCAACAGTCACTCCGATTTCCCTCGTCGAGGAAGGGTCTCCGGTTGGATCCTTTGAGTCGACGGAATACCGTACTTCCTCGGTCACCTGATTACTTACCTCAGTTTCACTGATCGTCGTTGTGATGATGGGGACACGGTCAATGAGTGAAATTGTCGCTTTCTCATTATCTTCGGTGATAAGCGTGGGATTGGAGGTCTGGGTAACAAGGCCTCCTCGCTGCAGGGCTCGCAAAACCCCACCCATCTGAACGGGGGAGAGGACAATTGTATTATTGCTCGGGGTATCGGTGCCCCTGAGAACAGATCCAGACCCCAGAGTGCCTGAAGCGGAAAGCGCGTTATCGATTCCGAACAGCGAATTCAGGCTTGTTATCGTCTCAAGCGGAATTCCGGTGGCCCCAAGACTGGACGACCAGTTCACGCCCTGCCGTTCGCCCGCACTGCTATTGACACTGAGGATTTTCACCTCGATCACAACCTGGCCCTTTGCCTTGTCCACCGAGGTGAGGAGACTCCTAGCGCGCTCCACCTGGTGAGCCGCGTCAACGATGATGATGGTGTTGGTCTTGGGCTCATAGTTGGCAATCCCGGTGGGAGAAAGCATTGGTTGAATCAGCCCCTTGATCTGTTCAATGTCGGTTGGGCGCAAATAGCGAAGCTGATAGTGCCATTCCTCTGCAGGCAACCGGTTCAGTTGCTCGTTGTTCAAGGCATACACCGTGTTTCCCTTCGAGTAGAGGGTCAGTCCATACTGAAAAGCCAGTTCCTCCATCTGCTCGAGGGGATTTCCACTGTTGAGATGTCCACTAACGTTGAAATCCGGACCAGATATACTGACATTATGGAAATACTGCTTGTTGGCACGCTTGGCCAGCATCTGGAAGATGTCATTAATAGCGGCATCCCGAATCAGGTACTCCCCATTACTCTCATCGATCTGACCCGTGGTTTCGCCGGGAACACCGATTTCTTCGACGGTCTCCTCAGGCGGAGGGGGAGGCGGGAGTTCAGACAGGTCACGGCCAACCGGAGACACAGGGGCCGCAGACGCCGGAGCAGCAATTGGCACCACCTCGGTAACTGGATCCACAGGCGCAATGGGAGGGGCAGTCAAGCCCGGCGCAGCGGGATCAAACACCGGCGGCCCAACAACTGGGACAGGCTTAACCGGCTCGTCCGGGAACACTTGCTCAGGCACCTGTTGCGCAGAGGCCGGAGCCGTGCTGAGCAGCAGGAGATAAAAGAGAAAATTGTGATTTTTCATGGGATATTCTTGATAGATCTTGGACTCCCTACGGCAGTGGAGGAGGAGAATTGGACTCGATACGGAGGGGCTCAGCTTCGCTCTTCTTCAGGTTGGTAATCCCGGGCACCCGCAAGAGCCTCCCTGCAGTGGTAACTCCCTCCGGGAGGTCATTAAGACGACGAACGGCGAGCTCTCCACTTTGCAGGTTCCGGAATGTCACCCTTGAAGAGCTAACCGCTTCCACCCGCACGGAAATTCGCTGTCCCTCCCTCACGATGGGAAAGACCTGTCCGAGACGAAAAAGACGGGCACCAACAAGAAACTCCTTGGCTCGCGAGTTTATGAGGGAGATCCGGATATCCTTGATAAAATCCCGGAAGGACGTCTTGGGCACTTCCTTGGCGGCACGGGTTACTACCGGTGTCCTCTCGGGATTCTGATACAGTCCAAAAGGGCCCCGCTCACGGCCAGTGATCGAGAGCCTCCTCTTCATCTCGGCAATCCGATCATCAAGCGTCTCCGAAAGGAATCTTGCCGGGGCTGCGCCAGACGAATTCGAGACAGGAAACGGCGCAGGGTCACTGCCTGCCAAAGCTCCGGAGATAAGAAGAAGAGTGAGGAATGTCGCCTTCATTATTTTTGCCAGGTGGTATAGACGACAGCGGCGTTGAGAACATTCTGGTTCGCCGATCTCGAAAGTTTGATGCTGTCGAGTTGAAGCTGGGGCATTCTTGTCTCAAGCTCCAGAAACGCCGTTTGCAAGGCCCGGTAGGTGCCGCGGAAGGCGAAGTGAAGCTGGATCGACGGTTGCTGACTCGCACCCCCGATCCCACCTGCCACCGTAGTCGGACGGAAGGCGGTCTGCTGGAAATGGGTGGCCTCGTAGTCTTTCTGGAAGTCCCGGAAGAAGGTGTTGACGGAAGTGGCTGCTGGCTGCTCGAACAGGGCCATCCATCGATGCATATGGGGCGCCTGCGACTGCACCTTACGCTCGAGCAACCGCCGCTCCCTCTCCACTGTCTTGAACGTCTGGTAATGTTTTCTTCTGGACTCGTAGGTGGTTTCCAGTTTGCCGCGGAAATGAACCCCGAGCCCCAGAGTGACAACGACAAGAACAATCGGGACTACAAGTCCAAAAACTATGACAGGATCTTTGTAATGAGGGTTCATGGCACCGCAGTAATTGGAATAGCGATTGGGTCCTCGGCGGTAATTCGCTGGGTAATCGTCAACCGGAAATTATGGGCAAACCGCTCCTCTGGTTTTTTACCCCCAACCGGCTTGAAACGCTTATTTTCAGAGGTCAACAGATTGACCAGAAGTGTTCGGGAACCTAGATCTGTCCGGAAGGATTCATTACCCGTTTGTTCACGAATGCGCTCAAACACCTTCCCCATTCCCTCGGTGGTGCTGATTAGCGTAAGGTGATTCAGAGCTTCTGTATTGGAAACTCCACTGAGCGTCCAGTCCTTGACCACACCTGCATTTGTGTCCTTGTTCTGGGCGAGCTCAGGCCTCACCCGGTGGCTTGCCTCTGAAAGGACGACACTCTCTGGATCCGGAAAGAGCTGATTTACCAGTTCCATTGCCACCCAAGCCTGCGACCGATCAGCGAGCAGGGCGCTCCACTGTTCATAACGACGAATTTCCGAGGAGAGGATTTTATTTCCCTCGAGTGAAACTTCACCGGTCTGGTGCCACGATTCATCGTTGATGATTCTCAGGCCACGGACCCCGGTCCACCCCAGAAAAAGAAAAATGGCTGCCGCACCAAGACGAAGAGCCACAGACCCGAATCTCAGGATCCTCATCTCGGTACGAGATGGGAAGAGTTCCACTTCGTCCCTTGCTGGCGGAAGAAAATCCTGCGTTGCCCATCCAGATTCCATCATGCCTCGAAAGGCTGTCTCTTATACACATCTCCGAGCCCACGAGACAGGCTGAAATCTCGTATGCCGTCTTCTGCTTGAAAAAAAAAAGGGGGGGGGGGGGGGGGGGGGGGGGGGGGGGGGGGGGGGG
>CAXEFH010000226.1:0-6103 GCA_963989605.1 uncultured Roseibacillus sp. | reverse complement strand
CAAAAGGACAATGCCGATGGGATGGGTGGCAGCCATTATTGTCCTCATGCTCCTTCTGGGGGGCTGGGCCTTAGTGACCCTGAGCAAGGGTGCCGCTCATTTAAGGAACCGGGAAGCTGTTACCGATCTTGAGGATGCAAAGCTCGCGATGGACACGGCATCCGCAGAAAGGTGGCTGGAGCGTCTCGAGATGCGGGTAAAGCGTTATTTGCAGGCCCCCTCAATCACCGAAAAGGTGAAATACGTGAGGGATCCTCAACGGGTGCTCCCCCTGATGGAAAGTTATTACCTCCGTCATACATTGATGCCCGGGACAGTCAGTTCCATTGAGAATATTCGTCCAACGGAGGTGGGTAAAAGGCCTTTCTTTTTCGTTGAAGTAACTGTTGAAGGAAAAGAAGAGGTAAAGTTTCTGCTCCTGGAGGATTGTGAAGATGGAGAGCTCCGCTTCGACTGGGAGTCAGAGGTGGGCTACCAGCCCATGGAAATTGCCAGCTACATTGAGACCAAGCCAACGGAGTCAATGGTTTTCCGGGTCTACGCGGAACTGGATTCCTTTTACAGCTATGAGTATGTGGATCAGGGCCGTTATCAGGCGTTTAAGCTTACATTCAGGGATGAAGATGAGTTCCTCTTCGGGTATGCGGACCGGAAAAGTGTGGGAGGCCGTGGTTTGCTGGCTCTTCTGCAGGGGAGAGGGAAGGACATCCCTGTATTGCTACGATTACGCTTCTCGCGAGGAACGAAGTCCAGAAGGTCTGTTCTGATTGAGGAGGTCCTCGCAACTTCATGGGTCTGGTCTGGTGGAAAAAGGGAGGACGAGGGTCCATGATCCTTGCGATCAGTCTGGTTGCGGGGGAGGTTCTGTGGTGGTAGATATTTGCATGCCGATAGTCTGGTCAGATCCGGTTCGGCCTCCTCGTTAACCAGCCTTAGAATGAAAAAATTAATCCGAACATCAGGCATGACAGTATTGCTGGCTCATGCGCTTCTTGCTCAGGAAAATGAAGCTCAGGAGGCACCGACGGTTCTGGGTGCTTACCTTGCTCCCGGGGTAGCGGCACGGGGCCAGATAGTTGCGGTCGAGCCGCCGAAGGAGATTCAGAAGTATGTCGCAAAGGTGGAAGAGGCAGCCCGGGCGGATCCGGAGTGGTTCAAGACCTATTCCAAGATTGCGAAACCTGGCATCCCATTGCCTTTTCACGAAAAACTGGGATTAACCAAAGAAGATTATGCAGCCTACAACAAGCTGTGGGATGAGCGGAAGATGGTGCCTAAGAGGGATGGAAACGTGGTGGTCCGATTAGAGCAGTCGAAGCCCGGTGAGTGGATGATTCGTGTTTCTGGGAAGGGGGCTGCCCTTTCTCTTTTGCGCTATCAGCAAGGGAAAGATGTCGTGAAATCACCGAACGGCGAGCTTGTCCGCCTCAAGGATATTAATGCTGATCCCAGGAGCATCCTTGGTAAGTGGACGGGGCATGAGTGGAAATTCGAGGAAGAAGACACTCTGGGAAAGACGAAGGAGAATTTTGCTATTGGAACATTGGTGGGGACCAAATGGGGGATTCTGGTCTACAGGCTTCAGTCCACTTCTCCGGCAGGAAAGAGTCTCTTTAATCGGAGCATGGTGATCAGATTCCCGATGCCCGGAAAATAGCGCCTTTTCCTTTTTGAACAAACCTCGGCGAGCTTCGTTCTGGGATCTGGGCATCCGCTGGTGTGCAGTTCCGCTCCTTTCCCTTGGTCTTGCGTCTCTTCTGTTCTCAAATCTCGCGATGCAGACCCAAGCGGTCCGGGGTAAACTTGAGAGGAAGCTAGAGAAAAGGAGCGGAGTAGCTTGGACTATAGGCTCTCTTTCGTGGACGCCATGGACGGGGTTGCAGGTGAGGAATGTCACCGTTGATGCGCCGAGGATGGGAGATAATCAGGCATCTCGATTTCTTTGTCGCGCTGAACTGGATGTGAAACTGCACTGGAGTTCTCTGCTCAGGGGAGCATTGGATCTCAGGGAGGTTCGGGTTCGGAAGGGGCAGATAGCGATTCCGATGGAGCTGCTTTTTCTGCTTCCTGTGGATACTGACCAGCCCAAATCAGCTGCTTCGGGACCGTCCCCGGATGCGAGCTCCCGGAAGGAGAGAAAAGAGATTCCTCCGACCCTTGTGAAACCAGCTGAGAAAAGCAGTCCGCCGGCCGGTGAACCAAAGGCTACGTTGGTGATGGCACCGTCTCTCAGGATCGTCATAGATCAGTGTGATCTGCAGGTATACTCTGACAAGGCCCAGGGGAAACCTGCTTTGACCCTGCGTGATATCGGAGGGGTATTTCCACTCCGGGGAGAGGATGCCTCAGGGTGGGCGCGGTGCGGGGGTATTATGATAGGTCGTCGGTCTTTCGAGGGAGAATGGGTCAGTAAGGTTGAATGGAGGCGTCCTGCTCTCAGGCTTCCGCCGATGGAATTCGTTTGGAACGGCCTCACGGTTCGCGGCGAGGGTTTCTTGCAGATGAGCAGGATGCCTCGTTTTCGTGCTGCAGTTCATATTCCCGGAAGCACGCTGCAAATTGCCGAGCCTGCCCAGACGTCTGCTCCGGGAATAACCCTCGCGGTGGAGCAGGTGAGGCTCCAGGCTGTCCTTGGCGGGACTCTTGCCAGATTATCTAGTTGGCAGGGTAATCTTGCACTGGAAGCCGGTGGGATATCCCTTGCTCACGATAAGAAAGCGGAAATCATGACCTTTGATGAGGGAAGAATGATCGCGGGATTGCGAGGTGGAACGTTTCACCTTCCTGATGCCCGCCTCCAGGGTGAACGATTATCCTTCCTTGGGAATGGGGTTCTTCTGCCTACCGGTGAGCTGGGAGGGGTAATACGTGTAGTAGCGGACCAGGATCATGCTAAGACGCTGACGCGTTTCGCGCTGGGAGCCATGTGGACGGGCGGCTGGACCCGGTCCTGGTTAGCTCCGATGGAAACGCCAGATCGATACTATCGTGACGTCGTTCTGGAGGGGACGGTGAACGAAGCAGTGGTGAATGTAGGGCGTGAAGGGGAGAAGTTAGATGTGACAGAGGCATGGGATAAGATGCTCACCTTCCTAAGAAACGAGACTCTGGAGTCAGAAAAACGCGGGACCACTGAGGCTGCGACGGAAATTTTGTCCCGATGAGAGTAATCGCAGGTACGGCCCGGGGAAATCCGCTAAAGGTACCACCCACGCTTACTCGTCCAAGTACGGATCGTTTGCGAGAAGCTCTGTTTTCGATTCTGCAGTCCTATCTTGAGGGAGCGACGGTATTAGATCTTTTTGCGGGATCTGGTGCGCTTGGAATAGAGGCCTTGAGCAGGGGTGCGAAGGAGGGCGTTTTCGTTGAGCACAACAGGGCTGCAGCACGTTGCATCAGGGAAAACCTTGAGAAAGCAGGACTTAGTGAGCGGGCGAGGGTTCACGAGCAGGATGCTTTCGCTTATCTGCGCAAGCACGGGGACGGCTTCGACCTCATCCTTGCAGATCCGCCATACCTTTCGAATAGTAACCGGGATTTTGGAGGAGAACTGATACGGAATGAAGCTCTGGCCGAGCGGTTGTCGGATGATGGTGTGATGGTGGTGGAGGTCGAGGCGCATCAGGAAGGGATGGAGGCCCCGGGGTGGGATCTGGTTGATCGACGGACCTACGGCAGAAGCTCGATTCTGTTTTACGCTCGGAAGTAGTCTCGATAGATTTGAGTGCGATGAACATGTGGATGCGGTTAGTCTACAACTGTCTCCTCCCTGTTTTTTTTCTCCTCGCGGCACCAGCATGGATACTGAGGATGGCTCGCCGGGGAGGCTTGGACCGGCGCCTGTTCCAGAGAATCGCAATTTACCAGCGTCCACCTGCTTCGGAGAAAAAGGGTGTCATATATGTTCATGCCGTTAGTGTGGGAGAGGTGCGAATGGCGCTCCGGCTGGTTGGCAGGTGGAACGAGCGGGGTTCGTCGAGGAGCTTTGTGATTGCCGCGACAACTACCACGGGCTTCCAGATTGCGGAGAGGGAAGCTCCTCAGGGGGTCCGGGTAATTTACAGCCCCCTGGACCTTCCCGCTGTCACAGGAAGGGTTTTCAGTCGCTTTGAGCCTGTCTTGGTGGTGCTCATTGACTCGGAGATCTGGCCGAATCTCCTCCATATCTGCGGGAAGAGAGATATACCGGTTGCACTTGCGAATGCGCGTCTATCTGAGCGTTCCGCGAGAAGATACGAGAGATTAAGGCCTTTGGCTTTGCCCATGCTACGCCAGATCGGGAAAGTGTTTGCGCAGGCTGAGGAGCATACAAAGCATTGGACCAGAATCGGGGTTCCTGCCGATCGGATTGTCGTTACCGGGAGCCTCAAGTTCGACCTGGATGGCGCTGAAGGTCCGAGAGAAAGAGCTGAATTTGGAGAGATGCTGGAGAGCTTCGGCGCTGGAAGGTCAGTAGTACTTGCTGCCAGCACACACCATGGAGAGGAGGCTTTGCTGGCCGAGGCAATCCGTAAGATTCCGGAAGCGCTGCCGGTATTGTTGCCCCGTCATGCAGAACGTCGGCGAGTTGTGCAGTCTGATCTCGAAAGGGCGGGATTTGAGGTAGTTTTACGGAGTAGCTTTGCGCCTCCGGAGCAGTCAAATTCAGCCGCTTTCCTAATAGATTCTACCGGAGAGCTGGCCGAATGGACCGCTCACGCCGACATCGTTATAATCGGAAAGAGTTTTCTCGGCCGTGGTGGGCAGAATCCTGTCGAGGCCATATTGGCGGGAGTTCCGGTGATATGTGGTCCACACATGAATAATTTCGAGCCTCTTTTCACGGAACTCCGCAACGCCTCGGCAGTCGAGTGTGTCAGTGAGACGGAGGTTGCTGACTCCGTTCAAGCCATACTGAGATCGAAGCAACACCGCCGTTGCCTTACTGAAAATGCCAGGGTGGTCATCGAGCAGCACCGCGGGGCCACGGATAGAACGATCATGGAGCTTGAGGAGCTTTTGTAATGCCCCGGGGCTGGGAATCGATGCGCGGTATGGTCTCAGGATAAGGGCAAGCTTATCTTGAGCTCGGATTCTGTAATCGCCGAAACTCCTCTAGTTGTTTTCTTTCCAGATAGGCGCGAAGTTTTCGAAGTACTGCGACGTCAGGATCTGCCTCAGGATTCACGAAGGGGTTGTTCGATCCATACCACGACCAAGGGCCGCGTGGGACACTGCCGAATTCCACAAATCGCCAGTGGAGTCTGTCACCAGATTTCAGGTCCATGTAATCGCGCACGGCTGGTGAGACGTCAATGCCTGCGTTCTTGCTGCGGGGTGGATGACCCTTGAACACGTATTTCCAGTCGTCCGTGACCCAGGGACCACAGTCCTCCCATTGGGCGAAACATACCTTCTTTCCATTATAGAGCTGGATCCAGCGACCCTTGCAGACGGATTTGCCAGGGAGTGGATTGTAGCGATAAAACCAGGGAATCACACGTGGAGCCTCGGCGCGGTGCAATCGATGATTCAGGCAGTCGTTGTAAGGCAGGGCTACATAAAACGAGTTGAGGCCCGGTCGGAAAGTTCTGGGGGCGTAGTTGGCCCGCGCTGCAGGATCCGGGTTGTCGTAACCACCGTAGTTCTTTTCCCACTCTCCGTCCCATGATGATTGGTGGTTGGATGTCTTGTTTCGGCCACCGGGCTTTTCACCAATCCAGAAGATCGTGGCCCTGACATTCAGTCTCCACGGGTAAACTGTCTTGCGGTATTGATATGGATTGGGTGGAGCCTTGGTGGGCGAAGTGACGCGCGGCCCCTGCTGGGAACAGACCGGGGATATCCCCCACAACTGGGAAAGGATTGCCGCGGTGATAAAGTGAACCGTGAGGCGCCGTTGAGGGCTTTGCAGCATGGTAGATCGGCCGATTTTTCTTCAGGTTTCTTCCCCTATCTGACGAGGATTCGCGCGGTCAGGCTGCCCACCATCACATCGAATTCTCCCGGCTCAAGAACAGGAGAATTGTCGAGTCCCTGGTAAGCGAGCTCCTTGACCGGTATCTTAAAAGTTGCCGTTTCGGTCCCTCCGGGTTCAAGCTCAACCTGACTGAAGGCCCGGAGA
>CAXEFH010000225.1:0-6111 GCA_963989605.1 uncultured Roseibacillus sp. | reverse complement strand
TTAATGATACGGCGACCACCGAGATCTACACCTCTCTATTCGTCGGCAGCGTCAGATGTGTATAAGAGACAGATCCGAGCATGGTGAATTTTGACGCCCCGGACCGGGCTGCTTGCAGCGTCGCGCGCGCCCGCACCAATACACCAAATCAGGCCCTCACCCTGCTGAACGACCCCGCCTTCGTGGAGATGGCGCTCGCCCTCGCTGATCGAGTCCTTCAGGAATCCAGTTCCCCGGGAACGAGAATCCGGCACGCCTTTCGCCTGGCAGTCTCCCGCCTGCCTGACAGCCGTGAGGCCGGGATCCTTGACCTGCTTCTGCGTGAGAGGCTTGAACACTTTGAAGCACACCCACGGGAGGCGGAGGATCTCCTGGGAAACCCCCAGTTTGTGTATCGGCCCAGAACCAAGAACCGGCGGGAATTGGCTGCCTGGTTTTATGTAGCGAGTGCTCTCCTGAATCTCGACGAGACAATTACGAGAAATTAAAGAAGACTACAGGAGACCTCGCTCTGCACGATACCCCTGTCCCGACCCATGATTCCCAGCCCCCTCCAGACCGAGACTCGTCGCCTCTTTCTGCAACAGACAGGGTATGGCCTGGGCGCTGCGGCTCTCTCCTCCCTCGTCAACGCCGATTCCCCGGAAGCCGTTAATGAAACACCGGAACTATCCGGGCTGCATCACGCGCCCAGGGCAAAACAGGTAATCTATATTCATCTAGTCGGATCCCCATCGCATCTCGATCTCTTCGACTACAAGCCTGAGTTACAGAAGCGGACAGGCCAATTATGCCCTGACGAATTCTTTGACACGAACAAACTGGCCTTTATTCGTGAGCAACCGAATCTCCTCGGGACCCCGAAAGAAGATCAGTTCGCTTTTCGCAAATGTGGAGCCTCCGGCATCGAGCTATCCAACCTTCTTCCTCACCTACAAGGAGTCGCGGATGAACTCTGCCTCATCAAGACCCTGCACACTGACCAGTTCAACCACGCACCTTCCCAGATGTTTCTCCTCACGGGATTCGAGCGGTTCGGGCGCCCAAGCATGGGCTCATGGATCAGCTATGGCCTCGGCAGCGAGAATCAGAATCTGCCGGGATTTGTTGTCCTGGTCACCGGGCAGGTCCTCGGGGCGGGCAACAGCGCATTCGGAAGCGGGTTCCTGCCAACGGTCCACCAGGGAGTGGAATTTCGCTCCCAGGGCGACCCGGTTCTCTATCTGTCAAACCCGAAAGGAGTATCTCCCCGGGAACGCAAGATGGTTGTGGATGCGGTCAATGACCTCAACAGGGTTGCCCTTGCTGACGTAGGAGATCCGGAGATTTCTACCAGGATCAGTCAATACGAAATGGCCTACCGGATGCAGACCAGCGTGCCAGAGTTAATGGATATTACCAGCGAGCCTCAGAAAGTACACGAGATGTATGGCACGCAACCTGGCAAAACCTCCTTTGCGAATAATTGCCTCCTCGCGAGAAGACTGGTGGAGCGCGGGGTTCGCTTTGTCCAACTTTTCGATCAGGGTTGGGACCATCACGGAAGTGTGTTCAATAGCCTTCCCGGCAAGACCCGGCAGGTCGACAAACCCATCGCGGCTCTCATCCGGGATCTGCGGGAAAAAGGTCTTCTGGACGAAACCCTCGTCATATGGAGCGCCGAATTCGGAAGAACACCGATGGCACAGGGAGCAGTGGGTAACGGCACCCGGAAGACCAAGGCTGGTCGCGATCATCACAAGGACGCTTACAGCGTGTGGATGGCTGGCGGAGGTTGCAGGGCAGGTCACGTGCACGGAGCTACCGACGAACTCGGACATTCCATTGCGCGTGATCCCGTTCATGTTCACGACTTCAACGCCACCATCCTTCACCTGCTGGGAATCGATCATGAGCGTCTTACCTTCCGCTATCAGGGACGGCAGTTCCGCCTCACCGATGTTCATGGAGGAGTGGTAAAGAAAATCCTCGCCTGAAAGCGTGCCCCCTCCCGTCTGGAGACTGAGTCCTCAACTGCTCGTCGCACTACCCGATCTGCAATATTTCGTCAATGAAGGACAGGATCTCCCTCCTGCCCTCTCCAGTCTTCGTCGATGTGAGGAAGGCCCGGGGCTCTCCATCGCTCCACTCCCTCATGGCCTCCCGGAAGAGAGTGATATTCTTCTCGAGGAGGCTTCGCTTGTTCTTGTCGGTCTTGGTAAAGACCAGCGTGAAAGGAACCTCTCCTGCGACAAGCCACTCCACGAATTCGAGGTCAACCCTTTGGGGAGGATGGCGGGAGTCAATCAGGACGAAGGCGCAGAGCAAGTTCTCACGCCCCATCAGGTAATCAGAGATAAATTCCTGAAATTTTGCCCGCTCGGCCTTGGATATCTTGGCGTATCCATACCCAGGGAGATCTACAAGGCTCCACGCCTCATTAATCACAAAAAAGTTGATCTCACGCGTACGACCGGGACTACCAGACACGCGAGCCAGCCCCTCCGATCCGGTCACAAGATTTATGAGGGACGATTTGCCAACATTGGAACGCCCTATAAAGGCAAACTCCGGCAATGCAGATTCGGGGCAGCTTTCAAGGCTGACTGCACTGCGTTCAAATCTGGCGGAGTGAATCTTCACGCTTATCAGAACGCTACATCACGGAGCAGAACTGTCCAACAGTCCCCTCCCACATTTATACCCAGGCCGCTCGAAGCAACTCCTTCAGGCGCTCTTTCTCGGTAGCCGAGGTCTTTGCTACGAATCCCCGGGCATGCGCAAAATGCACATCATCCTCTGCCCCGATCCGGGTGAACTCCATTCGTGGGTGATCATTGTGACGGGAGAGCCCATAGCCGCTACCCCGACGGTCCGGATAGACCAGACCCGCCACATCCTCCGCCTCACCAATCGAATCGAGATAGCGCCCCAATCCCATCGAGGGCTCGTCCGGTAGCGGACTCGTCCGGGGCATGAACAGGACCTTGAAGGAATCCTCAGCGTTGGCTTCCAGCGTCCAGAGTTCAGCATGCTCCTCAATGTAGGTGAGCCGCTCACGCAAGGTCCTCAAGTAGTCCAGAAGATCCTCTCCCACCCATCGCATCATCTCATAAAGCAAATCGCCTGGATTGAGACGCCCTGCTTGTGCAAAACGTCGCAACAGAGTCACATCCATCGGCGAGTTGAGCTTGCTCATGATGTCCCGGTCAACGCCCAGCCACTTGGCCGTCCCGCCTGCTCCCCGGGTGTCAAACCACTCCGCGGGCTCGAGCCAGTCACAGAACATTTTTGCGTCCTCGTAGAGCCCGAGGTCCTGTAACACGAGAGAGAGCGCACAGATGGGATCGTGATCGCGCGGGAACTGGTGATGATCAAAATTCCCCCGGTCGGGCTCATGCTCTCCACCCACATCGACCACCAACACCGATGAGTCGTCCAGATCATCCTGCTCCGGCTCACGCCGCTCGATCGGAGCGCCATGCTGCGCGACCAGCAAACTGCAGGCCAGATAGTCGTCTTTATGCGCACCACCCGGGTGCGTGAGAATCAGTTCGATGGACATGAGAGGCGGGACGGTAGGGAGTTGCGGACGGAGAGCAAGCCCTTGCACCGGTCGAGGTGGTAACGCCAGAGCTTATCGGCCCTCCCGGAGGGGACCCAAATGGTTTTCGGCCTGGCCCAAACCAGGTCCGGTCTCCCTTCCCGTAACAAGTGCCTTCGTCCTCGTCCTTCACCCTACATTCGTTTCAGGGTTAGCAGGCGAAACTCCATTGCTTCCACTCCGGGAATCTCAGTAGCGCGGAGAGTAAGTTCGCCCTGCCCCTTCTCGAGCACAATCTTCCCGATCGTCAACGCCTTGAAATCCTTGACGTAGGACTCCATTCGCGGGTGACGGTCATCCTGAGCGCCCAACTCGGGCACGTCGTGTGCCTCTAGCAGCTCAAACGGAAGTTTCGACCCCTTAAAGGAGACCTCAAACTTTCCCCCTGCGTCCCGGGCCGCATAGTAAAGAACAAGCTCATAGGTCCCGGAGGCGGCAACCTCTACATCAAAACTGATCCAGTCCTCGGTGCTGGTCCAGTTCTTGAAATACGAACAATTGGGAAATCTGTTAGATCTCTTGATGGAGCCATGAGACCGGGCATCCCGGGCCGGCAGCTGGGAGTAGCGGGATCCCGGGTGGGCAATAACGAAGGGCCGTTTGTCATCATAGTATCCCTTCATGAAACTTTTACGATGAGATGCGGCCGCCTCGCCCAGTTTTGCGGCAATCTCGGGATATCGAGATACCACATCGGTTTTCTGAGCGGGGTCCAGAACCATGTCGTAGAGCCTTCCTTTGTCATCCAACCGGAAACGTTGACTTCGGGCGCTTATCCGCTCCTTCCAATGATTAATCAAAACACGATCAGGCCAGGGGTTATCCGATGAAACGCTCTTCATCAATAGCGGCTTGAGGCTAACTCCATCAAGGGGCTTAGGCCCCGTCACTGGAACACCAGCAAGGTCACAGAGGGTGGGCATAAGATCCCGCACACTTACGATCTCAGGAACAACCTCTCCTGCCCGGAGATGACCCGGCCAGCGCACATAGAGTGGGCTGCGAACACCCCCCTCGTCCGTCGACCCCTTCCTTCCCCGCATACCTCCATTCCAACGCACCCCATTCGGTCCATTGTCATGAAACCAGATGACGATAGTTTCCCCTGTTACTCCCTGCCTCTCAAGGCATGAAAGAACGCGCCCGACATTCCAGTCTATATTCTCGCACATCGCGAGAGCGCTTCGCTTGTGAGTCTCGATCTCACGTTGTGGGCTTTGCTGATTCCGCATCTTGAGCCTTCGGTCGGAGAAGCGCTTCCAGAATAAATCGGGAACCTGCATCGGGGAATGAGGCGTGTTGTAGGGCAGGTAGGCAAAAAAGGGTTTTCCAGACCCCACTGCTTCCTCAATGAACGTAATCGCCTTGCTCGTGAAGTCATCGATACAGAACCCCTGCCCCTTCACCGGGAGCCCATTCAGTTCAAGGAGCGGACTATAGTAGTTGCCCCAGTGACCGCTGCAAAACCCGTAGAATTCCTCAAAGCCCCTTCCGTTGGGGTGGTAGGGGAATTGCATCCCGTTATGCCATTTTCCAAATGCACCCGTCCGGTAGCCCGCTGCTCTGAACAAATCGGCCACAGTCACCTCCCCGAGGTCAATACGCTCTCCTCCTGCCGAGGTGGAATACACTCCCGATCGAGCATGATGTCTGCCGGTAAGAAACTCGGCCCTCGTAGGAGAGCAGACCGGACACACATAAAAACGATCAAAGCTCGTGCCGTCCCGTTGCAGAGAATCAACATGCGGGGTGCGGAGATCGACATTCCCGGAGCTGGAGAGGTCTCCCCATCCCTGGTCATCAGTGAGGAACACCAGAACATTTGGCGAAGAACCCATGGCAGGGAGAAATGCCATTCCGGTGAGCACTGAGAGAATCGACCTGACATTCATCTGCGGCAGCTATGGTGCAGGGGAAGCTCCGCGCCTTGAAGTAAAATCATATCTGCTAGAGGCTCCTACCGGGCGGACTACTGCCATCTGGAGGACACACATTCTGTTGACCATTGCCTTTCTCTAACGTAAACGCCCCACCCTCTTCCTTCCGCTGAAAATGTCCTCACCTACGATCATTTACACGATTACCGACGAGGCTCCGGCACTTGCAACGCGATCCTTTCTACCCATCATTCAGCGGTTCACCAGTTCGTCGGGAATCGAGGTCGAGACCCGGGATATTTCCCTGGCTGGCCGGATCCTTGCAAACTTCCCTGATTTTCTCCCCGAAAATCAACGAGTTTCCGACGCGCTGGCCGAACTGGGTGCACTCGCGAAGACCCCCCAGGCTAATATCATCAAGCTGCCCAACATCAGTGCCTCAGTTCCGCAGCTCAAGGCCGCGATTAAGGAATTGCAGGAGAAGGGATATCCGCTACCGAACTACCCCGAACACCCATCTACCCCGGAAGAAAATGATATCAAGAACCGCTACGACCGGGTCAAGGGTAGCGCGGTAAATCCAGTTCTGAGGGAGGGAAATTCCGATCGCCGGGCTCCAAGGGCCGTGAAGGAGTATGCCCGCAGCAACCC
>CAXEFH010000224.1:0-6127 GCA_963989605.1 uncultured Roseibacillus sp. | reverse complement strand
TGATACGGCGACCACCGAGTTCTACACCTCTCTATTCGTCGGCAGCGTCAGATGTTTATAAGAGACAGTAATCGTTCTGGGGAAAATGGAGGGATGGTTGGGGAGCCGACACTGGTTTCTCCCACAAAGCCTGTTCTGGTATCTCCCGCACGGTCCTTCTCGGGTGCGGATTCTCGTGGGGCGGTAGAAAACGAGAATACGGCTGCAGATGAGAGTGGTCCTCAGGGAGAAGCGTCTCCTTCCGGGGAAGAGTCAGAGGAAACTCGGGAAAGTGAGATTCAGGGCCCTTCGGGCCCTGCTGGAGCTCTGGAACCTACGGAGGGAGAGATGCCCACGGCCAAAGACTAGGATGAAAAGTTAATCGAGTTGAAAGAATATATCCTTCAGCCCGGGGATTCTCTCTCTGGAATTGCTCTCAAGCATCAGGTGAGCTCAGGAGATCTCGCGGAGGCCAATGGAATCACCGACCCGAATAAGATCAGGGTGGGGCAAGTCCTCAAGATCCCGTAACAGCCAGCCGCAGGTGTGCGTGCATAGGAAACTGCATCCCGGGGGCTGTCATGTCATCGAGCGGGCGCCCCATCAATCCAATGACAGGTCAAAGTAATCACGGGACATTTCGTAAGAATGGGAGCGGCAGGCTTCAGTGGCTTTTCTCATTCCGCTTCGGGGTTTCTGTTTTCGGCTGCGTGATCCTGTTTTCCCTGATCATTCTGGCGATGGTCCTGCAGCGATTACGGGATGAGAATGCCGATTTGCACAGAGTAGTGCTCGTCGAGCATCGGAACTCGCTTCATGCGATCAATCAAAGGATGAGGGTTTTGGAGGAGCGGTCCGAATCTCTGAAGACCCGGGTCATCGAGTCAGAAACGAGGGCAGCGAATACGTCATCCGGGGAAGGGGAGCAAATCACCGGCGAAACTCCCTCTTCCCGCAGCCAGCTCCCTAATCAGGGCGATGCTGAAATTACCGGGGTTGACCTGCTCGCACAGCAAATTCCTGAGGAGGAAGGCAGCGAGCCCACCGTGGCGGAACCTGAGGACGGGCTTGGAGGGCTCGAACGCGCCCCGGGAAATTCCGTGTCTCCAGCCTCATCGGATCTGAAGGAGGAACCGGATTCAGTGCCGATGGAGGCTCATGGTTCAGATCCGGCTGATGAGATCGGAGCTGTTCAGGAATCCGTCAAGGAGAGCCCAAAACCACCTGATTTTTTGGGATATACTGTCCAGCCGGGGGATACTCTCTCCGCAATAGCCCGCTCTCACGGGGTTCCGTTAGCTGTGATTCTGGAAATGAATTCGATAGACAATCCAAACCAGATCCGGGTGGGATCTGTGCTGCGAATCCCGTCCAAGGGCGGGGCACCCTGAATTTCAGAATCTCGAATTTATAGTTTTTTATTTTCGGGTTGGCACGTAGCATTCTCAGCAATGAGCGGATGTGGTTTTGATCGTGGGCCAAGGATGCTGATGGATCCAGGTCTGCACCGGGATAAAAAGCCAGACTGGATCCGGGTGAGGCTTCCCAACAATCCTGCATTCTGGTCGACCAAGTCTCTGATCACGGATCTCAAGCTCGTGACGGTTTGTGAAGAGGCCCAGTGCCCGAACCGGTGGGAGTGTTGGGGTCAGGGAACTGCGACGTTCATGATTGCTGGCGAAAAGTGCACTCGTGCCTGCGGATTTTGCGCAGTCAAGACGGCCCGGCCTGAGGCGCTTGAGGTAGACGAACCAGAGCGGGTCGCTGAGGCAACGCAGCGAATGAACCTCAACCACATCGTAATAACGGCGGTTGCCCGTGATGATTTGAAGGACGGTGGAGCCGGTCATTTTCAGAGGACGATCGAGGCGGTTCGCAAATCCAATCCGAGGATCATCATCGAGGTCCTAGTGCCGGACTTCAACGATAAGGACTGGGCTCTCGAAATGGTGATGGAAGCTCGCCCCCACATATTTAATCATAATATTGAAACCGTTGAGCGACTGACTCCGCTGGTTCGTAGCAGGGCTAAGTATGGTCGGTCTCTGACCGTTCTGAAGAAAGCTAAGGATATGGTTGAGGGAAAGGTGGCAACCAAAAGTGGCCTCATGCTTGGTCTTGGTGAGAGGGAGGAGGAAATCCTCCAGGCGATGGATGATCTTCTTGAGCATGGGGTGACTGTGCTGACGATGGGGCAGTATCTCCGACCCACTGCAATGCACCTGCCGGTTGTCGACTACATCACACCGGATCGTTTTGATGAATTAAGGGAGATTGCACTTGCGAGAGGTTTTAGGCATGTAGCGAGTGGCCCTCTGGTAAGGAGTTCCTACCACGCAGCCGATTTCCATCCGGAAGAAGATGTTATCGATGCGATCGAGTCAGATCTGGCGAAGCGGGCTGAGTCCCGGGTTCAGCAGGGAGAGGAGGTTTCCCAGTCAGTGTGGCATGTCGCGAGTGACCCGCCGTCAGGTAACTCTCGCCACGGTGCGGATTTCCCTCCGGAAGCAGAGGTTCTCGGGGCGGTCGAGTCAGATCGTTCTGGCCGGGCTGAGTCTCTGGTTGAGAAGTGAGAGGGATTTACCTCTCTAGCTTAAAGATGCTGACGAGAGCTCTGTGATCTGAAGCTTTGCTCCAGCCGGGACTGTCGATGATATAACTTTCCTTCTGATTGAAGAGGGGCCGGAGAGACCTGCTGGCAAGAACGTAGTCGAAGCGCGAGTAGACTTGCTGATATTCCCAGTAATGCGTCCACACATGGCCTCTGGAATCCGTGTGATGGAGTGGTTCAAGATAGCGAGTGGACTGGGTTGGCCCCTGGATCGACCGTACCGGGCTTTCGCGTCTCGTATCGTTGAGGTCGCCATAAACGCAGAGCAGGGCCTCGGGATTGTCTTCCAAAATACTGTCAGCATGTTTTCGCAGGAGATACGCCTCGTGACGTCGCATGAGATCCTGATGGCCCTCGGGTATTTCACGCTTGGATTTCAGATGAACTCCAAGAAACCGGATTTGCTGGGAGCCTATCGCGACGGTGGCATCCAGAATGCCTCTCTGCATCTCGAATTCCTTTGGGCGATTGTCTGCGTCGACGGACTTGTAGGTCAGGGATCCACCAGCGCCCTGAGAGTCCGTTGCCACAATGGGGTAGCGTGACAGCAAACCCAGTTGCCGGGTTGTATCCGCCCCTCCCGCGTGTTCGGTGTAATCAAGACGAAGACCTCCATCCGCAAGTTTTGTTTGTAGTTCAACGAGGTCTTCACGTGTTCCGATTTCGCAGATCCCGAGGATGTCCGGACGGGCCTCGATAATAATTTCCACGAGCGCGTCAACCTCTCTCGCTGGTTTGCGGCGGTCTTTTCTCTCCCCGTCGACATAGCGTGACATCGTCAGGTAGTTCTTGACGTTATAGGAAAGAAAGCGGAGCTCTGTCCCCGTTAGGGATTCATTATCCTGCTGCGGGTCCGGTGGGCGTTCCTGGTTTGGAGGGGACTCCGGTTCCTGTCCGGCGGAGAGACTTGATTCTGTCCTCTGGACGTCTCCGGGAAGTTCCCAATCAGGTGTTTTCGTTGTCTCATCACAGCTGCTGAAGAGCAGACCGAGCGAGAGCAAAAGAAACGCCCCGGCGTGTTGCGGGGCGCGTAAGAGGATCAATCTGACTCGGCGTCGCAGCATCAGGAGGGCTCGGATGCTTCTTCCTTATGTGGTGCTTCTTTTGTTGGGACCCGTTTTTCCTCGGTTTCCTTGGAAACCTCCATCTCCGCCATCTTGATCTCGTCCTCAAAGTCATCTCTGGCCCGCTTGAATTCGCCCATGCTCTTGCCAAGTCCACGAGCAAGCTCGGGGATTTTTTTTGCACCGAAGAGCAGGAGGACGATGACGAAAATGACCGCGATCTCCGGACCGCCAAGGCCACCGATGAACGCTAAAGTGTTTGTCATGCGCCTAAGTTAGTTTGGTTTGGGGGATCGTGCAAAGAAATAAGTCCGCCCCTGAGAGGCTAGATTGAAGAAATCCGAGAGCAAAACGAGGTCTGTAGCAATAGGGTCAGCTGTGTTTGAGACAGCGAAATAGAGTTTGGCTGTCTGGTTCAGGAGACTAAGAAGGGGGGAGTGGAGCTGCCTGTATTCAAAATCCGGGAAAAAATAGAGAAATGCGTGCACGGCGGCGGTCGAGTATTGCTCAAGGCACCTACCGGGTCAGGAAAGTCCACAGGGGTCCCCGTTATGTTGCTGGAAACCGGTGAGATCGGTGGCATGATCATCGTAGTCCAACCCCGTCGGATTGCTGCGCGGTTGCTTGCCGGATTCGTAGCGCGCCTGCTGGGAGTTAAAGTGGGAAACGAGGTGGGATATGCTGTAAGGTTCGATGCGCGCTACACGGAGAATAGCAAGATTGTCTATGTCACCGACGGCGTGCTGCAGAGATGGTTGCGGGATGATCCAGAACTCCACGGCGTGGGAGCAGTTCTCTTCGATGAATTCCATGAGAGAAGATTGGCTTCGGATCTCTCGCTGGCTCGAGTTCTGGACGTTCAGGAGGGATCACGATCGGATCTGAAGGTCTTCGTGATGTCCGCTACGTTGGAAACGGTGGAACTGCTCGATTACCTGAAGCCTTGCGATTTACTGGAGGCTGGTGGGCGAATGTATCCAGTCGAGATCGTTTACCAGCCTCCTCCTGCCCCACGGCGGGGAAAGCAGGGAGCGATGGAGAGCATTCCAGTCTGGGAACAGGTTGGAACAGCTTGTCGATCCGAGCTTAAGGCGCTGCGCGAATGGAAGGAATCAGGAGCAGGTAATGGGCCGAGAATCCTGATATTCCTGCCGGGGGCCTTTGAGATCCGGAGAACTGTGGAGCTTCTTGAGAGAAGTTCGTGGTCGAGGGGATGGGAAATCAAGCCACTCTATTCAGGCCTGTCTCCCACTGCCCAGACAGAAGCAGTAAGTCCGGGCAAGGCCCCGCGAATCATTGTAGCGACCAACGTGGCAGAGACCTCGATCACGATCGATGGAGTTGCTGCAGTTATTGATTCCGGATTGGTAAGGATGGCATCCTATGATTCCCGGAGGGCGATCGACACCCTTACGGTGGGGAAGGTTTCCCAGGCCTCGGCTCAGCAACGTGCCGGGCGTGCGGGGCGGACCGGACCGGGGAGGTGTGTCAGATTATGGAGCGAGCGGGATCATGCTCGTCGTCCGGGATTCGAGCAGCCCGAAGTACATCGGATCGATCTTTCTGAGGCCGTTCTCTATCTCAAGTCAGGGGGCGTAGGGGAGATCCGTGCGTTCCGCTGGCTGGATGTGCCTGCGGAAGAGTCCCTACGGCGGGCCGAGCATCTTCTGGAGATTCTGGGTGCGATTGATGAGAAGGGCTGCGTGACCGAAGTGGGCCAGTTCATGGCACGGTATCCACTTCATCCGCGTGCGGCCCGATTACTCGAGGCCGCCAAGAAGGAAGGATGCGTCGCCGAGGCCTGTTTCGCCGCCGCAGCGCTTCAGGGGGAGGGAATATTCACGAGGAAGGCTACCCGTGCGCAGAAGGAACGGTTTCAGGAGCCGGGGGACCGGTCTGACTTTGAGGCAGAGTGGAGGGCTTGCGAAGCTGCAGAGGATGTGCGCTTTGATCCATTCAGGTGCGGTGATCTGGGTATTCATGCGCGGCAGGCCCGGGAAATCCTGCAATCATGGAAGCAGCTTTGTGGGCTGGCAGGAAGACCGTCGATTCGGAGAGGACATGTAGATATGGAGGAACTTCGTCTTCCTCTGGGGCGGGCGTTGTTAGCGGCCTATGGTGATCATGTCGCAGTGCGCACCAGCCGGGGATCGCTCTCCTGTCGGGTGGTCGCAGGACGAAGGGGTAAACTTGATGAGGGAAGTGTAGCTCGGGATGCTGACGTGCTGGTTGCCACCGGAATTACCGAGGTACAGGGACGCGAGTTGTCAGTGAGACTCAATCATGCCGTGCGAGTCGAGGAGGCTTGGTTGCGGGATTTGTTCCCTTTCGGTTTCCGGGAAGAAGAAGGAGCCTTCTATGATGAAGTATCCCGGCGAGTTATGGCTCGACGGAGGGTGATTTTTTATGACGTGGTTCTCGATGAAAAGGAGGGAGGAGAGATCAGCGACGAGGAGGCAGCCAGCCTTCTGGC
>CAXEFH010000223.1:0-6128 GCA_963989605.1 uncultured Roseibacillus sp. | reverse complement strand
ACACGAGAGAGCTCAGCAAGCACGTCGGGGCGGGCGGGGTGCCCGGTTTTCTCAATCTGAGCTCCTTCGGCGATAATTCTCGTCTTCACGGCACCTTCCTCGCTTTCAGAGGTACGAGCCGCAATGATCCAATCGCCCGGCATTGTGACCTTGAACCTCCCCGTGAAAGAGCCCCAGGAACCGTCTTCCCGGGCGAGTTCGAACCTTCGGACGCTTCCATCAGGAGCAGTAAGATCAACCAGGACGGTTCCCTCTTCCAGAGGGGCTCCACTCTCCTGAAAGGCGTTGGCATTAATGGTCACGTTCTCGCCCGGCAAGGGACGTTCAGGGGTAAAATACAGCCGCACACGTTCACCGGCTGCCATGTTCCGCTGGTAGGACATCCATCGAGCCACCTGACCCCAGAATCGGTAATGGTAAAGATCCTCGACTCCACGGCGCCATCTCCATGCCGAATCGATGCCCATGAAGAGGACTTTCCCGTTGCCTGCCCTACTCGTCACGATAAGAGGAATTCGATGCCCATACTTTGGGTGCCGCCGGTTGGCGTGAACGGCGAGCACCTCGGTCCCACTCTTGGCGCGGATGACAGGGGCATGCCAGTAAAACCCCGGGAGGCTACGCCAGATGTTGGGGTTTTCTTCCTCGGTATCTCCCAGCATCGTCAGAAGTGAGCCTCGACCCTCGGTGGTGAGAGAGAGGGGCGAATCCGTGGTCTCCTCCTGACCGCTTTTGAGGGCTTCATCAAGCACGACGGGCATCAATCCCCCCAGTTCATTCTCAAGCAGACTGAACTGGTTGCCCTGCCAGCCAGGGATGAACACAATACCTGAGGCCTGATTTTCAACCAGGCCCTTCAGCAGTTCAGCTTGTTCTTCCGTGAGCATTCCCTCACCGACTCCGACGTCCCCGATGAAAACCACATCGTATTGCTGAAGCTCCTCAAGTTTCTCCGGAAAGGCCGTGATGTAATCGGGACCGTCGCCTTCCCCCAGCTGGGGATGCAGGAGAAGACAATCAACCTCAACACCAGGGTCCCTCGAAAGAGCATTTCGGATAAATCGGTATTCCCAGCGCGGCAGGGTATCGATGACCAGAGCCCGGATTGATTCTGGACGGCCTGCGATATTGAATCTGCGGCTGTTGTTTTTCTCAACCAGTTCTCCATCTGCGAAGGGAATCGAGAGCTCCAGGGTAGAGCTCCCCTCCTTTTGGAGGCGCCAAAGGATGGCATCGTAGAAGGTGCTTCCTCTTGGTATTGTTATGTTCTTGGTTTTTTCAATCCCCGATTGATCTCGAATGCGAACGATAGTGCGCACGTCGCGATCAAGAGACGATTCGATCGTAAAAGGGATCTGGACGTTTTCTCCCACGATTCCATAGGTAGGAGCCTTTACGGCAAGCAGATCAAGGTCAGGCAGGCGCTTGGGAGCCCCGGTGACAACAGAGAAAAGAGGAATGTCCTGCAGACGCATTTTCTGGGCAGCTGCGACCGGTGCAGGCTTCTCCCGGGCGTTCCAGTCGCCGTCTCCAATCATGATGACGGCGCGAAGGTCCGGGCGGTCCTCGATCCGGTCGGAGAGGGCAGAGTAAATATCCGTGACGGCGAGGACATTGGCCTCCGTGTCGTCGTTTTCCGGGGCTTCAGAAAACGATTCCACCGAGACACGGTTCTTCCCATCTTTCTCGAGAAGCTTCCAGAATTCGGTCTTGAGGATTGCTTCCGATACTTCCCTCCGGGTGACCACTTCTCCAGAATCGCCTGATGTGCCCGGTAGACGGGCATCCGCAGTCGACATGGACCCGGACCTGTCGTGGAGGATGATGATCTCCGGCTGTTTTACCGGTTCAATGGTCTTCCTCCACTCTGGGTTCAATAGAAAGAATACAGTTATTGTTCCGCAGACCAGGCGAAGGAACTCCAGCAGACCGGTTCGAAGCGGCCTCGCGCTTCGTTTGAGAGAGACGAAACAGAGGATCAGAATGAAGAGCCATGCGCCCAAGCCGGTGATCACGATGGGCAGAGGCGCACTGAAGTAGAGGTTTCCAATATTGAAACTCACGTCAGAGGTTGGGGTGAAGGTTCGCTTCCAGTCACAGGTCGGCGTGGTTGGAGACAGAGCAGGGCCTCAAGGATCAGGAAGAGGAGCATGGCTATGAGGAACCAGCGCCAGACTGGCCGAGAGAGGCTGCTGTCACCGGAGGCATCCTGTTCCTCGAGAAGACTATATCCGGTGTCAGCAAGAGCACTTTCGAGATCGGCTCCGGTGAGCGCCTCCAGGGAGTCCTCTTCAGCAGGACGGTTCGCGGCAATCAGCCGTTCACCCAGCCGGTAGACCCCGGCTTCAAAGTTCGCATCTCCAGAGCCGGTGGCCTCGTCGTAGGAGTCCACCCGGGACCGAATCTCATCTCCCGCGGGAAGAGAGGAAGCCTCACCGGCTACCGTGAAAAAACGGGCCCCCATTCGGCGACTGCCTTCGTTCAGGCTGCGTTGCAGCGCTACCAGATGCAAGGCGGTTTGCTCAAGGTTAGACCATGTATAACTCGGCAGGGTGGAGAGAAAGACAACCTGCCCCGATTCAATAACACGCCGGGCGAGGAAGGGTTCGCCGTCGACCCAATCCGCCAGAGAGGTATAATCGCCGCTGATGCCGCGTCGCTTGATGGCTCGAATTCGATCGACAGGCAGCGGGGACCCGTCAGAGGCATCGCGGAATGCTCCATCTCCTCGTTCCCATTCCTTGACGATGAAATACTTGTCGCCGGGGGACTCACTTATCTCTGCCCATGAGAGTCCACCGAACGAAGCATTTGAGTTTTCGGAGGGCGGAAGAAAGACAACAATTCCCCCATTCTTGACATAGTCGAATAGCTGGTCTGATACCGGGGGCTGGGGAATTGGGGCCTTCCAGACAACCAGCGAGGCAGAATCGAAGTTCACTTGGTAGGCGAGTTCAGGGCTGCGGACTGTTACCTTCTGGTTGGCGAATCCCGGGGCCAGCGCGGCAGTGAGAGATTTCAAAGTTTCCTCGTCAGTCGAGCTTTCAGCGATAAGGTAGGATTGTACGGGAGCTTCCTCGCCATACGCGTAGAAGGAAACGTTGTTTCTCTTGTTGGCGTTGTCGGTGATCGCAACCCATCCGTAGCCCTCTCCGGAGGTGCCCGTGAGTGCGATGCGTTTCCGGAAAGCCTGACTCTGGCCATCGAAGGCCACCTCGCTGCCGGAACCTGCACCCATGTGATCAATGTTTAGGGTTACGGTGGTCGGTCCGCTATCCTCCTCACGGGTCAGCTCAAGGTCGAGAACGAGCTCCTCTGATTCCCTGCGGGCCGATGCAACCCTGATTGAAAAGTCGTTTCGCTCGCGCCCGTTGAGGGCAAGAATTCGGATCTTGGCTTGAAATTCTTCTTCTCCCATGGAGGCCCTAAAGGCTTCCCATCGGCTATCATCAGGAGCCCAGTTTTCTCGCTGGAGGTCTGATGCAACCCAGATCTCGCTGCGTCCCGGTTTGGCCTCTTTGAGATAGTCGAGAGCAGTAATCAGCATGCCCGGAATATCCGCTCCGGAGTCGGTTGGAGCGGTGAAGGAGAGCTCAGGAAGTACATCCGGGGAGGGGACCTCCTGCGCCTTCCCTGTGGCGCTGTCGATTACGATAAGGCGTGCTTCCTGAAGCTCACTCATCGCCTCTGCGACCTTGGAGAGAATACTCATCCGCTTCGTAACCTGGATATCCTTCTCCGAGCGCTCCATACTTGCCGACCGGTCGAGGATGAGAATCACCGTTTCTACCTGGCCGCCCCCCCAGCCGAGGAATCCTCCCGCCAGTGGTCGGGCAATTGCGAAGACCAGAGCGGCAACTGCCAGTGATCGGAAGAGAAGAATCAGGAGATGCTTGAGCCGTTTTTTGCCCCGTGAATCTCTCGTGGCCTTGAGCAGGAATTGCATTGCTCCCCAATCGACGGTGCGGAATCTCCGCCGGTTCAGCAGATGGATGATGATTGGAACGGAGACCGCGAAGAGTCCCCAGAGCATGGCCTGTTGTAGGAAGGTCATTTTTTCCCTTTTTTAGGCAAGCGGTTTGTCAGGAAGTCGCGGAGAACCTCCTCGTAATTCTGATCCGAGGTGACGAGGTGGTAGTCGGCCCGCACGTCATGGCAACTGGCTTCGGTGGTCGTGAGAAATTCCTGGATCGCAGCGGTGTACTCCTCTGCGATCAAATTCGGTTCGGCGACTACAGTGGTGCTGTCCTCCAGATCAACGAAACGGTGGGGTCTGGTAAAATCGAAATGGATTTCCTGAGGGTCCATGAGATGGAATACAGCCACGTCATGTTTCCGGTAGCGGAGATGCTGAAGAGCATCAGCGAGAGCCTGTTGGTCGCAGAAGAGGTCGGAGAGGATCACTATGAGAGCTCGCTGGCCGACTTTCTCTGCAACGGTGTGCAGAGCGTCGACGAGTCCGGTTTCGCCCCTTGGCTCCAGCTTTCCGAGAACCTCGAAGAAGTTCTGGAGGTGGGCCGGACGCCTGCTGGGGGGGAGTTCCAGGTGAATGGTCTCATCGCAGCATGAGAGACCAGCAGAATCTCCCTGATTGACGAGCAGATAGGCCATGGTTGCAGCGAATCTTCGGGCGAATTGAATCTTGGATGGGAACTCACCAGAGGCGTATTTCATCGATCCGCTGCAATCGACGACAAAATAGGCCCGCAGGTTCGTGTCTGCTTCAAACTCCTTGATGTAGTGTCGGTCGCTCCGGGCATAGGCCTTCCAGTCCAGTCTCCGGGTATCGTCACCCGGGACGTACTTGCGATATTCAGCAAACTCGACCGATGAACCCCTGTGCGGGGAGCGATGCTTCCCCACGACGTTACCGACCATGGCAAGACGGGCCTCGACCGGCAGCGCGCCGAGGCGAGAGAGGACGTTGGAGTCTAGGAAGTCGTATTTCACGACCCGGGAGAGTTCTCAGATTTATTATTACTCATCGCGGAGGGTTATGGGGACTCCTCGATACGCCCGTCTGTCCTAGTCCTCCCTCATTTCCTCAATCAGGCGCTCGACCACCCTTTTGGATGTCATGCCCTGACTCTCTGCCGCGAAGTTAGTGATCACCCGGTGCGTCAGAACCGGGACCGCAACAGCTTCGATGTCTTCAAGGGAAGCCATATAATTACCACGGAGAGCAGCGCGACCCTTTGCACCGAGGACGAGGTATTGAACGGCCCGGGGTCCGGCGCCCCATCCTACATATTCCCTGATCCAGGCCGGGGCATCGTCCGAGTTCGGTCTCGTCTTCCTTACGATTTCAACCGCGTAGTCGTAGATGTGATCAGGGACTGGCATGCGGCGAACCAGCTTCTGGAATGCAAGAACCTCCTCTCCGGTGATCAGAGCGTTAAGCCTGTCGTGGTCCACGCCGGTGGTCTCACGTGCAATACGACGCTCCTCATCTTCCGAGGGGTAGTCTACTTCAACAAGAAACATGAAGCGGTCGAGCTGTGCTTCCGGAAGAGGATAGGTGCCTTCCTGTTCGATCGGGTTCTGGGTAGCGAGAACGAAGAATGGTTTATCGAGTTCATAGGTATGGCCAAGAGCTGTCACTTTGTTTTCCTGCATCGCCTCAAGAAGGGCGGACTGCGTCTTGGCTGGCGCCCGGTTAATCTCGTCTGCAAGAAGTAGGTTCGCGAAGACTGGTCCCTTGATGTATTCGAACTCACGCTTTCCGGTAACGGCACTCTCCTGAATGATGTCCGTTCCAGTAATGTCAGCGGGCATCAGGTCAGGGGTGAACTGAATCCTGCTGAATGAAAGATCCATGCACTCACCCACACTGGAGACCAGAAGGGTCTTGGCCAGCCCGGGAACACCCATGAGAAGCGCGTGGCCCCTCGAAAAAAGACAGATCGCGAGTTGCTCGACCACTTCGTCCTGACCAATGATTACCTTGGCCAGTTCCTGCCGCAGGGATTGGTAGACTGTGCCCAGTTCGTCGATCGCGGCGACGTCGTCAGGGGGCAGGGAGCTTTCCTGTGGTGCTTCTGCGGTCGTTTGAGGGGTTTCTACGGGGTCCTGAGCGTCGTCGTCTGAGGGGGCGTTCTCGGGATCAGGGGTGTCGGCGGGTGCGGAAT
>CAXEFH010000222.1:0-6149 GCA_963989605.1 uncultured Roseibacillus sp. | reverse complement strand
CGCGATCGATTTCCACTGCCTCCACAAAGTTCAGCTGGACCCATGGTTTTTCCTTTGACTTCTGGTCCGCTCTCCCACGCCACGCCATTGTTCCAAAATCTCCATCATTCACACGCTCCACGGGATGGCGCCCTTCGTTTCCCTCGGAAGGGAACCCGAGGGCTCTGGCGCCCTTTCCATGGTGGGCAAGATTAACATTCCTCTCTGCCGGCCCGAAGACCTGCAACTCATCTATGGTGACGCTGGGATTCTTGAAACGAAGCCGGATTGCACTGGTTTCAACGGCTCCAAAATGCCACTCACGAAAGGCGCCCCAGTCCTCCTCCCAGCCACCTGTTTGCCGAAGCTTTTTCCTCTGTTCTGCAATCTTGGACCACAGTGCCTCGCCCTGCTTCCGACGTGGATGGGCAGGGTCAAATTCAGGAAAGCGGCTTCCGAATTCGATATCCTGAAAGACCGCAGCCATGGCGTAGTAATCTGTGATGCTGATGGGATCAAACTTGTGGTTGTGACAGCGGGCACATCCGATCGTCATCCCCATGACAGACGCTCCAACGGTTTGCAGGATCTCGTCCATACGATCAGCCCGCGCCTGCCGGATCGCCGATGGTTCACGCCCCACCGTGGCGGCAGGGACGTGCGGGCCTGCGACGAGGAAACCGGTAGCCTCCCCGGAGCCAAGGGAGTCCCCTGCAATCTGCTCACGTATGAATTGATCGTAAGGACGGTCTTCGTTGAAAGCCCTCACTACGTAGTCCCTGTAATGCCATGCGTTCTTTCGATAGAGATTGGATTCAGAACCATTCGATTCCGCCCAGCGGATCACATCCAGCCAGTGCTGCGCCCAGCGTTCACCGAAGTGAGGAGAGGAGAGAAGCTCGTCCACTAACCCCTTGTAGGCCCCGTCGGGATCCGCCGCGTAATCCGCCACGAATCTGGCCACTCGCCGCGGCTCGGGAAGAAGCCCGGTGAGAACCGTCGAAACCCGCCGCATGAGTGAGCGCGGTTCAGCCGGACCATTTGCGGTCAGCCCCTTTTCGGCAAGCTCCGCATTGACAAAGAAATCAATCGGATTTCCGCTGTGCGCAGGAACCTTGGGTCGAACCACCGGGGTAAAGGACCAGTGGTTCGACTGGATTGCTTCGAGCGCCTGCATCTGACCTGGCCACTCGGCGCCGTTCCGGATCCATCGTTCAAGAGCTTCAATCTTCTCTTCGCTTAGACGCTCACCCTTAGGAGGCATCTGTAAACTGGCGTCGCTGCTTCGGATCCGCTCGATCAGGTGACTCTTTGCCGCATTTCCCGGGACCAGGGAAGGGAATCCCCCGTCACCACCACGAAGAAGAGATAATCTCTGGTCTACACGTAACCCAGCTTTCTGGGTATCAGGTCCATGGCACTTCAGGCAATGGTCCTCCAGGATCGGAAGAATATCATCCTCATACTCGACTGCGTAACCCACAGTCGGCAGCAGAAATAAGGTGATGAGTAAACCAAACCTCATGCAGGAGCACGGTTACCCACCACTTAACTGAATTCAAGCCCCGGTCGGAACCAAAATTGCAGCTTTTGGAGACTCCCAAACCCAAAATACCTCCCGGCAGAAAACTCTTTCTCCCCGAGAGGGACGTGCAGGGTCTCCGTGTTTTTTCGAGCCTGTAATCTCTCTGGCAGACTAACGCTTAGAGGGTTTCTTGGGGGGCTTCTCCTTCGCAGCTTTCTCCTTCGCAGCTTTATCCTCCACAGCCTTATCCTTCGCCGCCTTATCCTTCGCAGCCTTCTTTGCGGCTTTCGCCTTCGCGGCCTTCTGCTTGGCAGCTGGCTCCTTGGATGCCTTCTCCTTCGCGGGCTTCGCCTTTTCACCGTTTTCCTTGGCGACAGCTCTGCTGACTAATTTTCCCTTCTCCTCAGCCCAAAGCTGGCTGGCAAACAGAGGGCCCGTGATAAGTAGGATGTAGATAATTCTCATAGTAGCGATGCGTTTCTTAGCCTCCCTGATACCTCTTGACGCCAAAATTCTTTCAAATAATCGATCGGAGGGGTCAATGCTCCTTTGAATGAGGCCTCATGGTGCTCACCTTCTTCATCATGCGCCTCACCCTCACCCTCTGCCTGTTCACTCACCTGATAACTCCTTGCAGCGCCAAGGGAGAAAACCAACCGCTCTCTCCCATAACGGACGTTCCGGGTCTCCCGCGGATCCTGCTCATAGGGGATTCGATTTCGATCGGGTATACCCTGCCGACCCGCAAAGCCTTGCAGGGGGTTGCCAATGTGCATCGAATCCCTGCCAACGGTGGTCCAACGAGTAAGGGGCTGCAAAATATCGAAGCATGGCTGGGCTCCTCAAAGTGGGATGTGATTCACTTCAACTGGGGACTGCATGATCTGTGCTACCGGCATCCGGACTCGAAGAACCAGGGCAACAGAGACAAGGAGAATGGATCGGTGACGCATTCCCTGCAGGAATACGCCGCAAATCTTGAGAAACTGGTTGTCCGGATGAAACAGACAGGCTCGCGCCTGATTTTCGCAACTACCACCCCGGTGCCAGAGGGCGAGGCCGGCAGAAAGATGGGAGATGACATTCGTTACAACCGCGCCGCCCTCGCCATCATGCGAAAGCATCAGGTGGCTGTAAATGACCTCCATGCCCTGATGGCAAATCGCATGGCACAAGTCGGAATCCGCCCCGGAAACGTCCACTTTACCCGGGATGGATCGGCGCTGCTGGCTATGAAAGTCTCAAGGGCGGTAAAAGAAGCTCTTGAAACGAGTGCCCCCTGAGGGATCCAGAGTCGCAGGCGAAAGAAGCATTCTCTCAGCCTTTCCCAATGAGTAACTGGTCAATCAGGGCCGAGGTATCCTCTATGTTCTTGTCCCGTCCTTCGCGGGTGGCCCATCCAGAAAACCCAACTTCCTCAAGAGCGCTGCGAACCTTGTCCCAATCGACATCTCCTTCACCAAGGCGACAGAACCCATTCTTTTTTCCCCAGTCCTTGATGTCCAGCTTCACGGTTCGGTGTCCCAGAGTACGAATCCATTCCTCCGCCGGGGCAAACTTCTGCATGTTTCCAATATCGAAGTATGCGCCCACCCATGGACTTCCGAAGGCATCAATGTAATCACGAAAGACGGCAGGAGACTCGCAGAATCCATTCCAAACCGTTTCAATGAGGACTCTCACTCCGAGTCGGCTGGCGAGCGGAAGGATTTTCTTAACCTCGGCGATGGAGCGATCCCAGACCTGCTCATGGGTCTCGTTCGGACCACCAACCCTGCCGGGCACGAGCAGAACCGAGGAACCCCCGAGTCGATAGGTGTTACGAATGTCGCTTTCCATCTGGACAAGGCCCTTGGCCCGGGCTTCAGCATCGGGATTGCTCAGGCGATTGCCGCCCCAGTGCCAACCACAGACGAGGCCATGAAACATGACCCCGGTTTTTTCGGTCGCTTCGGCATAGGCTGCCGCCTGTCCTGCATTACCGCTTTCAACACCGTCAAACCCGAGTTTCTTCAGCCGCTCAAAGAATTGGAGAGGGGTCTCTCCTCCCTGCTTACCTCCCTTCACAGCCTTGAAGATTCGTCCCTCGAGAGAAGGCCCCTCGCCGGCGACGGAATCCCGGGCGGCAAGTCGTTGAGGCAGGGTAGTGGCAGCGGCGGCCAAGGTGGTGGACGAGAGGAATCGGCGGCGGGAGGAATCTTTCTTCATAGAGCTTTAAATACAAGGGATGAAAGGCCCCGCGAGGGCAAGGCCAAACCAAAAAACGGTTCCCGCAAACGGCAGGGTCTCAACTTGCCATCCGGCGACTCTTTCTCTACACCGGAGAGAGCATGAAGATGACTCGCCGTAAATTAATCAAGACCGCTGCCGGAGTAGCATTAGCGGCACCCGCAGCCACGCGGGCTGCGGACCTCAATAGCCGGGGGCAGCATGCCTGCATCGGCGTTGGGGGAATGGGATGGAACGATTTCAACAAGTTCAGGGCTCACGGGAAGACCGAGGTCGTGGCTATTTGCGACGTGGACAGCAATCGGCTGGCGCGTGCTGCGAGGGAAGTGCCAGATGCCCGTATCTACTCAGACTGGCGCGAGTTGTTGGCAACAGAGGGGGAAAAGGTCGACTCCGTAAACATTACCGTACCAGACCACATGCATTTCCCAATAGCTATCAATGCCGTGGAGAGCGGTAAGCATGTCTACTGCCAGAAACCACTTTGTCATGATGTCGCCGAAGTGCGACTTCTGACCGAAGCGACTCGCAAGGCCAGCGTGAAGACCCAGCTAGGAACCCAGGCCGCCTCCGGAAATGGAGACCGCACCTTCGTTCACTGGATTAAGAATGGGCTGATAGGAAAAGTGAAACGAGTCGTTCTGTGCTCCAATCGTCCCGGTGCCATCAAGGACTACCGATTCGTGGGTCCCCGGCCGGAAAACCCCCAGAAGGCACCCGGGCACCTGAACTGGGACCTGTGGACCGGAACAGCCCCCCCTCGCCCATACGCTGAAAATATTTATCATCCCGGGAAGTGGCGTTCGTGGCTGGACTTCGGAACCGGATGGTCGGGTGACATCGGATGCCATGTCTTTGATGCCACCTGGAAGGCCCTGGAGCTGACCGCGCCCAAGACCGTGAGTGCCCGGGTGCAGGAATCCTGGAAACAGTCCAAGATTAGACAGGGAGATACCTGGCCGCAAAGTGATCATATCACCTGGGTCTTCCCCGGCACGACCATGACTGAAAAGGAGGAGCTTACCGTTGAGTGGTACGATGGGCTCTTCTACCCACCCGAAGAGGTCCAGTCCCTTGTTCCTACCAAGCCTTATCCACATGAATCTGCCATGGTAATTGGTACCGAGGGAGCAATCGTCCTTCCCAATGGAGCGATGCCCACCCTGCTCCCTCCGGAGAAATTCAAGGGCGTCAAGGCTCCCGTACTTGAGCCGCGAGACCATTATCACCACTTCTGTGATGCCATTCACGGGACAGCCAAGAATGAGTCCTACTTTGAGCAGACCGGTCCAATGACAGAGGCCATCCTTCTGGGAACAGTGGCCATCCGGACACCTGATACTCCACTGAAGTGGGACGCTGAAAAGATGGCGATTACCAATAGCAGTCAGGCAAACAGTCTTCTCAGGCGCCAGTATCGCGAAGGGTGGCGCGTCGCGGGCTTCTGATTTCTGTGGCCGGTTCGATGAGCTGATGATGACTCTTCCGGACCGGAGACGGAAATCACTTGCTCTCTCTAACAGGAGAAGATATGGTCTTCCGGGCGACCGGAGCAAAAAGACAGTCGTCACCTTTGTCCACAAGTCCCCATGCTTGACCGTATTGCTCAATATGTTTTCGTCCCGGAGCCGGGGCCCAGTGCAGTCGCGGGTTGGGTTGCCCGGTTTCTGTTCCCCTCCCGGAAGAACGGGAACCGCCACAGGTAAGGGACGCCTTGGGCTCCGAGATCAGATCTCTCCTGACGGGTGAGGGCAGGAAGTAAGGATACTGGGACTTCTCGTCATAGCTACTTCCTCAGGATCCAGATATTCCGGAAAGCAACCGGGTTACCATGACCTTGGAAGATGATCGGACCTTCGGCAACCTCGGGACGGGTCCCACCGATGCCCGTGCCTTTTGGCAACTTGACCGCATCATGGATTTTCACTCCGTTATGTAACACGGTAATGACCGCATCCGACGTCTTGGCACCATCTTTCCCGAATCGCGCAGCTGTAAATTCAATGTCGTATGTCTGCCACGTCAGTGGTGGCAGACACATGGGTGTGTCAGCAGTTTTAAAACGGTAGAAGCAGCCGCACCATTGCCGCGGGTCGGAACGGATCTTCACTTTAACGTAAGCAGGATCATAAACGAGCCCGAAGCTGTCGAGAACCTGAACCTCGTATCTGTTGTGAAGGTAGACCCCGCTGTTCCCACGATCCTGACTGCTCAGGGGTGACCTGGGCTTGTAGGGAAGTTGAAACTCGAGATGCATCAAGAAGTCGCCATACTCCCGGACGGTCTGGGCTGGTGGAAACAGCACCCCGCCCTCAACCTTTCCCTTGAGAAGCCCGGAACCGGCCCTGTCTCTTATACACATCTGACGCTGCCGACGAATAGAGAGGTGTAGATCTCGGTGGTCGCCGTATCATTA
>CAXEFH010000221.1:0-6160 GCA_963989605.1 uncultured Roseibacillus sp. | reverse complement strand
TTTTCAAGCAGAAGACGGCATACGAGATTTCTGCCTGTCTCGTGGGCTCGGAGATGTGTATAAGAGACAGCTCTCCATCTCACCAGATGTCGGTGTGGTTGCCGGGCCGGTGGGGAGCGTGATGGTCAGTCCCGCCGTAACCACCACCTATACGCTCACTGCCCTTGGCGATTCTCCACCCGATGCAGTGGCTCAAATCACCGTTGGAGTAGACGTGGAACCCCTTCCACCTGTGCTCAACGAGTTCGTTGCCGACAACGAAACAGGACTCACCGACAGAGATGGTGACCGGGAAGACTGGATTGAGATTTACAATCCGAATCCTTTTGCGATCGAGTTGGGGGGCTGGTCCCTGACCGATAATCCTGCCGTGCCCGGCAAATGGATCTTTCCTGCGCGGGTTCTTGAGAGCCGGGCTTATCTCGTGGTCTTCGCCTCGGGGAAGGATGGCCCGCTGGATGTTTCCTTCAGACTCGCTGGTGGAGGTGAGTATCTCGCCCTCGTTTCGCCAGATGGCGATATCGTTCAGGAATTCGCCCCGGGCTATCCGCCCCAGTTTGATGACATTGCCTTCGGGATTCCGTCCGGGGGCGGCCCTGCCGTTCTCCTGCGGCCCACTCCGGGTGCCGCCAACGGGTCCGGCCTCTCTGCGATATCGCCGGCCATCCTCGGTGTCAGCCATCTTCCGCTCTCGCCCGGGCAGGACGAGGCGCTGGTTGTCACAGTTCAGATCGAACCCCGGCTGGGCGCGATCGATACCGTCTCTCTCTCTTATCGTGTCGGCTTCGGGCGTGAGATATCCCTGCCAATGAGCAGGGCAGGGGGAGCGAGTTTCAGCGCGACGATTCCATCCTCATCATACTCCGCGGGGGAGATGGTGCGCTGGTTCGTCACCGCGGGAACGGCCAACGGAGAGACCACGCGTTCGCCTGCCTTCCCTGATCCCATCGAATCCGCGCAGTATCATGGAACAGTGGTGGATGATCCCTCCATCACGTCCTCGCTACCAGTTCTGCACTGGTTCGTACAGAATCCGAGTGCCAGCGACACACGGGCCGGAACACAGGCCAGCCTCTACTTCGCCGGGCAGTTTTACGACAATATTTTCTGCCGGATACGTGGACAGAGCACGGCCAACTGGCCGAAGCACAAGTTCAAGTTTGATTTCTACCGCGGGGGACACTTCCTCTGGAAAGAGGGAGCCTCCAGAGTAGAAGAGTTCAACGTCAACTCTCACTATCGCGACGGCTACGTGCGCGAGAATGCGATCTTCGCCTTTCTGAACGAAGCCGGTTCTCCGGCGCCCGAGACGATGTACATATGGATTCGCCGTAACAGCACAGACTTCGGTCTCTTCTCCTTCGTGGAACAGATCGACGAGGAGTTTCTGGGGCGCCACAGGTTTGATGCCTCCGGTCCGATGTACAAGGCGATCAATGTTCCCGCCACCCTCTCACCGACCGTGAATACCAGTCTCTACCGCAAGGTGCTCAATCGTGATGACCCCTACACCGATCTCCGAGATTTTACCGCCAACATCAACATCGCAAACCCAAATCGCTTCGCTTACGTCGCCGATGAGGTGAACCTTCCCAACTACATAAACGTGATGGCCGCCATGGCGGTTCCCTTCAATCACGACCAGCTCACCAAGAATTACTATCTCTACCGCGATCCACATCGCCGGGAATGGTTCCGATTCCCATGGGACGGGGACCAAGGATTGCCGTCTGGAATCAAGAATACTCACGAAAATTGGGCCAGTCCGCTCTATGGCGACGCGAGGCACACGCAGGAGTTGGTCAACGGTAATCCCAACCCGACCTGGCAAAATCACATGCACGCTGCCATTCTGGACAATCCCATCACCCGGGAGATGTATATGCGGCGCCTGCGTAATCTGGCCGATCAGTATCTTCGCGTGGACCGCAATGGAATTGGCTGGTTCGAGAATCTCATCAACAGTTGGGAAAACGAGATTTCATTGGATGCGGCCCGTGACTTTCAGCTGTGGTCGCGCCAGGGAATTGGAACCCTCAGCGGCACGGTTTCAAATGTCCTCAATACCTCCCTGCGCAATCGGCGCCGGGCCCTTTTCCAGACCTACGGGCCACCCGGGACCGGACTGATCCCGCATCCGGAGCCCTCAAATGCGGTGGTTGGGTTTGGAGTCATTGATTTCAATCCTGCCAGCGGTGACCAGGATCACGAGTATATCGAGATCATCAACCCCAACGATTACGCAGTCGATCTCAGTGGTTGGAGAATCGAGGGAGGGATTTCCTTTACCTTCCCGCCAGGTGCCGTGATCCCGGCCGCCGGTAACGATCCCGAGCGCGGTAAGGTATTCCTGAGCCCTGACGTGATCTCCTTCCGGATGCGGCCCTCCGGTCCCACCGGTCGCGAATCAAGGATCGTATTCGGCAACTATGCGGGTCATCTCTCGAACTTCGGCGAGACTCTGACACTTATTGACGATACTGAGCGCCACGTTGCTCAGACGGTGCTTGATCCCGTCCCAAGCGACGTGCAGCTCTATCTCACGGTTTCGGAAGTCATGTATCACCCCCTCGTGGAGGAGGCGGAGTTCATCGAGTTGATCAATATCAGCGATTCGGTCACGCTCGATCTCAACAACGTGAGGTTCAGTGACGGGGTGGAGTTTGATTTTACCGGGAGCGCGGTGACCTCTCTTGCTCCTGGCGCCCGGGTGCTGGTCGTGCGGGACCTGGTCTCCTTCACGGCCGTTCATGGTGCCGGGTTGCCAGTGGCCGGCGCCTTCGCCAATGGTAGTGCGCTTTCCAACGGCGGAGAGCGTATCAAGATCGACGATGCTTCGGGGAGCAGCGCCATCAACTTCAGCTATCTTGACGTAGAACCATGGCCGACTGCCGCCGATGGCAGGGGCCATAGTATTGTCTTGAGGCGGGCAGAAACCGGGGCAGATCCCAACGAGTCTCGCAATTGGCGATCGAGCGCGCGGCCCGGAGGAACGCCAGGCGGCAGCGATGTCATCCCCTTTGCGGGGGGAGATCCCCTGAGGTATGCCCTCGGAGGTGAACCAATTGTCTCGCGCGATGCCGAACGGGTTGTCTTCAGTTACCAACGTCGCCTCGGTGCAGACGACGTTGAGATTGCGGCGGAGTGGTCCAGTGACTTGAAGGTATGGATTTCTGAACCGCTCGTCTTGATCGATCGAGTGCCAAACGCAGTGGGCTTGGAGCGCGTGATCTGGCAATTACCGGCTGAATCAAAAGGCTTCGTGCGCTTACGGGTGGAGTCAGAGCCCTGAGGTCGGCCGCTCGGGTGGAAACTTGCGAAATTCACGAATTTCGCTTTGCGTTCGGCGGATTTTTTTCTAACACTTCCGTTCATGACGAGAGTGCCGGTTGCCTTAACCTTGCTCATCACCTGCGTTGTCATTTCTCAACCTGCTGGTGCTTCGGTGGTTGCGTGGTGGCCTCTCGATAACGACGGCAGGGATGCCTCCGGCAACGGGCACGATGCTGTGGTGGTAGGCGATGTCAACTTTGGCCAACAGGGAGCCAATGCCGCGACCGGTCAGTCCACGGACTTCACCGGCAACGGCCACCTCGATGTCCCTTGGGCTGCTGCCCTCAACACAGAGAGTTTCACCCTGGCGCTTTGGGCCAATCCTGATGCCGCGGGCGGAGGGAGCTTTCGTTCGCCGATCACCAACCGGGATGATGTCGCTCCGGGCGGAGCATTCCGCCACGGATTCATCATTTACAACAGCGCCGGCGGTCAGTGGTCTTTCTGGAACGGGGGAGGAACGGGTGCGAATGGGGGATGGAATGCTGTCAATGTCGCTCCGGTGGCTGTTAATGAGTGGAGCCACCTCGCCATCACTTATGATGCCGGCACTAACACCAAGCAGTTCTTTATCAACGGCATCCTGGCTAGTACGAGCAATCCAGTGGCCTACAGCCCGAACAATAGTAGTCTCCTGGATGGGTTTACTCATGAGGATGAGGATTTCCACATCGGAGGCGGCGGTGACTCCGGAACGTCCTTTCGCTTCGATGGCCGGATCGACGACGTTGGACTTTGGGACGAAGCCCTAAGCGAGGTGGAGATCCAGTCGGTGATGAACAACGGGATAGGAGGCGGGCAGGCCGATCCCAATCTAGTCACCCGCGGCTCATATAATCTAACCTATGATGGAATCGATGGAACCTTCAGCATCCCCATCAATAATATTGGAGAAGCGCAGGATCTGACCATTATCGGGACTCCTACCGTAGGGGGTGCGGATGCCGCTAACTTCAGTGTAATCACCGTTCCCGGGCCCATCGCCCCGGGCGCTTCGGCGAACCTTGCGTGCTCCTTTGACCCCCTTGGTGCCGCGGGCCTGTTCGAGGCCACCTTCGATATCGCCAGTGATGATCCCCTCGAACCAAGCAAGGTGGTCACCGTACGCATGACCTTCCGAAATCCCTTCGTATCGGGACCGGCGGCCATCGACTTTGGAACGGTGGCTTCCGGAGCCGGGGCTCAGGCCATTCAGTTCACGATCGAGAACTCTGGGATCAGCCAACTTGAGATATCCAGCATCACCGTGGCCGGATCCGACGCGGGCAACTTCTCCGTCGGGGATTTCACCAATATTGCCGGTAGTGGTGCGATCGATGTCGCGCTCATCTTCAACCCCAACGGGCAGGAAGGTTCCTTTGCGGCTGATCTCATGATCGAGTCCAATGATCCCATCGTTTCTAGCTTGATCATTCCGATCGTGGCTCGCGTTGAGTTCAGCAATCCTCTTATCGCACACTGGCCTCTCGATACAGATGCCTCTGACGCGACCGAAAATGGCTTCGACGGTATCGTGGTCGGGGGAACAGTCAATTTTGGGCAACCCGGAGCGAATGCCTCCACGGGGACCGCAGCCTCTTTTCCTGACAACGGCCATATCGATGTCCCTTACGATGCAGCCCTGAACCCCGGTGAAAAGGCCCCTGACGGGGCGGGCAGCTTCACTATCGCGCTCTGGGCCAACTCGAGCAACAACTCCGGTTTTAATTCTCCTTTCACGGCCCGGGAAGATTCTGATACGGTGAATGGCCCTATCATCTACAATAATCCGAGTGGCAACTGGAGTTACTGGGCAGGGAACAACGGACCCTCAGGGGCGTGGAATGCGATCAACGCCGGTCCCGTGCCCCTCAATACCTGGGTGCACGTGGCCATTACATACGAGGCGGCTGAGACCAGGAGAAAAATGTATGTCGATGGAGTGGAAGTGATCAACCAGGTCGTCGGGGTTTCCGCTAACTCCCAGCGTGACATTCATATCGGCTCAGGGTCAGACAACGGGACCAACTTTTTCTGGAACGGGCTCATCGACGATGTCGGGCTTTTCCGGGTGGCTCTTACCGACGAGCAGATCTTGACTGTTATGAATAGTGGGGTGGCGAGCTTCAACAAGTCAGCGAAATTTCCGTTCAGTGTCTCGAATGCCCCCAACGACATGCTGGACTTTCGCTGGGACAGCCAGGCAGGGAAACTCTACAACGTGCGGAGCGTGATCGACCCCTCCGCTCCCATCAGTCCCGGGACGGAGCCACCCGCTCCCTCCGGATGGCCCATCTTTGGCACTCATGCGGCGATCGCCGCCACGCCGCCAGGGAACACGCTGACCATTCCTAGGCCGGTCGATACGGGTCGTTACTTCGTCATCGAAGAATATGATGCGCCGCCGGTGGTGGCCTTCTCAGATGACCTTGAATCGGGTGTGGGTGACTGGACCACCTTTGTTAACGACGAGGGTGGAGAGACCGCTTGGGAACTGGGCGCGCCCGCCGGCAGCACCGGGCCACTCGAAGGTGCCGACGATTCAGTCAACGCCTGGAGCACGAACTTGGCAGACTATGGCGCCGATTCGGACATTTCGCTCCGTTCGCCAGCCATTGATCTCAGCGCCTTGGCCAGCGCTACGCTGACCTTTGAGGCCTTCCGCGATGCGGACGGTTTCGGGGACTTCGCCAGGATCCGTTTTCTGCGGGCCAGCGATCAGGTTCAGCTGGGCGCGGACGCGCAGATTGACATGGCTCTAATTGATGAGGACTGGGTCTGTCTCTTATACACATCTCCGAGCCCACGAGACAGGCAGAAATCTCGTATGCCGTCTTCTGCTTGAAAA
>CAXEFH010000220.1:0-6177 GCA_963989605.1 uncultured Roseibacillus sp. | reverse complement strand
ACGAGATTTCTGCCTGTCTCGTGGGCTCGGAGATGTGTATAAGAGACAGAATCACGGACGGCTTCACCCTGGACGCTGCCCGCGAGTATCTAGGCCCTGATGCCCTGCCGGCTGGCAATGCCCACCTGATCGTCGAGATCGATGGGCGGCGCAGCGCGGTTGCCAGCGAGCGGAAGGAACTCGCCATTCTCCTGCAGGAGCTCGAGGCCCTCGCTGTCGAGCATCACCCCAACGAGGAGGCCTGCGAAAAGGTCTGGCAATTACGCCGCGATTTCTCCTACTCCTTGCGCAATACCGGCCTGACGAAACTCAATGAGGATATCGTCGTGCCCAGGTCCAAGCTTCTGGAACTCGTGGAGTTCGCCAGCCAATTAGAGGATCGCACCGGAATAGCAATTGCATGCTTCGGACATGCGGGAGACGGCAATATTCACACCAACCTCATGGTGAAGGACTATGCGGACCCGGCTGTTCGGGCCAAAGCGGACCAGGCTCTCGATCAGCTATTCCATTGGATCATCAAAAACGAGGGCGTCATCACTGGCGAACACGGGATCGGACTCGCTAAAAAGCGGTGGTTCGCCGACGCAGTGGGCCCAGAGGGGATTTCCGCTCACTCGGCCCTTAAATTGGCCATGGACCCCCGCGGCATCCTAAACCCCGGCAAGTTCATCTAGCACGGAGGATCCTGCATATTGGGGCCCTGAGACCACAATCTGGCCTCGACAGACGGATAAATCAGGGCTTTTCCTGTTGTCAGCATCATCGCCCCAAGACGCGACAATCGAGGTCAAACTTCCCGTTGTAAGTCCCCGCCGCAGGAGGAATACTACATGAAACAAACCCTGTAATGCGAATTCTCTGCCTGCTCCCACTGCTGCTCACCCTTCTCCTGCCGGAGTCGGCCTGTGGAGAATTTGCCTTCCGGGAATACAAGGATCGCCTCCCCTGGATCTGGGAATCACCTGCCAGAGCTCCGATTCCCGAGATCGCCTCGAAGGAGTGGCCCACGGACAATGTCGATGCATTCATTCTTGCTCGCCTCGAGGAAAGCGAGATGAGCCCCGCCCCGCCGGCAAGTGCGCGACACTGGTTCCGCCGGGTCAACTTTGCCATCACCGGGTTGCCGCCTACGGCTCAGGCTACAGCGGCGTTTCTCTCCGATAGCAGCGAGGACCGGCGAAAGAAGGCCGTCCTCGCCCTGCTTTCCTCTCCCCATTACGGAGAGCGCTGGGCTCGCCACTGGATGGACCTTGTTCGTTACGCAGAATCCCGGGGCCATGAGAGTGATTTCGGAATCGCTAACGCCTGGCGCTACCGGGACTACCTCGTGCGGGCTTTCAATGCAGACGTCCCCTACGATAATTTTGTGCAAGAGCACATCGCTGGCGATCTCGTTGCATCACCTCGAATCGACCCTACCACAAAAGCAAACGAGTCAATCCTCGGAACCGGGTGGCCATTCCTCGGGGAAGAGGTTCACTCGCCGGTTGATATCCGGCAGGACGAATGCGACCGCACGGACAACAAGATCGACGTTCTCAGCAAAACCTTTCTCGGTCTGACAGTCGCCTGTGCCCGCTGTCATGACCACATGTTTGACGCGATCTACCAGAAGGACTACTACGCACTCTCTGGATTCGTCGCGAGCTCGAGCTATCGGCAGGTTCGATACGAGTCCATGGAGGTCAATAAGGGCCAGGCACGGAAGCTCGACGCCTTGCGCACAAAAATGGCGCCTACCGTTCTCAAGAATTTCATCCGCGAAGCTGCGCCCCATTTTGCAGAGTTAAGCAAGCAGCCCACCTACCGGGTTCCGGGACCCCTCGCAATCAGCCGGGAGGGTGGTCAGAATGTTCGGGTCATCGCCGATTACACCCGGCCCGGACTCACGCCCTGGATCACGGACGGCCCCTCTTTCGGGTCCAGCGTTTCTCCCGAGGGATCGTTGCTCCTCGGATCAGATGCCAATGAGCCGGCACTGCAGATCGCCGCCTACGGTGCCGCCCGGCGGGACCCTTTCTGGAACGGGCTCAAGATCATCGACAGTGCAAACGACTCAGGGTCTTTTAACAGTCATTCGCGATCCGGGAAAATGATCCGGACCCCGGCATTCGAACTGAAAACCGGCAGGCTCCACTATCTGATCCGGGGTCACGCCTCCGTTTACGCCGGGGTGGGGCAGCATATCATGATTACCGGACCGCTCCACGGGCGATTGGTCCAAAAGCCAAAAGTTGATGGAGACACCCCGCGATGGGTCAGCCATGACTTGTCACGTTACGCGGGACTCCGGACTCATATCGAATTTGGGGCGGAGGGCAGCAGCCCACTCGAGGTCCTCATGGTCGTGGAGGCAGACAAACCTCCCCCTGTGGAACAGAAGCAGCTCAACCTGACTCGCCTCGACCTTTCGGCCGCGTGGAAGGACCTGGCTGATGGAGTCGTCGAGGAGGATAATCTTCACGTGGTGCGCTGGATCATCAAGCAACCGGGGATGAAAGCGTCGCAAATTGCAGGGCCCTACCTAGAGGAGCTGGATCAGATCCGAAACGAGGTCAAATGGGAATCCCGCCTTGCCGTGGCGTGGCTGGATGGCAATGGGGTGAATGAGTATAACATGGATCGCGGAGATCCGGGGAAACCGATGGAGCCTGCCACCAGAGGCCTTCCCAAGGCCTTTGGCCTGAGCCCGATTGACAGCAAAACCTCGGGACGGCTCGAGCTCGCACGGCAGATCGCCAGCCCGAAAAACCCCCTGACTGCCCGGGTCATGGTCAATAGGATATGGCACCAGCTCTTTGGCCTCGGACTTGTGCGAACCGTCGATAATTTCGGTTGGTTGGGCGAACGCCCCTCTCATCCCGAGCTGCTCGACTATCTCGCAAACGAATTTGTGGAAACGCATAAGTGGTCCATCAAATCTTTTATTGCGAGGCTCGTACTCACCAAAACCTTTGGCCAGTCCAGCACCAGCGCTGACCCTGCATTTGATCAGGCGGACCCAAATAACATCCTCCTGCACCGAATGCCTGTTCGGAGACTGGAGGCCGAGGCCATCCGTGACGCCGTGCTTGCCGTTTCCGGGCGACTTGACACAAAAATCGGTGGGGCCCCCGTCCCAACCTTCCTTGATGAATTCGTCGTAGGCCGAGGGCGCCCCGGGGGCGGGCCACTTGACGGCGCTGGGCGCAGGTCTCTCTACACCTCGGTGCGGCGCAACTTCCTTCCGACCCTGATGCTCGCCTTTGATTTCCCGGCTCCCTTCAGTACGAAGGGAAAAAGAGACATCACGAACGTTCCCGCGCAATCCTTGGCCCTGATGAACGACAAGCTCATTTACGAGCAGGCCAAGATCTGGGCCCAGAAGATTCTGAGGGAGATGCCCTCCGCATCTCCAGTGGAGCGCCTGAACCTGATGTTTGAGGAAGCGTTCACCCGGCAAGCCGGGAGACACGAGATTGCAATCCTGATGGAATCCCTCCCCGGTCTTATGGAGCTGCACGGCGGCAACCCGAATTCGGAAGCGCTGTGGCAGGACCTGTGCCACAGTCTGTTTTCCATGAACGACTTTATCTTCCTCCCATGAGCCCCTCCGCATCCTCCCTCTCCCGACGTGAGGTTCTCCAGAGGTCCTCGATGGGGTTTGGCGCCCTCGCGATGGCAGGGCTCATGGACAAGGCAAAGGCCGCTTCGCCCCTGATCCCTGAGAGCCACTTCCCGGGCCGCGCACGGAATGTCATCTTCCTGTTCATGGAAGGGGGCGTTTCACACGTAGATTCCTTCGACTACAAGCCGATGCTTGCAAAGTATCACGGCCAGGACCCGCGAACCGCCATCGGAAAGCTGGAGAAAACCCAGTTCCAGAACATTGGCAAGGTGATGAAGTCCCCATGGGCGTTCCAGCAGCGCGGCCAGAGCGGCACCTGGGTCAGTGATCTTTTCCCCCACATTGCCGACATGGCGGACGATCTCTGCGTCGTTCGCTCGATGACGTCAAAATTCCCCGAGCACACCTCCGCGAACTACTTCTTCCACAGTGGGACGGGTTTACAAGGACGTCCCAGCATGGGCTCCTGGGCCTCCTACGGCCTTGGAAAGGAAAGCGAAAACCTGCCGGGGTTTGTCGTCATCAACGGTGGGCGTATTCCGTCCGGCGGTCTCGACTGCTTCTCCAATGGATTTCTCACCGCCACCCATCGCGGGAGCCTTCTTAACGCCAACGGGACGCCCGTTGCAAATGTCCAGCCCAATGAACGTGACGTCCGGAGCCAGCTTCTCAAAAGGAAGCTGATCGGCAGCCTGAACGCCCGGTCCTCACGAGGAAATTCCGAGCTGGAAGCCGCGATAATGAACTATGAGCTGGCTGCAAGGATGCAGCTGGCGATTCCAGAGCTCATGGATTTCAGTGATGAGTCCGAGGCAACCAAGGAACTGTATGGGATCGAAGACAGCTACAAGGGAACCCAGACTTACGCGAGGGAGTGTCTGATTGCCCGCCGGCTCATTGAGCGTGGGGTGCGCTTCGTGGAACTCACAATTCCCAACATCGGGGAGGATCGCTGGGACGCTCATGGAGGAATTCAGAAGAATCATGGCAACAATGCTCGTTCCGTTGACAAGCCGATCGCCGGCCTTCTAAAAGACCTGAAAGCCCGGGGCATGCTGGATGACACTCTCGTTCTATGGTCCGGGGAGTTTGGGCGGACCCCGTTTGCCCAGGGTGGCAACGGCCGTGATCACAATGAGTTTGGGTTCTCCCTCTGGATGGCTGGAGCTGGCGTCAAGGCCGGAACAGTCTATGGGGGCACTGACCAGTGGGGCTACAAGGCAGAGGAAAACCCTCTCGAGATCCATGATTTACATGCCACGGTTCTCCACCTTCTTGGCATAAACCATAAGGAGCTTACCTACCGCTTCAGCGGACGCGACATCCGGCTCACCGATGTGCATGGGCGGGTGATCCACGAGCTGCTGTCCTGACGAGTCCGGTCCTATTCGGCGAGATGGAATACTCGCTGAACCGCTTCAAAGACCCCAAGCGGAGCTGCCGCCAGCCCCTGTGGACCTGCTGGGCGGGAGGCCCCAATCAATGCTGAGGGATGTATCCGGTTTTCCCGACGTAGTGAATAACCAGACCCGGGATCGATGCAAGCTCCCTCATAGATCTCGAAGTGAAGGTGAGCCGGCCACGCGCCGTTGCCGGTTCCCACCGTGCCCACGCTCTGCCCTCGCGCAACGATCCCGCCGGCAGCAACTCCAATGCGATCGAGGTGCCCATAGAGGCTATGAACCTTGCGCCCGTCCAGCAAGCGATGCCCAATGATTAGCACCTTCCCCCAGTTTCCCCCGCGGTCCCCAGCAAAAACGACATGACCATTTCCAATTGCATGAACGGGATCGCCTAAATCGGAATCTCCCCCTCCGATTCCGTTAAGATCTTCCCCGAGGTGATGCATCTGAACGCGGTCATTCCTCTCGAAGAAGGGTTGCGCATTATAGGCAAAAGCTCCTGCCTCGGAGCCGAGCGGCTGGTCAAGTAATCCCACCGGCGGCAGGAGAAACCGACTGAAGGCATCGTGCAATATGAAGCGGCGATCGAAGGCCGGTATTTTACCCTCGCCCTCCTCATTGGCTCCCACGGGAAATCCGGGTGGGGCATCCGCGTCCTGCCAAGACCTCAGGGACTGAATGGGATCCCGCGCCCGCGGGCTATTAAAAAAAATAGCGCCTATCAGGAAGAGGACAAAGATACACAGGCCGACCACCAGCTCACTGCGAAAACCACGTCCCGTCATTTGAAGAGGAATTGGGCCAAGAAGCGATCCGCCCCTTGTCGATTCGACTCCAAGAGTATCCGTCCCTCCCAGGTGAAACCAGCCTATTTCTCGTTCTCCGGGGGGCGGACTCGGTCGAAAGGCCTGATGCGGTAGACCTGCCTCCCCCTCTGAACTGTCAGGGAGGTTTGTTGGGCGAGCGCTGAAGCGATCAGCCTGTCGTAAAAGTCAGCGGGCCGGTCCACCCGGACATTGTTGATTTCCAGAATCATATCTCCCGAGCGCAAACCCCTCTCGGCCGCCTGCCCTTCAGGATGCACCCCATAAACACTGTCTCTTATACACATCTCCGAGCCCACGAGACAGGCAGAAATCTCGTATGCCGTCTTCTGCTTGAAAA
>CAXEFH010000219.1:0-6184 GCA_963989605.1 uncultured Roseibacillus sp. | reverse complement strand
ATCTACACCTCTCTATTCGTCGGCAGCGTCAGATGTGTATAAGAGACAGGTACGAACGCATGTCTGAGAGTTTCCAACGCGTGGAATACACCCTCAGAACCTGATGCGGGTCATTCCGACGCAGGGAGTCTCTTCTACCCTGAAACGACTCTCATCGTCACGTGATCCGCGTGGCGATTCTTATTTCACAGCAATACGGTTATGATCAGCCCCGAAGAGAACGGAACAAACAACCCGGGAGAGAGCCTTTTTCCCGCATCGCAGCGCATATACGTCAAGGGGACAATCCACCCCGAGCTAAAAGTCCCCCTTCGGGAGATCACCTTGGAAGAGACCAACCACCCAAACGGTCGGATCGAGAAAAATGAGCCCATACGTGTCTATGACTGCTCAGGGCCATGGGGAGACCCTGCCTTCAATGGCGAGGTGACCGAGGGCCGCCCTGGTCTCCGGCAGGAGTGGATCCGGAAACGAGGTGACGTCGAAGAATACGTGGGTCGTAGTGACCGTCCGGAGGACAATGGTTATATTTCTGATGAGCATGCCCGCAGATTTAACGAAAACAAGAAGGCGCGGAACAAATTGAAGGAATATCCCGGGCTCAAGAGAAAGCCTCTCCGGGGCATCGACCATCCAGTGACGCAACTCTGGTATGCGCGTCAGGGAATAATTACACCCGAGATGGAATTCATTGCTATCCGTGAAAATCTGGGCAGGGCAGCCGCTTACGAAGCTTTACACGACACCTATCCAGATGGTCCGGATGGAATGAATACAACGCCTGACGGGTACAACATGCCGCGCCCCTCCGAGATTGATCCGTTGAAACAGGTGCCCAGAAACTCCCGCAGCCATCAGCATACCGGCCAGAACTGGGGAGCGAAGCTTCCTGAGATGATTTCCCCTGAGTTCGTCCGCGATGAGGTTGCAGCAGGCCGGGCCATCATTCCCTGTAACATCAATCATCCCGAGAATGAGCCGATGATTATTGGCAGAAACTTCCTTGTGAAGATCAATGCGAATATCGGCAACTCTTCCGTAGCATCAACAATCGACGAGGAAGTCGAGAAAATGAGGTGGTCCACAAAGTGGGGCGCTGATACGGTGATGGATTTGTCGACTGGAAAGAATATCCACGCCACGCGAGAGTGGATCATCCGTAACTCTCCAGTTCCGATCGGGACCGTGCCCATCTACCAGGCTCTCGAGAAAACCAACGGTCGGATCGAGGATCTGACTTGGGAGCTCTTCCGGGACACTCTGATTGAGCAGGCTGAACAGGGAGTGGACTACTTCACTATTCACGCAGGGGTTCTTCTACGCTTCGTTCCGCACACAGCCCGTCGTATGACCGGAATCGTCTCAAGGGGTGGGTCCATCATGGCGAAGTGGTGTCTCCATCACCACAAGGAGAATTTCCTGTATACCCATTGGGACGACATCTGCGATATTTGCGCAACCTACGATGTCAGCTTTTCGATCGGTGACGGCCTCCGCCCCGGATCAATCGCTGATGCCAACGACTATGCCCAGTTGGCTGAACTGGAGGTCCAGGGAGAACTTACTACCCGGGCTTGGGAGAAAGGCTGTCAGGTCATGAACGAGGGCCCGGGCCATGTTCCCATGCACCTGATTCAGGAGAACATGCAGAAACAGATTGAATGGTGCCACGGCGCCCCCTTCTATACTCTCGGCCCTCTGACCACCGACGTCGCTCCGGGATACGATCACCTGACCAGTGGTATCGGGGCGGCAATGATTGGCTGGTTTGGATGCGCGATGCTCTGTTATGTCACCCCGAAGGAGCATCTCGGACTTCCCAACCGGGATGACGTTCGTGAAGGAGTCATCACCTACAAAATAGCTGCTCATGCAGCGGATCTTGCCAAAGGCCATCCTGCCGCCCAGGAACGGGATAACGCTCTTTCCAAGGCCCGGTTCGAATTTCGGTGGAATGACCAGTTCAATCTGTCCCTCGATCCCGACAAGGCCCGATCTTTTCACGATGAAACCCTTCCTCAGGAAGGGGCCAAGACTGCTCACTTCTGTTCGATGTGCGGCCCCACGTTCTGCTCCATGAAAATAACCGAAGATGTCCGGAAATATGCAGAAGAACGGGGAATTACGCCTCAGTCCGCTGTCGAGGAAGGGATGCGCGAGAAGTCCGAAGAATTCGTGGAAACAGGCGGTGAAATCTACGGCTGATATCGAGGAAGATCTCCTTCCAAAATCCGATTCCTGACCGATCCCCTGCTGTGCCGTCCTTCTTCATCGACTGGGCAGAGCAGCAAGCCTCATCGGGAGCCCCCTCATAACAGACATGGTTCTCCGAGCCCTGTGGCGCTTCCTTGAGGTCTTATACCTTCCATCCTCCGGAGGTGAAATCCTGCCCTCCCGATAACTCGTTACCCTTGCAGCAAGGCCCTTAGATGCTTTTGGAATTCATCGAGGTCTGTCTCGGTCGGCTGATATCCGGGTGTTTCCGGCTCAAGGCCCGGTCGTCCATATTCGTCGATCATCCAGACTGCCTTGACGCCATCGCTGAAGGTAACCCCTCCGCTGACCATTGCGCCAGGACGGGCGATTTCATCAGTTGTGACCACCACCGAATCAGACGATCCCCCCCCCTGCAGAGAATCCGTGAAAACTTCCTCAACGGACTCCGGTGATATCTCATTACCCTGCTTCGCCTCCTCCTGTAGCTCATCCGAGGAGGGAGTTTCTTCTGCCTCCTCTACCTTGATCTCGATTCCAAGATCCAAAACCAGTAAGCGGGCATCCATGTAGGTGATGTTCAACCCGAACTGTCCCTTGAGACGCTTCTGGATGTCTGGTAGGTCTGCACCCTCCTCAGCCCATTTCGTCATGGCTGCTTTCTGCTCCTCGGAGAGGTCGCTTGCGCTGATCATATATCTTGTTGCAGGGAACTGGTGACTAAGGAATCGTCCATTGGAATCGGTAGGATATCAGGAGGCTGTGGCTCAATAAACTAGCGTCGTCCAGGAGGACCGCGAAATGGACCACGCCCTACCTCTTCGCCAGCTGCAGCCCGCTCAGCCATCTCGGCAATCCGCTCGCGTGAATCCTCACCGATAGAATCCGTGGTCTCAAGGTATTGCAAGGTTGCCTCGGGGTCCTCCCGCGCCCACTCATAGGCAACCCTCGTAACGGCCCGCTGCCGGTCATCTTCTCCCGAGATGGTCTCTGCCAGTCTGATTGTCTCCGCCGCCGGAGCGTCACGGTTCCCGTAGACATACCCCTGGACGGCATTGTCCCGAACTTCTCCGGCATCCTGAGAATCGATGTAGTCAAGAACACGCTCGGGATCCTCCCGCGAGAGGGCTCCAACAACACGACCAATGCCTTCTTCCACAGCGCCCTCGCTACCAGACTCTGTCAGCCATTCAAAAGCCGCCGGAGCATCCTGGCGAGCCCACTCCCTGCTTACCTCGGCTACAAGGTCATCGCGTTCTTCGCCCGCCGACAGTTTAGTGGTTTCCCGAGCTGCCTGAGAAGGACTGGCATTTGCCAGAGACTCAATAGCCGCAAAGCGGACCTTCCCCTGTCCTTCACTCAAACTGTTGATCCATTGGTCTGCCGCAGCGTAATCACTGATGGCCCACGACGCTGCAATTGATTCATACGCATCTCCCCTTGCATTGTCATCAAGGGTTGCCGCCATTCTCAGCGCCTCCTGCGGGTCTTGCTGAGACAATTCATTGAAAACCCCTGAAATGGCGTCAGCAGCCTCTCGATCATCAAGGGTTTGTGCCCACTTGAGGGCTGCCTCAGGGTTCTGCTTGGCCCACTCGCCGGCGATCATCGCCGCAGTATCTCCCTTGCCTCTTCCGCCGGGGCCCATGCCGAATTCATCGGGGTTGTTGGAATATTCCTGCGCTAATGCCTCTGGATTAGATGCCGCCCACCCGGAGACCGCTCCCGCGCGGGCCATGAACATCTCCGGGAAGCCCATTTGCTGACTTCGCTCCCAGGAACCCTTGGGATCGTTCTCCGCCCAACGAGAGAACAGGAGATTCATCGCCAGCATCCGCTGGGACATCGGCAAGCCCTGGAGCTTCTGAACCTCGGACTCGAACTGACTCGGATCCAGATCCGAGTAATACTCAAGCAAGCTCATAATCCTACTTGTCTGACCAGGCTCGGACAAAATCTCACGCAGTCCTCCTGATGATCTTGCCGCCCGCGGAGCGCTGTTTCCCGAACCTGCAGTCACGGTTGCCACCCTGCTGCTGACGGACTTTTTGGTGCGCACCCCAATCTGAGAGTCCCCCTCCGGATTCGAGTCATCTCCTCCGTTTCCAATCAGGTATCCCCCAACTCCTCCGAACAGAAGGGCCCCCACTGCGATAAGCATACTCGTTTTCATGTATTGTAGATGCTCCCAATCCAACCCAATGACGAACAAAAAGTTGCAAAGTTAACTACTGTGCACTTGAAATCGTGGGATTTATGGGAAGTCAGAGAAGGAAACCCCGAGGGGCCTTGCATGGTTCTCCCTTCCCCATCATCCTTTGAAGCATGCAGGAGCTGCGTGGATTCAGCGTTCTTTTTGTGTGCTGGGGTAACATCTGCCGCTCTCCGGCAGGGGAAAATGTATTTCGGCACCTCCTCGAAGAATCGACAATGCAGGGTCGGATCACCTGTGACTCTGCAGGCACTATCAATGCCCACGCCGGCAAGTCTCCCGACAGCCGGATGCGTGACACCCTCGAAAGACGGGGTATCCCTGTCGGCGGTGCCGCCCGGAAAATATCTCCCGGGGACTTCAGGGATTTTGACCTGATTCTCACGATGGACGACTTCAACCGGCAGGAAGTCCTCGCGGCAGCACCGGACGCAGAGGCCCGCACAAAGGTTTACCCCTTTACTGATTTTTGTGAGAATCACGAAGCAGAGGAAGTCCCGGACCCATATTACGGTGGACCCTCGGGGTTTGAATTGGTGGCCGACCTGATCGAGGATGGATGCCAGGGGTTACTGGCTCACATCGAGAAGGAACTCGCCTGAAATGAACGATCTCGATGCTATTCGTGGGATCATCGCAGAGCAAACTGGTCAGAAACCAGTCGGACCACCACGAGCAATCGGGGGAGGATGCATTAACGAGACATTCCGGCTGGATGACTACTTCATCAAAACCAACAGCCCTGACCGCGGGGATATGTTCGAGGCTGAGAAACTGGGCCTCGCCACACTGTTAGACACCAAAAGGGTACGCGTTCCCCAGCCAGTCTGCTCGGGCGTGACCTCTGATTACTCATTCCTCGTTCTGGAATTGCTCCCTATCGGGAGCCCGGACACGTCCTCCTACGCTCAAATGGGTCGACAGCTCGCCGATCTTCACCGCACGACCACTGACCACTTCGGCTGGTCCCGGGACAACTACATTGGTACTACCAGTCAGCCCAATAGCCCTTCCAGTTCATGGGTGGATTTTCTGAGAGAGGCTCGACTCGGCCATATGCTCCGGCTAGCCGGGGACTGTGGATTCTCTTTTCGTGGCGCCGACACTCTCCTCGACAACCTCGACTCCTTCTTTGAAGAACCACCTCCTCCCTCCCTGCTGCACGGCGATCTCTGGGGAGGAAACGCAGGCGCCCTGACGAATGGAGTTCCCGTGATCTTTGACCCGGCCGTCTACTACGGCGACCGGGAAGCGGACCTCGCCATGACGCAACTCTTCGGAGGATTCAATTCGTCATTCTACCGGGCCTACCAGGAAGCCTGGCCCCTGCCCCCGGGGCACGAACTGCGGGCGGAGCTCTACAATCTCTATCATGTTCTCAACCACTCCATCCTCTTCGGAGGAAGCTACGCTCGCCAGGCGCAGTCCATGATAGATACCCTCCTCCGGAGTCTTTAGGCACCCCGGTTCCTGACGACCCCTATCGACCCGGAGAAATCGTCCCACTGGTAAGCTTGCTTGACTCCCCCATGAGGTGATGCGCCAGGAATTCCCGCACCTTCTCGGTCAGTTCCTTGCTGCGAAACCCGTGGCCCGCCTCCTTCATGGTAAGGAAGATGTAATCCACCTTGTGCTTTGCCAGACCCTTGCTGAGCTCCACCGATTGCTGATAAGGCACGAGCATATCCCTGTCTCTTATACACATCTCCGAGCCCACGAGACAGGCAGAAATCTCGTATGCCGTCTTCTGCTTGAAAA
>CAXEFH010000218.1:0-6193 GCA_963989605.1 uncultured Roseibacillus sp. | reverse complement strand
CCACATAGTCACGATAGATCCAGGAATTCTTTCGATAAAGGTTCGCTTCGGAACCGTTCGTTTCAGCCCAGCGAATCACGTCGAGCCAGTGCTGCGCCCAGCGTTCCCCGAAGTGAGGAGAGGCCAGGAGACGATCGACAGTAGCTTCGAAGCCCGTATCCGAAAAGGACTGCTGCTCTTCCAGCCCCGGCAACAAGCCGGTCAGATCGAGGGACAGGCGGCGCAGGAGCGTTTCTGAGTCGGCGGGAGTGCTGGGGGTAACTCCTGCCTTCTTCAGTTGCCTCTCTACGAAGTAGTCGATGGGGTTGCCGGGCCAAGAGTCGGGAACCGCCACATCGGCGACTGGCTCGAATGCCCAGTGCCCTTGATAGGCGGCGCCCTGTTCAATCCAGACACGGAGGAGGGAGATTTCTCTCTGGGTGAGCTGTCCCCGCTTGGAATCGGGAGGTGGCATGAGCTCGGAGGGGTTCTCGTAGGCGAGGACCCGGGCGAGGAGCTCACTTTCATCGGGCTTGCCTGGAACGACGGCGGAATATCCGCCGAGGTCAGCAAGCGCTCCGTCCCGCTGGTCGAGGCGCAGGCCGGCCTTCCGTTTTTTCTCGTCCGGTCCGTGGCAGAGAAAGCATTTGTCCGAAAGGATGGGCCGGATGTCGCGATTGAACTGGATCTCCTGCGAGAAAGTTGATGGTCCCAGCAGGAGCGTAAGCAGGAATGGCAGGAAACGGGACATCTTGATGGGCAGGCCTTTATTTAGGCAGGAACGGCGCTGGGGGCAATCCCCGGGACAGCGGTCTGTGGGGCTTGCCCTGCGCTCCCGGCCTGCTTATTTCTCTTGGCAATGAGTCAGATCGACCTCAGGAGCGATACGGTGACCAGGCCAGGCCCGGAGATCCGCAGGGTCATGGCAGAGGCCGAGGTCGGAGATGATGTCTTCCGTGATGACCCAAGCGTGGATCGACTCGAGAGTCTGGCGGCGGGCCTGCTTGGTAAGGAGGCGGGTCTTTTTGTAGCGAGTGGAACGCAGAGTAACCTCTGTGCGCTGCTAACACATTGTGGTCGAGGAGATGAGTATATCGTCGGGCAGCAGGCACATACCTACATTTATGAGGGGGGAGGAGCCGCGGCACTCGGAGGAATCCAACCACAGCCCCTGAATCAGGAAAGAGACGGGAGCCTCGACCTTGATAAGGTGGAGAGCCTCATCAAGCCTGATGATTATCACTACGCTAGAACTCGTCTCCTGTGCCTTGAGAATACCACCAATGGGAGAGTTCTTCCAGAGGGCTACGCCCGGAAAGCGCGTGCGTTGGCGACTCGCTTCGGGCTTGGCCTCCATCTGGACGGAGCCCGGCTTTTTAATGCCTCGGTCCAGTCAGGGCGGCCTGTTTCGGATCTTGCGGCACCTTTCGATACTGTTTCGGTTTGTCTTTCCAAGGGCCTCGGTGCACCGGTCGGTTCGGTGCTGACCGGATCCGCGGAGTTTATTGCCGGTGCCCGGCGATGGCGTAAGGTTGTCGGAGGAGGAATGAGACAGGCGGGGCTGCTCGCCGCAGGGGGAATTTACGTCCTCGAAAATCACGTTGAGCGACTGGCAGAGGACCACGCCAAAGCAAGAACACTCGGTGAGAGCCTGAACACTTTGACCAGGTGCCAGATCGATCTGTCTCTCGTGCAGACCAACATGGTCTATGTGGGTTTTCCGGAAGAAAAGCAGGGCAAGCTAATTCAAGGATTGCAGGATGAAGGCATTCTTGTCTGTGCCGGGAATCCGATGCGACTAGTCACTCATATGGACATTTCCCTGGAGGATATCCATAAGACCGTAGAGGTATTCGGGGAAATTCTCGGATAAAAATCGCCTGGGCTTTTTAAAGGGCAGGCCCAAGGGCGTGAATCGTATTGTGCAGGGCTCCGATTATCTCGTCGCCATTCTCGGTTTCCAAATCAAAATCGATTTTCATCTGCATGACTGGAGCGAGATTAGGAATTTCGAGGAAAACCTCCGTGCCCCCCGCGAGAAGTCGCGCAGAGCGCACCTCCACCTTATCGTGTCCCATTGTCGATGGTTCTGAGACCTTGTACTCCTTTGACCCGTATTTGCCAGTCCACTGGTAGTTCCATTGTTCGATTTGCCAGCTGTCGAGGTCTTCGGCGAGCTCCTTATCGAGTCGCTGGGTGAAGCCAACACGGATACCATTCTCATGAATGTTCAGGCTCCGGGGCATCTTGACCTCGGCACCCGTGTAGCGGACCCGCTGGAGGCAGCCATCCTTAGCCCCGCTTGTTTGCCAGCCTTTGAGTCCGCTGACATAAAGTTGTCCGTCGTGAGGGTTGAAACGAGCCCGCATCCCACCTGACTGAAACTTGAAAGGGAATTGGAAGACTCCTGCTTGATCAACTCCTCCGACGTTTTCCTGCATCACGAGGAAAAGAGTACACTTTCCGTAGGAGCAGTGAATCATATGCCCCTTGAAGGGCCCCATTTGTCAGAGGTATTCCATGTCTGTCCCCCGCACGAATTGTCTACCTTGTGGGGGATCCAGCACAGGGGGCCGTCGTAGGAGGTTGGCGCCTCCTTCCGGTGATGAGCATTCATGAATCCGTAGAAGCCTCCCTTTTTCACTAGGTCAACCCGGGATGAAGGGACCCATGTTCCCTGCTGGTCTGCAACAGTAAGCTCGCCATTGGGCCCTGCTCCGGATCCGTTGGGCCAGCGAAATCCCGTCGCAACGACACTGATCTCAGAGCCATCGGCAGAAACCTTCAGAAGGGTGCCAGCATGTTCGTTATTAGCCCCGTGGCCCTTGACGTAGTAAAAATTACCCTCGGGGTCTGTTTCCAGCCCGGTGGCATATTCGTGAACGTGTTTTCCAATGCGGCACCCATTGTTGAAGCATTCATAAAAGTCGGCCTCTCCGTTTCCGTTTAAGTCGTGCAGGCGGGTTATCTGGTCCCTGCCGAGGACATAGACCTTATCGTTTACGACTTTCAGACCAAGAGGCTGGAAAAGGCCAGTGGCGAGACGGCGCCAGCTGATCTTATCAAGCTTTGAGTCGATTCCCGAAACGCGCCAGACGTCACCATCGATTGAGCAGACGGCAATATCCCCGTTCGAAAAGAAATCATGTCCGCCAAATCGGAAGAGGATCTTTTCCGGGTTATCAAATGGAGGTGTGATTGTGTCGACAACGTAGGGGCCCGTGTCTGTGCTGACAGTCCCTGATGTAAGGAGGGGCGCAGGATGACGAGAGGGGCCTCCCTTTACTAACTGCGAGAGATCCTCCGCCGGAGTAATTGCCGGCGTGGTCGCTAGAAGTTTAGGGGCCTGGCCCTCAACGGCCGAGGCCATCAGGAGCTTGATTCGAACCGTGCTCTTCCTCGGCCGGATGCCGAGATGCCATTCCGCGCCTTCCTTTGCGAGCGCGAAGGAAGGGTCCGGCTTTCCATGAGGCAAGACTACGGTGGGGGTCTCAGTGTCCCCCCGGGCCTGACAGACCTTGAGGACCAGCATAGAGTCCGAAGGTTCGATTTCGAGGGTTCGTGTGAAGATCTTGAGGTTCCCGGGCTCCTCAATCCACGGCATGTCAAGGATGTCGATGCCATTGATTCGGTAGGAAAAAACCACTCGATCACCGTGGCGGTAGAGCCCGCGGTAGTGAGCCCATGATCTTGGAAGAGGGCCTGCCTTCTTACCTTCACGGAGATCTTCGAAGTTTCCCCCCTCATCGGCCCAGGCCGGACCACTCTGGGCAGTAAAAAGATAAGGAGACCCGACCCAGTGGCCTGCGCCTCCCAAGCCATCCCGATAAGTGTTAAACATGACCGGCCTGTCGGGAATCGCACATGCCATGCGCATCATTTCCGTGTCAAAGAGAACCGTGCCAGCCTTTCCCCCCTTTCCGAGCCGCACCGCAACAGCCTTGTAAATGGTGCGGTGGGAGACCTTGGCATCTCCCCGCATATCAACCGTGCCGGTGAAGACGCCTCCGAGCTCTGACTTTGAGAAGCGAGGCTGCGGGGCATCCCACCACGGCTTCTTCTCTTCCTCGACCTGCTTTTTCTGTGCCGAGAGCGGGGCGCTGGCTGCAAGAAGGAAGGAGATCGTGGCAAGGCAATGAAGCAGGATATGTCGGGTGCTAGTCATGAATAGAGAAGTAGAGCTCCTTGTATAGATGGGGTCCTGCAGCCCGGCGAGATGCTTTTTCCTCCATTGGGGTGGACCTCTGTGCCCCACTGTGCGAAGCGAGAGGCATGACCCGCGAAGAGCGCGCTTATCTGGCAGGCCATCGTTGCCATGAGGTTGAGCCTCTCATGAAGCGCTGGCGCCTGATTGCCCGGGAGGCAGGCTTGAAGGTATGTCGATGGCCGGGAGCAGAACGGTCGAGGATTCTTGCCCTGTCAACTCCACAGGAAGAGACCAGCCGAGGGCTGTATCTCAGTGCGGGCATCCATGGTGATGAGCCTGCAGCAGTACAGGGGCTTCTTCAATGGGCGGAAGGTAACATCTCGTTTCTGCAGAATCACCCGGTGGTTATCCTTCCCTGTCTCAATCCATGGGGGCTAGGGAATAATCTGCGGGAGGATGAGGCGGGGAGGGATTTGAATCGCTGTTTTGACCAGCTGGAGATTCCAGTGATCGGTGCGGTGCACCGTCTGATTGAAGGCTGGGACTTTGAGGCTGCCATCTGCCTCCATGAGGATTTCGATGCGAACGGAGTCTACGTCTACGAATTAGCCCGCCGGGGGGAAAGACTGGGGGAGATGATTCTCAGACAGGTGGAAAGAATTATTCCCCGGCACCGGGGAAAAGTCGAGGGGCGGTCGTCGACGAATGGAGTGTTGCGGCGAACGCGTGGACTGGAAAAGATCGTGGAAGAAATTGGAGGGAAGCCGGAGGCGATTCATCTTTTTATGGGTCATGCGCGCACGGCCCTGACCTTTGAAACTCCCTCGGAGTATTCACTCTATCGCCGAGTTCAATGCCATGTCCTTTTTTTGGACAGGCTGGTAGATTCATTGCGACGGAGGCACAAATGAAGATCACCTAGAGACGACTTTCCTCTACTTTCCAGAACCCTTTTCGGGGACTTCTGCTGTTGCGATGACGGAACTGCAGAATTTCCATTCCTCCCGAAAAAATGGAACCGATCTGATCCCAGCTCTCCAGATCGGAAGAGTAGAGAATACGGTATATATAGGCTCCGGGAGCGGTCCTGGTGCTGAATGTGATCACCGTGTCATCCTCCACCTTCTCGACCCCGAGGAGCTTGAACCGCCCACCGAGGCCCTCCAGGCTGATCTCAAACGCCCGGGTTGACGGGTCGTTACTCATAATCCGGAGATTCGCGAGCCGCGCACCTTGTTCCGCGGGACGAAAGGTAATCCGGAGAGGAAAGGTCTCGTCAGGAGCAAGCCTCGACGGAGGCGAACCCGAGATGCCGAAGTCGGGTGCGTGTGGCCCGAGAATGTCGACGCTGCTGATCGTGAGCGTAGAGTCCCCGGTGTTTGCGATGGTAAAAATGCGGGTCGAGATCGACTGCAGGTCGGTGTCGGGGAAGAGGGTGTGGTTGTCCGGGCTGGGCGAATCGTCTCCGGAGATGATTTCGAGACCGTTACCTGTCACGGTAATGGACGGTTGCTGTGAGACTCCTGTTCCCCGGAGGGTAAAGCTGTAAGTCCGCTTGGTCGGTGATGGATCATTGCTGGTGATCAGGATGGAGACCCGGTGCGTGCCTTCGCGGTTCGGATTATACGACACATTGAGACTGCTTTCCTCCCCGGGGGGGATAAAGGTGGCAGGGGCTCTGTCGATGGTGAATTGATCACTATTTATGCCGGTCACGCTGACCACACCGATACGGAGAGTTTGATCGCCATCGTTCCTTATGGAAAACGTTCGAGTGCGGCCGGGGCTTTCGAGGCCAACGGTTCCAAAGTCCGTGTTGTTTGATACAAGGGGAGAGGTCGCCCCATCAGGGATCAACAGGTCATTTCCTGAGATGATAATATTCGGTGCGGGCAAGATGAGTTCGGCCGCTATGTCGAACTGGAAATCGCTGTCGACGGAGGATGTGGTCACGAGTCGGATGGTGGCGCTCCTTTGTCCCCCAATGTCAGGTGGCAGGAACCGCACCGTGATTGAAGCCTGTCTCTTATACACATCTCCGAGCCCACGAGACAGGCAGAAATCTCG
>CAXEFH010000217.1:0-6201 GCA_963989605.1 uncultured Roseibacillus sp. | reverse complement strand
AATGATACGGCGACCACCGAGATCTACACCTCTCTATTCGTCGGCAGCGTCAGATGTGTATAAGAGACAGATTGTGACCCTCGGGGTCATGATGATAGCCAGGGGCATCGCAGAGCAGGCGAATGGCGGCTTCACCGTCTCAGACACCCAGCTCCCCGCAGGATTCCGGGAACTCAATCATGGCACTCTGATCGGAATCCCCAACACCATGGCACTTCTTATTCTGCTCTACGTCGCTGCCCACATTTTCATGACGAGAACAAGATATGGCCGCTACATCTACGCCGTCGGGGGCAATATGGAAGCGGCCCGCCTCAGCGGCGTGCCGGTAACCGGTGTGATCATCCTCGTCTATACCGTGTGCGGACTCCTCGCTGGGCTTGGAGGCTGCATGGAGGCCTCTCGGGTCAATGCCGCGACCACCGTAATGGGAACAGGGCTGGAGCTGGAGGTGATTGCTGCAGTGGTGGTCGGAGGCACCAGCCTCTTCGGGGGTAGTGGCCGGATTTTTGGCACCCTCATAGGGGCCTTCATCATTGCGGTCATGCGAACCGGGATGAACCAGCTCAACTTCAAGGACCCGGTCCAGGACATGGTTCTGGGAGCAATTATCATTATTGCTGTCCTTCTAGACCGCGCGCGCCAGACAGGAGTCTGGGACCGGGTGTTCAAACGTGATGACCCCGCATCCCGGAATTAAAAAAACGCGTGGCTCTGGAAGGCTTACCTTCCCTTCGGACACTTTAAGAGCTCAGTGAATTTCCTGATAAATTGACTATAATGGGTTCCGTCAATTCCATCTGTGGAGGGAGCGATTTGAGATTCACAGAGCGGCATCCTCACCTCAACCTCTCGAAAGCAAATTCCTCAGCTATGAAACGGACTCTCTTTCTCTCTCTCACCTTCGCCACCCTCTTTGTCGGACTGACCTCCTGTGGAAAGAAGGACTCTGGCGACAGCAGTGATACTTCTGGCACAGCCAGCAAGGGCACGATTGGCATGACCTGCCAGAATCTTAATAATCCTTTTTTCCAGCTTATCGCACAGGAAATGGAAAAGGCGGCCGAGGCCGCAGGCTACACTCTGAACGCCATGGACGGAAAAGGAGACGCGGCCCTGCAGAATACTCAGATTGACGAGTTCATTACCCAGAAGTGCGATGCCATCTTCCTGAATCCCGCGGACTCCAAGGCCTCGGGATCGGGCGTACGAGCTGCTCATGCTGCAGGGATCCCGGTTTTCACCTTCGACATCCAGATGGAGGATCCGGAAGTGCAGAGACTGGTGACCTATCACGTCGGCAGCGACAATTACCAGGGAGGCCGCCTTGCGGGTGAATCCATGATGAAGGTAACAGGGGATACCGGGAAAGTCGGTATTATAACACTTCCGGAGGCGAACTCCTGCAAGAAACGGGTCGACGGATTCAAAGACTACCTGATGGAGAACAACAGTAAGCTGGAAATCGTGATTGAATTGAACGGGAAGGGCGACCGCGTGAAAGGCGCAGAAGTCGCCGCAGACATGCTTACCGCGCACGGGGATCTGGTCGGCATCTTTGGCATCAACGACCCCTGCGCCCTTGGAGCATGGGCCTCCGTCAAGGAAGCAGGGAAGCTGGAGCAGATCACAATCATCGGGTTCGATGGTTCTCCCGACGGAAAAATCGGAGTATTTGAGAAACAACTTTACGACACTCCGATGCAATTCCCCCGTCAGATGGCTACCAAGACCGTGGAAAATTTTCTCAAGTATGTCGCGGGTGAATCCTTCGATGCTCTGGAGTTCATGCCCTGTGAGCATTACTACTTCGCGGACGCCGAGAAGGATCCGAACAGGACTCAGTTCTAGTACTGGTGCAGACAAGGAGGAATCCCAATGAAGCCTGCGGTGGATGCAGGGAAAGCTCGACGCGCAAGGTTCCTTCGCTCATCGGACCTGTCGTTTCCGTGCTTCTGGCCCTTCTCCTGGCCAGTCCCTCGGAAGCGGAGATCTCCTCTGGTACTCTCGCCCCGGATACCGAGTGGGAAACCTCCTTCCACGTCATAGAGACCTCCAAACCGGGGCCTACCGTCTTCCTCACTGGAGGTCTCCACGGGGATGAGCCCGCGGGCGCCCGGGCCGCAGAGCAGATCCGTCACTGGCACATTCTCCGGGGCCGCCTCGTGGTATTGCCAAGGGCCAACCAGCCCGGACTCCGTGACGGAACCCGCCACCTCCCGGAACTTGCTCGCGCAGAGGCCGACCTCAACCGCAATTTCCCCAAGACCGGAGCCCATAATGAGTCCCGTTCGATCATCGGGCGGGCCATCTGGAGCCTCGTGCAAAAGCTCAATCCAGACTGGGTGGTCGACCTTCACGAGGGATATCACTTTCACCGGATCCAGCCCAAGTCTGTTGGTTCAACCATTCTCGCATCACGCCCGGGCGACCAGCATAGCCGCCCTTTCGTGACCCGGATGCTGGCTGCCGTGAACACCACAATAGAGGACCCCCGAAAACACTTCACCCCTTTGAGCGGAACGGCAGACGGCAGTCTCACCCGCGCCGCGGCAGAACGTCTGGAAGCAAATTCTCTTATCCTCGAAACCACCACCCGGGACCAACCGCTCTCAATGCGCACCCGCCAGCACCGGTTGATGGTTCGAGCCCTCTTTCAGGATATCGGAATCCTGGGCACGGAGGCTCCCACTATGACTCTTCCGGGAGGAGAACGGAGCCTCCGGGTCGCTCTCTACGATGGGGGCGGAGTCGGCGGGAGCGGGCCCCGCAACATCGAGGACGTGATGGGGAACATTCCCCATAGTCTTGTCTGGCGCGTCGGCCCCTCGGATATCCTCGAAGGAGCACTCTCACATTTTGACGTAGTGATTTTCCCCGGGGGGAGCGGGAGCAGACAAGCGGCCGCCCTAAAAGAGGCAGGCCGCAGCCGGGTGCGAGAGTTCGTTCAATCAGGGGGAGGTTTTATTGGTATCTGCGCTGGAGCATACTTGGCAGCGGCCAACTACAGCTGGGCGCTCAAAATTGGTGACTACAAGACATTCTGCGAGAAACGCGAGATCCCAGGGGTAGGGCCCAAAAGCATGTGGTACCGTGGTCCCTCCTCGATGGTCACCATGGAACTCAGCGCCGACGGGCGCCGCATCCTTGGAAATCGCCGCGGTCTCTTTCCGGTGCGATACCACAACGGCCCCATCATTTCGGCAGCTGGAATCAAGGAGCTCCCTGATTTCCGGGTCCTCGCCTGGTTCCGCAGCGAGGTATCCCGTTACAAGTCCCAGGAGGGGACCATGGTGGATACCCCTGCCATCATATGCAGTAACTTCGGGAAAGGGAGAGTGCTCTCAATCAGCCCCCATCCCGAATCCTCCCGGAACCATGAGAACCTTCACACTCTGGTGGCAAGAGGAATCCAGTGGGCAAGCGGTAAATAGCAAGACCTCTCCCAGCTTCTCATTTGAGGGCCTGAAGAGATTTCAGATCCTGTAGTTCGAGCCCCACCTCCCCCAGCCCGGAAACCCTGAGGAGCAGCTTTTCCTCCTGCAACAAGGCCTGCTGCGCGAGCAGGATGGACCCGGGCCAGGTTTCTACCCGGTAGCGTGCAGGTTCGGGCGCAACCCCACGGAGTACGAGACAATCAACCTCGTCGAGGATCGAGTATTTCCGCGACCCAAATAGAATGGACCCCAGTCGTATTTCCCCACCCCCAAGGGCCTCAAAGGCGCCCTCGGAAAAGTCTCCTGACCGGAGAAGAAGACCATTCCTGTCTCCCTCCACAAGAAGCTCCGCCTCGGGGGGCAGCGGATGGAAGAACTCGAGCCTCGCTACGCTGGGGGCCGTGATTGCTCGTCCGTCCCATCTCCCCCCAAGCTGGAATGCGGACCGGTTGCCTTCCCGGATCTCCGCTGCCAGACGGGAGCCTCCACGGAGAACGATTCGAGGTAGCATCGGATCGGCCTTCGCGCTTCCCTCTCCATTGATACTCACGCTGTCGATCAGCGCCTCACTCAAGCGGTTATCTTTGCCCATCTGAACCGCGAGGCCAACAAAGGCTTTCTTGTCCCTCATGCGTCCTGCGGAGACCTTCAACATTCTCCATCGGCGCCCATCCGGCGAGTGGTAGGCAGTCACATCATAACCCTCGCGCACCAGCTTGAGCCAGTAAGGCAGTTTCAGCGAAGGAAGCTCCTTCCCCGTAACGCTTCCCCCCTGATAACCCCAGCGGCGAAAATTCACCCGCTTTTCGCCATGAGGGTGAAGCCCCAGAACTGCCTTTCGATTCTCCGGGGTGGTGCCATCGCAGATGACAATGCCTGCATAAGACTCGTCGTCCTCGTTGCCCAGACTGAGCACCCTCGCCTGAATCTCACAATCACCCTCCACAGGCAGGTAGACCAGATGGAACGACGCAAACCTCTCATCTCCGGCCCTCGGTGAGGCCAGGATCCTGAACACCCCATCCCGCCAACGAACCTTTCCGGGCACCAGGGTCCGCCCGAGATCCCGGTTCCTCCAGGGGGCGGGAAGGCCCCCTTCCGCCCCCGGATCGTCGGAACGGGTCTCCTGCCCGCTCTCTGCCACCATTGTGACCATGGCAACCTCGCTGAGAGCCAGCGACGACACCCCACTCCCCGCTTTCTCGATCCGCAGGGAATCCCGGAAGAAGGAAACCCTTCCATCAAATCGCCGTCCCTGCCTCGTTTCGATCAGCCCCTCAATCCCTTGCGGGTTTACGGCCAGCACCTCAGCGCGGTCTTCCCCCGACTCTCCTTGGCCGGTGCCATCTTGTGCCCAGCCCAGCGGGCTGAAAGTCACAATCCAGGCCAGACATCCCCTCAGGATCTTCATCACTAGCGCTGATACAACGGAACGTATTGATAGGGCATGGCAAGAATCATGACATTGATCGCCGTCTCATAGGTCGGCCCCACGGAGGTATTTTCAAACCAGAGCGAGGCATCTCCATCATTATGCACCTTGGAAACGATCACGCCTCTGATCTTGTCATACCACCTTCGCCAGGTTTCTCCCCCGATCATGTATTGCGCCGGGGCCGCATAAAAATTCCCGTAGGTGAACCAGCGTTGCCGTTCACCAAAATTATCGAAGAGATATTTAGAGCCCGCCTTGACCAGAGGATCGTCATAATGGCCGCACACCTGCAGCGAGTAAATTGCTGCCGCGGTGCGGGCAAACCCAGCGCCGCTTCCAGGCTGATATGAAAAGCCTCCCTTGGCCTCGCTGTAGCAGCTTCGGACATAGTCCACTGCATCATCTATGGTAGTCTGAGGAACCTTCAGCCCTCCGTTTTTCGCGGCGCGAAGCGCTACCACCTGCAATACGGTCACGGAAATATCCGCATCCGTGGCCGTCGGTTTATAACGCCAGCCGCCATCCTGATTCTGACTGGAGACAATGATTTTTACCATCCTCTCCAGCTTGGCTCGCATCGCCGGGTTACTGGTCTGCCCGTAGAGCTCCGCAAGGGTGATGGCGGAAATCCCATGGAAATACATGTATTGTCCGTTGTTCTGGTCCCCAATGAGGCCCTCAGGAGAAACGGAGCTCAAAAGGTAGTCCACCCCGAGAGACACTTCCTTTCCATACTCGCCTTCGCCCGGCAGGTGCCCTGCAGCCTGAAAAGCCATCAGGGCGTAGGACGTCATGGCGATTGGATAATGGCGCTCTTTCTGATTACGGCCCAACCATGACCCATTGGGAGATTGATATCGGGCGAGATACCTGAGTCCCCGCTTGATGATTCGTTCCGTCGCAGCATCCACCGTCACATCACCTGTGGTCTGCGCTCCTGCTGAAGACCAGCAAGGGCCCAGCAGAAAAATTGACAGGAGCAACCCACGCACCCGTAGTGTCAGATCCGAGATCATTCCTTCTTGCCCGGCGAATCCGCGAGATTCTTCAGGTACTGTTCTATCATGCGTCCATGCTCCGGGGAGTAGCGCTCTCCCTGTGATTGGCGAAGCGTTCCTCTCTCTCTCTCAGGAAGGCCAATATGCTTACTTCCCCCGGTTCGACTCCGCCGCGGTCCATCTGCCCCGCCCTGGCCCGTCCAGTTCCCCTCGTTACCCTCACCTTTGCTCTTTTCCTGTCCCTGTCCCTGGCCTTCGCCCTGCCCCTGGCCTTCGCCCTGTCCTTGTCCTTGGCCCTCGCCCTGCCCCTGGCCTTCGCCCTGTCCTTGTC
>CAXEFH010000216.1:0-6221 GCA_963989605.1 uncultured Roseibacillus sp. | reverse complement strand
GCTGATGACGGCATACGAGCTTTCTGCCTGTCTCGTGGGCTCGGAGATGTGTATAAGAGACAGGACCGGGAAATCGTGATAAAACCTTTGCCTTTTTCGGATAGCCTCACCATCTTCCGCGCCATGCATCCCGACGTGGTTAAATTGGTGGAATCTGGTCGTATTCCCCAATCCGTAGGGGAGCGGCTTTCCCAACTGGCCCCGGGAAGTTTTTGTCTTCACAAGGCTTGGGGATCGGGGAAGGTGGTCGACTGGGACCTGTTTGGCGGCAAGGTCACGATAGATTTTGAAAGAGAGCCAGGGCGGGTAATGGGCTTGAAGCTGGCGATCGAAAAGACGGAGTCCTTGGACGTTGACGATTTCCGAGCCCAGAAAATAGAGAAAATTGAGGAACTCCGGGCAATGGCACAGAGCGACCCTGCAAGCGTCGTGGTGCAAACCCTTGAGGCTCATGGGGGATCCCTGAAACCAGACCAGATTGACAGGGTTCTCTGCGGGAGCGTCGTTCCGGAGAGTGACTATAAGAAATGGTGGGACCGTGCCAAGAAAGCGATGAGAGAAACTCACCGCGTTGTTGTCCCAAGTAAAAGGAATGAGGCGCTGGTCCTTCGTGACACCGATCTCAGTCCAGTTGAGACCCTGATTGCGGATTTTGACGAGGCGCATAATCTTCGCGATAAGGCCAAGGTGCTCGACGATCTCCGTAAGCACTCCCGTAGTCTGGAGAGTGACGGAACCGGGGCTGACCTTCTCTCCAAGATTGAGGAGATTAGTCGAAAGGGCTTGAAGCTACACCTCGGAGACTCTCTGGACCTCCTCGCCGGTCGTGACGAGCTCCTTGAAGCCTTCAAGGAAATCAGTCTTCCGGACAACGCGCTTCGCCTGCACGATGTTCTTGCGAGTTCGAGTGGATCCCTTGCTCCTGAGATGGCTGGTCTTCCTGCCGCAAGACAACGCAGAATCTATGAGTCATTCCCGGAGGCGTTCGGAGATGAGTGGGAAGCGAAAATCCTGGGCGTTTTCGACAGGGTAGGGACCCGGGGTGTTGCGGAGATTGCCAAGATGTTTGCGGACCGGGGAGAAATGCCAAGGTTACTCGAGCACATCCGGAGTGCCCTCTCCCGCCATTCCCTCGGGCCCGATGCGCTGGCTTGGATCTGTCGTGAGAGAAAAAAAGCGGCCGAGAAAGTCTTCAGCCATGAGGTAGGCTCCGCTATTCTATCGGTAATTGAGCAGGATAGCACCGATGAGGGCCCCCGGCGTACGCTCAGGTTGCAGAATTTCCTGATGGAGGATCGCGAACTCATCGCTGACCTTCTCGCGGGAGAAGAGATGAATGAGGTGCGAAACTTCGCGAGGAAGCTCCTTCAAAGTCCCGCTTTTGCCGAGTTGGATCGGAAATCCCTCATGGCGCGAGTGATTAAGGCTCATCCCGAGGCGCAGGAGCTCGTGACAGGTGATAGTGGGCCAAGGAAAGAGACTCTGGTCGTATCATGGGATAGCCTGGAGAGGCGGAAGGCAGAGTACGAGGATCTGGTAAACAAACGAATTCCCGGCAATATCAAGGAGATCGCGATCGCTCGCTCCTACGGTGATCTCCGGGAGAATTTTGAATACAAGGCCGCCAAGCAGATGCAGGCCGTGCTGGCGCGCCGCAAGACGGAGCTGGAGAAGGACCTGGATAACGCTCAGGGATCAGATCTCACCGGTGCAGACACCAGCGCTGTCAACATTGGAACCGTGGTCACACTCCAGCATGAGGGCGCTACGGAGCAATACACGGTGCTTGGGGCGTGGGACAGTGATCCTGACCGGAGGCTGGTATCCTACCTTTCAGAAATAGGCCAGGCTTTGATCGGGCAGAAAGTTGGGGAGAAGGTTGAGTTTCGCGATCTTGAGACAGAGGAGGAGAGGACCTATGAGATCGTTGATATCACGGCGTGGAAATAGGGAAGGGGGAGTTTTCCGAATTCTAGATAGTCATGTCAGATACAACCATTACTGAAGTCCGCGGTCGCGAAATCATAGATTCACGAGGCAATCCCACTGTAGAGGTGGAGGTTACTCTCAAGGGAGGAGGGTTTGGGCGCGCTGGAGTTCCGAGCGGAGCTAGCACAGGAGAACACGAGGCTTGGGAATTACGAGATGGCGATCCGAATCGCTATCTGGGCAAGGGGGTCCTTGGAGCAGTCGAAAATGTGAACCAGCGAATCGCCCCGGCGCTTATCGGAATGGATGGTCTCAACCAGTCAGCGGTTGATGCAGCCATGCTCGCCCTCGATGGCAGTAAGAATAAGAAGAATCTGGGAGCGAATGCAATCCTGGGGGTCTCCATGGCTCTTGCAAAGGCGGCAGCATCTGAAGTGGGTCTACCTTTGTATCAATACCTTGGCGGACCCAATTCCAAGGTGCTTCCAGTGCCGATGATGAATATTCTGAACGGAGGAGCCCACTCGGACGCTCCGATTGATTTCCAGGAGTTCATGATCATGCCTGTGGGGGCGCCAAGTTTCCGTGAGTCGCTTCGCTACGGAGCCGAAATCTTTCACTCCCTGAAGCAAGTTCTTCACGATCGTAACTTATCGACAGCGGTTGGTGATGAGGGTGGGTTTGCTCCAGCTCTTGATAGTGCAGACGATGCTCTCGCTGTTATTTCGCAGGCGGTGGAGGCGGCAGGGTATCGAATGAAGGATGATATCTGTATCGCTCTGGATGTCGCCTCCTCTGAATTCTACGATAAGGAAAAGGGGTGTTATGCCTTCAAGAAATCTGATGGCTCGGAAAAAAGCTCGGAAGAACTTGTCGATTACTATGCCGAGCTCCAGGGGAAGTATCCGATCATTTCCATTGAGGACGGGTGCGATGAGAACGACTGGGATGGATGGAAGTTGTTGACCGATAAAATCGGAGATCAAACACAGCTGGTCGGTGATGATCTCTTTGTCACAAACGTTGACTTTCTCTCCAAGGGAATCGAGCTGGGAGTTGCGAATTCTATCCTCGTCAAGGTAAACCAGATTGGGTCGCTCACCGAAACGTTTGATGCGGTGGAGCTCGCCACTGAGAATAGTTACACCTCGGTGATTTCTCACCGGTCAGGTGAGACGGAAGATTCAACAATAGCGCATATTGCAGTTGGGACCAATGCGGGCCAGATCAAGACTGGTTCGATGAGTCGATCAGATCGTATCTCCAAGTATAATCAACTGCTGAGAATTGAGGAGGCACTGGGGGATGACGCGGTTTATGGAGGGAAACTCAGGGTGAAGGCCTGAGTTCAATCGCCTGCGGCACCTTTTCCGCGTCAATCCGGTAGATCTGCTCCCCCTCCCGGTAGAGATCGAGTCGGTCTCTGGCAACGAGCTCAAGGTAAGCGGGGTCATCCCTGAGGGCCTTGAGATCCCGTCGCTTCTGGTCCTTCCTGTCTTGGACGTGCGATTCAAGCGCTCTGGCACGTGCAAGTTCCTCCTTCAGTTCCCGCAATTTACGCGTTTGAGGAACCGAGAGGACGGCGAGGGCTACGCATCCCGTAAGCAGGAAAATGGAAAGCGCTGTTCTGGTGAGAATACGGACGCCAGTGGTTCTGCCTCGGACATTGCTATCGGAGGGTCGCCGGGACGGGCTATCGAGCCGCGTAGGGGAATGACGCATCGAGAGGAGTTTACCAATTTTATCTTAGATAACCAAAATAATTGTATCTTGAAGCAATTGCGCTGGAAAATCAGGCTGGCTCGGCCTAGAGGTCGCCAGTGGTCCCGAGTCCCCTGATAGCCGCGAGCAGCGTCCATCGCACCTACACCCTAGGTAAGAAAACCGTAGAGGTCCTACGCGGGATCGACCTTGAGATCACGCGGGGAGAGCGAGTGTTTCTCTGCGGAGCGAGTGGCGCTGGTAAAACCACGCTGCTGTATACTCTCGCTGGGTTGGAGCGTCCTGAAAAGGGTAAGGTCCTGATTGATGGGAACGACCTTTACGCCCTCTCGCAGAAAGAGCAGAGCTTGGTCAGAAACAGCACCATGGGATATATCTTTCAGAATTATTACCTTCTCCCGGAGTTGACCGCACTCGAGAATGTCATGGTCCCGGGTATGATCCGGTCCCGTAATCATCGCCGGCGGGCGCTGGATCTTATGGGAGAAGTGGGCCTGGGGGATCGCATTCACCATTTGCCAGCCGAGCTCAGCGGGGGAGAGCAGCAGCGTGTGGCAATCGCGCGGGCACTTGTAAACGAACCCGCCATGGTTTTTGCCGATGAGCCGACCGGCAATCTCGATTCTCGCAACGGTGGGGAAGTGATGAATCTCCTGCTTGAATTTGCGAGGAACCTAAGCACGACGCTGGTCGTCGTTACTCATGACCGGATTCTTGCCGAGCAGGGTGACAGGACCCTTGAGATTGTGGACGGTCAAATGATCGGTGATAAACCGGGGTTGGCAGGCGTCAGCGGGTAAGAGTATTGATTGCATTACTGCCCGGGGCATTCCAACTTCGACAGGAAGATTCATGGCACTCAAAATCTGGTACGACGGAAAGTTGGTAGACGAGTCAGAGGCAAGGATTTCGGTTCTCGATCATGGCTTGTTGTATGGGGATGGAGTTTTTGAGGGGATCCGCTTTTACAACGGGCGCGTCTTCAGGTTGTCAGAGCACGTGGAGCGGCTTTTCGCCTCTTCCAAAGCGATCATGCTGGAACTGCCGTGGTCGAGGGATGAGGTGATCGCTCACACTCTTGAAGCCATTCGCGCGAATAATTTACGGGACGGATATGTTCGGTTGCTGGTTACCCGAGGAGTTGGAAGTCTTGGCCTCAGTCCTGAGAGCTGCGAGCGCCCCTCGATGATCATCATTGCAGCTGACATCCAGCTGTATCCACAGGAAGACTATGAGGTCGGGCTCAAGGTCGTCACCTGTGCGACTCGGCGCCCTACCCATAGCTCTCTGAGCCCGCAGGTGAAGTCATTGAATTATCTCAATAATGTCATGGCCAAGGTTGAAGCAGTCAGGGCGGGCGCGCGTGAGGGACTGATGCTGAATGAGCAGGGCTATGTGGCGGAGTGCACAGGAGACAACGTCTTCATCGTGAAAGGCGGCGTTATTTACACGCCTCCGGTGTCTGATGGCGGATTGGACGGGATCACGAGGGGCGTGATTTTCGAACTGGCGGACCAGCTGGGAATCAAGCTTGAGGAGAAGACACTGACTAGATTCGATATTATGACCGCTGATGAATGTTTCCTCACGGGAACGGCCGCGGAGGTCATTCCGGCCGTGGAACTGGATCACCGAATCATCGGAGATGGAACCCCGGGGTCAATGACGGCCAGATTTAGCGAGGCTTATCGTGCTCTCGTCCATGATTCAGGTACCCCGATTGAATAATTGTAATTCTCGCTTTTTATTTCGAATTTCCGGGCAGCTGGATTAGACTTCTTCCGTAATGCAGTGCAATTTCTGCGATAAAAAGGCGACCGTCTTTCTCACCCAGTTAGTTGACGGGGAGATGAAAAAAATGTGCCTCTGTGAGGAATGCGCTGAGGAGAAGGGGGTTACTGACCCGGCCGGGTTTTCTTTGGGGGATTCCTTGATGGAGGAAGGGGTGCCTTTTGGAGATGGGCCCGTCGCAGTCTCTGCGGATGATGGGGAACCTTGTCCTGTTTGCGGATTTACCTTGAAAAAGTTTCAGCAAGTCGGTCGCTTGGGATGCAGCGAATGTTACCAGGCATTTTCAGATGAAATCTCCAAGCGTTTGAAAGGAATGCACAAGGGCACGATTCATCGGGGGCGCGTCCCTGAGGGTTTAGTTGAGGCTCACGCTAGACAGCAGAGGCTAGACAAGTTGCGGAACCAACTGGATGAGGCTATTGCGTCCGAGAATTACGAGGAGGCCGCGGGTCTCCGGGATGAGATTCAGGAAGTTGAAACCACAGTAGCGGCGCAGGTATGATGCGATTCTCCACCCTCCTCAAGCATCCTGCTGATTGGATGACTGGAGCATCGTCCGGAACCAGCGTTGTCCTGACTAGTCGCGTTCGACTCGCCCGTAATCTCAAGATGGAGCCGTTCCCGGGGTGGTCTACCAAGGAGCGAAGGGTATCTGTCCTCAGTCGGGTCAAGCCGGAAGTGGAGGCTCTCCCGCAGATGAAAAACGGGTTCTCTCAGGAACTAGACCTGTCTCTTATACACATCTGACGCTGCCGACGAATAGAGAGGTGTAGATCTCG
>CAXEFH010000215.1:0-6271 GCA_963989605.1 uncultured Roseibacillus sp. | reverse complement strand
AATGATACGGCGACCACCGAGATCTACACCTCTCTATTCGTCGGCAGCGTCAGATGTGTATAAGAGACAGGTCCTGACGGCGATATTAAGGTAGTGGAATTTAACTGCCGCTTTGGTGATCCTGAGTGCCAGGCGGTCATGCCTCTGGTTTCAGGAAACCTCGCCACTTTCTGTCGGGAGGGAGCCGAGGGGAAGCTTCGTCCGGAATTGCTCAGTTTTGACGAGGGCTGGAGTGTGGGCGTAATACTGGCTTCGGCCGGCTATCCTGCCAGTTCCCACAGCGGAGACGTGATCGATGGCCTTGACGACGTTGATGGAGTCCGGGTGTATCATTCCGGGACCCGGCTTAATGCGGAGGGACAATGGGAAACCAATGGAGGGCGGGTTCTGGCCGTGGTTGCCCGCGGTGCAGATCGGGAGACGGCAGTTACAAAGGCTCATCTCGAGGCGGCCAAGATAGAATTTGAAGGCTCACAACATAGATCCGATATCGGACGGCTTCATTTTGAATGATTTGACGGATTTGTCCGGAAACATTTCCAGAACCAAAGCAACTGGTCTTGCCGGCCGGTCAAAATACAACCAACATCTCCAATACTGATACCAAATGAAAGTCATCCTGATCTACGGAAGTGAAAACGATATGCCGTTCATGCAACCTGCCCGCGATTATCTCGAGGGTGAAAGTCTTGATTATGTGGAAGAGGTTCTCTCCGCCCATCGTAATCTGTCTGAGCTCATCGAGTATCTGGGCAAGCTGGAGGAAAGTGGAGAGAAGGCCGTAATTCTCGCGATTGCGGGACTGGCCGCAGCTCTGCCCGGGGTCGTTGTCATGAAAACCTCCCTGCCGGTAATTGGTGTGCCGGTGCCAGGGGGACCCCTGAATGGCATTGATGCCCTGCTCTCTATCTCCCAGTTGCCCGGGCAGGTTCCGGCCACCACGGTTGGTCTGCATAAGAAGGCTCCGTTAAATGCCGCCATGGCGGCGCACCGGATTCTGAAACTTGCAGGCTCCTGAGCGAGGCTCCACCACAAATTCCTGCGCCTGATTCCTCATGCCAGTGATTCTCGATGAGGCCGCGATCAGGGAGGCGGTGTCCTCCCTCGTGCAAAAGATTGGCGCGGTTGCCCGGCATGGCCGGGTTGCCATCGTCGGTGTGAGAAGTCGGGGCGATGAAGTGGCGGAGCGAGTGAGCGCGGCCTTGTCCGAACAGGCAATTGACCACGATTACGGGATCCTGGACATCTCCCTCTATCGCGATGATCTTTCGCATCTCGCCGAAAACCCCAAGTTGCAGAGCAGCGAAATCCCGTTTCAGGTGGATGGAGCTCACATCGTGCTCGTTGACGACGTTCTCTTTACGGGGCGAACGATCCGGGCTGCTCTCGACGCTCTGACTGATTATGGGCGTCCCGCTCGTATTCAATTGGCGGTTCTCATTGATCGGGGTCACCGCGAACTCCCGATTGAGCCTGATTTCTCAGGGGTGAACCTTGAAACGGAACGGATGGACCATGTGATCGTTCAACTGAAAAAAACTGATGGCGGAGACGCGGTAGAACTGGTATCGACCCCCTAGCGGATGGCGCGCAAGGACTTCCTCGATATCGCCTCGTTAAGTCGAGAGGAGGTAGACCTTTTGCTGGATCAGGCCACTCCGTTCAAGGAGCTCTTCACCCGCTCGGTGAAAAAGGTGCCCGCCCTTAAGGGTAAATCGGTTCTGATGCTGTTTTATGAGCCGAGCACGCGGACCCTCTCCTCTTTTGAGGTGGCAGCCAAGAGGCTCTCTGCTGATGTCATCGAACTTGACGTTCCGCACTCCTCGGTCACCAAGGGTGAAACTGTCAAGGACACTGTCGACACCCTGCAGGCGATGCGGGCAGATTACATCGTGGTCCGTCACGAGATGTCCGGATTGCCCCAAGCCATAGCACGCCAGACGCAGGCTTCGGTGATCAATGCAGGGGATGGGGCACATGCACATCCAACACAGGCCCTTCTTGACGCCTTCACCCTGAGGGAGGTGTTTCCCAAGCTGTCCGGGCGCAAGGTCCTTCTTGCTGGTGATATTCTGCACAGCAGGGTCGCGCGCTCTACCAGCAGGCTTTTGCTAAAGTTGGGTGTGGAGGTAGGGTTTCTGGGCCCTGGATCCCTTGTTCCCCAGTCAGGACCGGAGGAAATCGCGAGGTTTACCAACTTCGATGAGGCTTTAGGCTGGGCACCGGATGCCATTTACCTGCTGCGTGTTCAGATGGAGAGGCAGGAAGCCCAGTATTTTCCAAACTTGCAAGAGTATCACCGGGTCTACGGGGTCACGAGGGAGCGTCTTGATCTTATTCGCGGGGAGGGCATTTACATCATGCATCCGGGTCCGGTGAATCGTGGGGTTGAGCTATGTAATGAGGTAATGGAATACGAGCGCAGCCTGATTAACCAACAGGTGGAAAATGGGATCGCAGCGCGGATGGCGGTGCTCTATTCGCTCAAGCCACGGACCAATTCGCAGGAGGCGGATCCAGATGAAACGTAACATCTGAACCATGGATTTACTTATCAAGGGAGGAGAGATCGCGGCGGAGGAAGGCCCTCTGGTTCGTGGGGATGTTCTGGTGAAGGATGGCGTGATCCTTGCAGTGGGGGAAGCTCTTGAGGGGCTTCCGGATGCGAAGGTGATTGATGCCGAGGGTAAGATTGTCGCGCCGGCGATGTTTGATGCACACGTGCACTTCCGGGAGCCCGGTCAGGAGCACAAGGAGGATATCGAGCACGGGACTGAGGCCGCCATCAACGGGGGCGTGACTGGAGTTGTCATGATGCCGAACACTGCCCCGGCGATTGATTCCCCTTCGGTTGTTCGCACTATTCTGGAGAAAGCTCGGGAGGTAAGCCGGATTCCCGTTTACACCTCAGGATGCATTACCAGGGAACGGGCAGGAGGAGAGCTCTCGGCGATCGAAGGAATGCGGGAGCTGGGTGTGGTGATGTTGACTGATGATGGTGATCCGGTTGCCAATCCCGCAGTTCTGAGGAACGCCATGGAATACGCGACGCCCTTTGGAATGTTCTTCGCCAGTCATTGTGAGGTTCCGGAGTTGAGCGGTCCCCGCGCTCTCAATGAAGGCAAGGTGAGTTATCAGCTTGGGATCAAGGGAAGTCCTGCGTGTAGTGAAGAAATATGCATGGATCGGGATATTCGTCTGGCGCACGCCACCGGGGCGCGGATTCATATTCAGCATGTATCCTCTGCAATCGGCATGGAGACAATCCGGTGGTGGAAAAAGATGGGAGCAAAGGTTACCGCGGAGGTGTCACCTCATCATCTGATCTTTAACGAGGAAGACATTGGAGACTATGATACGCACTATAAGATGAATCCTCCCCTTCGTACTTCCGAGGATAATGCTGCTCTTCTTGAGGGATTGAAGGAGGGAGTATTCGATCTTATTGCCACCGACCACGCGCCGCACACTGCATTCGAAAAAGAACAGGATTTTGTCTCTGCTCCGAATGGTATAACAGGTCTTGAGACGGCCCTGGTCTCGCTTTATGACCGCTTTATTGCGAGTCAACAGATTGGCTGGGATCTTGTGGTAAAGCGATACTCGGCGGAGCCCAGACGTATGATGGGGCTTGATGTAGTTCCGGTGGAGGAAGGTAAGCCGGCAGATTTCATCGTATTCGACCCCGCTGGAGAAACGACCTTTACCCGGGAGTTCATGAGGTCAAAGAGTATCAATACTCCTTTCCTGGATCAGACCCTTCAAGGGCGGGTCGAGTTGGTTGTTCGTGGGAGCGAAACCCTACTGCAGAGATAAAGCTGCCACGGCTTCCTAGTCGCCGGATGTGGCACCCGGCGCGAAGAGCCTCAGCCCGGCCCACACTGCGAGTAGTCCGAGGGTCACCGAGAGCAGGATATTAAGGACGGCAATGAGCGTCAGGCCGTCCTGGATCGCAGAGATCGTATCGCGGCCAAAGGCCGAGAAGGTCGTAAATCCACCGAGGAATCCCGTGACCAGAAGAGGACCTATCCAGGTGGGATGCCTCTGGGTGAGGTGTCCGAAAATACATCCGATAAGGAAGCACCCCAGCAGGTTGCAGGCGAGAATACCCAGAGGGAAATGATGTATGGATGTCCTGCTTGCGAGTTTGTCCAGTCCCGTGGAGAGACCCCAGCGCGAAAGGGCGCCAAGGCCGCCGCCAAGGAAGATGAGAAAGGCGTTCATGAGAGTTTACTTTGATGGGAGCGGCGGACTATGAGCGCCGAATCCTGCTCAGCAGGCCATATTTAGGCGATATGAGGAAGGCCAGCAGGAAGGCGCCTCCGAGCACAATAACGATCGCGGGCCCGGCTGGGATATCGATCCAGTAGGCGCACAAGAGGGCGAGGACGGATCCAAGCGCTCCCAGTATTCCTCCTCCCCAGAAAAGGACCGGGGTCCGGTTAGTCAGCAGGGAGATGGTAGCACCTGGTGCGACCAGAAGGCCCACACTGAGAACGCATCCTACCGCTTGCAGTGAAGTAACGAGGGCGAGAATGAGCATCAGGAAAAGAAGATAATTCATTGCCCTGACCGGAACTCCCTGAGCGGCCGCGACGTTTGATTCAAACAGGGTCAGCAGGAGTGGCCGGAAAAAGATGCAGGACCCGAGAAGAATGACGGACCCAATTCCGAGGGCCAGCCAGAGATCACTGGAGCTTACGAGCCGGATATCACCAAAAAGCCAATGCTGGAGGTCGCCATAATTTCCAAGATACTTCAGGGACGCCACCCCGAGGGCAAACGCAGTGGTGTAGAGAATGCCAAGGGCAGTGCCCTGGTCCACCCGTGATGTTCGTGAGACAACCACAGATCCCAGACCAACGATGAGGGCGGCGCTCAGTGCTCCGATGAAGGCATTGGCCTGGGTAAGAGCGCCGGTGATGAGGATGCCAAGTGCGATGCCGGGGAGCATTGTATGGGAGAGGGCGCTTACCGAAAGGGCGGTCCTTCGCAGGACGACGAACCCGCTGAAGAAGCCATTGGTAAAGCCGATCAGCAGTCCAGCGAGGAGGGCGCGCTGGAAAAAATCATCGTGGAAAGGAGCGAACACTATCGGAAATTTCTGGTTTCAGTGGCCGGGCCCGGGAGGGGTCTGGTTGAAGGCCTTCTCGATTGCGGAGGGGGTCAGAACGTCAGCGGTTTGGCCAAAGCTCCGTTGAGAAAGGTTCAGCAGGAGGCACTCATTGAAGAGGCGGGGGGCGGATTCGAGATCGTGGTGAGAGGCAAGAATGAGGCGCCCTTCCTCTGCGAGTTCAGCAAGCAGGCAGGCAAGTGATTCAGAAGCATTCCGGTCCAGACCAGTAAACGGCTCGTCCAAGAGGAGAACATGGGCTTCCTGGGCGATTGCCCGGGCGAGAAAAGCTCGTTGCTGCTGGCCTCCTGAGAGTTCACAGATTTGCCGGTCCCGAAGATCCGTAATCCCAAGCGTATGAAGTGCTTTCTCCACGGCGGCATCGTCATTTTGGGTAAACCGTTTCCACAGTCCGAGGTGGGGATATCGCCCCATTTCTACGAGGCCGCTTACGGTGATGGGAAAATCCCAGTCTACTGATTCTCGCTGCGGCAGATAGGCGAACTCCCGGGACCACTTGTTCACGGCTTCACCACGCCATTGGATGCTTCCGCTTTGCCTGGGCACCAATCCTGCGATTGCCTTGAGGAGAGTTGATTTCCCTGCCCCATTGGGTCCGATCAAGGCCACCCGGTTGCCACAGGAGGTTGCGAGGGAAATCTCCCTGAGGGCAGGTACTGGGCCGTATGATACTTCCACGTTACTGATGACCAGTTCGTGGTGGTTAGCGTGATGTGCGCAGGGATCGTGTCCGCTATGGTCTTCGGTGTCCAAGGCTCGGAGGCGATAAATGAATTATTGAGAGCGGGTGTGAAAGTCGGTGGAGATTGGGTAATTTTCCGTATCGCCTTGAACGTCGAGGACGACGTGAGAACTCTTCAAGTTGTCAGGCTCGAAGTCGAGACGGAGGAAGTGTCTGGGCAAACTCTCCTGCCATGTTACTGACAGTACCCCGCTCCACGTCGAATCCCTCAGGGTAAGCTCCACGTCCTGTTCAATCTCCAGGCTTTGGCCTGTTGAGATCGTGATGATTCTGCCCGAGGGCTCGGCCAGAGACAGTGACGTCGCGGGAGCGGAGAGGGTAATGGTACTGTCTCTTATACACATCTGACGCTGCCGACGAATAGAGAGGTGTAGATCTCGGTGGTCGCCGTATCA
>CAXEFH010000214.1:0-6298 GCA_963989605.1 uncultured Roseibacillus sp. | reverse complement strand
CGGTGAGTTAGAGGCGCACCGGTCACCGCATCCGGAGCAGGGCCTCCCAGGATCACTGAGAATGCCGAACCCCGGGGAGCCTCCTTTACAAGGGTAATGGCCTCCTCAATAGCAAGGTCGAAGGACTTCCGCCCCGCCGAACCGGGAATCTCCATGGAGGTCGAGGCATCGATCACAAGGGCGATATCCCGACTCCCCGTGTTTTGAAAGCGAGCAAGATTGAGCTGCCGCTCAAAAAGAACCAGAGACACCCCAGCGAGGAGGAAGAGGAAGGCGAGGCTCCTGACGATCCAACGACTCGCAGGCTTGCTCAGGACAAAGGATGCGCCGAGGGCCGCCACCCCAAGAAGCGCCAATGGCAGCACAAAGATCCATGGCACTGCGGAATCAGGAGGTATGAAGGGGCGCGCCAGAGCGAGGGCAAGCAACGCAATCAGCAGGCAACGAGCTGCCATCAGAAGCATGTCTTCCCACTCCATGCGGCGGCGGCGCATTGCCACGGTGTCAAAAAGGAAACGCATCGCACCCCAGTCCAATGGCTTGGCCGACTGCCGACGCATCATATGAAGAATGATGGGCACAAGAACTCCCGCGAGTCCAAAGAGCAGCCAAGGATTGAGAAAAAGCATTCTGAACTACTGGTCGGCTTGTGGTTTTGACTGTTTCGCAGGATTCATCAGGCGCGGTCGAAGAAATTCATCATGGAGTCTACCTTCTGGCGTGCATCCTTCGCCCGAGGTAGCGCAGAAGGCTGTCCCGCAAGGGAGTCTTGGTGTTTATCGGCACATAGTCTGCCTGCAATTTGCCACTGGCAGTCTCCATTTGCTTGATGAAGTTCCGTACCTTCTCGAGATAAGCGGCCCGGACAGCCTGGGGGTCGATTCGGAGCATTGATTCCACCCCTTCCAGATCCCGGAACCTCTGGAAATTCTTGAACGGAAAGGTCAGCTCCTCATCTGCCAGCACGTGCAGCAGAACAAGTTCGTGCTGTCGGAAGTCAAAGTGGTGAAGTGACTCGATGATATCCTGCGGCTCGTCAAAAAAATCACTGATGAGAATCACAAGTCCACGTTTATGGATCCGCTCAGCCACCTCATGGAGAACATTCCCCACCTTGGTATCCTCCCCGGTTTCCGCCTGGTGCAGGGTTTCTACGATCCGGCGCAGGTGACTCGGGCGGCTTCCAGCCCGCAGGTAGGAGCGCACCTCTGAATCAAAGGTCACCAGACCCGCGGCGTCTCCCTGCTTGATGAAAAGGTAGCTTAGAGCGGCCGCAAGATAGCGGGCACAGGAAAACTTGGACATTGGCTCGCCATCAACCTCGGCGGCCTTATCTCCCTCGAAGGCCATGGAACCGGAGGTATCAACTGCAATCGTAACACGCAGGTTGGTCTCCTCGATATATTGCTTAATGACATTGCGGTCACTCTTCGCCATCACCCGCCAGTCGAGGTTCCGCGGGTCATCCCCGGGTGTATATTCCCGGTGTTCGGCGAACTCGACCGAAAATCCCTTGTCGGGGCTGGTGTGCCTGCCTGTCAGGGTTCCCTGCATTCGCTTGCGCGCCAGCCACTCCAGCCTCCGCATAATACCCATCGTCTCCTCAGGGAGGAGTTTCATGGATTCAGGCACTTCGATTGAAGACATGAGCAGGAGTCAGGGCGCCTCTCGGTCCGCTTGGTCACACCACTGTAACCGCGAACCAAGGACTAAATCTTGATCTCTTCCTTGGGTTCTAGATGCTCCAGGAGCATTTCGACGATACTGTCGCTGGTGACACCGGAAGCTTCGGCATTGAAGGTGGTGAGAACCCGATGCCTTAATACCGGGGCTGCCACCGCGGAAACGTCTCCGGTAGTTGCATGAAACCGGCCGCGTAGAACAGCGTGAGCTTTCGCAGCCGCGATCAGGGCAATCCCGGCCCGTGGACCAGCACCCCAGCCCACCATGTCCTTTACGAACTCGGGAGCCTCTCCAGAGTTTGGACGCGTCGCTCTCGCAATATCTGCCGCAAAATCAATCACGTGATCTCCTACGGGCACCCGCTTCACAATATCCTGCAGCTTGAGAATTTCCTCCGCCGTCATGAGGGCCTTGACCTCACCCTCACCAGGGCTCGTCACCCTCCGGATGATTTCCCGCTCCTCTTTTTCGTCGGGGTAATCCACCACGATATTGAACAGAAAGCGATCAAGCTGCGCCTCGGGAAGAGGGTAGGTTCCTTCCTGCTCAATAGGGTTCTGGGTCGCCAGCACAAAGAAGGGATCAGGGAGGTGACAGGTCTTCTCCCCTACCGTGACGTGATGCTCCTGCATGGCTTCCAGCAGCGCGGCCTGGGTTTTCGGTGGAGTCCGGTTGATTTCATCTGCAAGAATCATGTTGGCGAAGATCGGACCCTCCACGAAGCGGAAGCCACGCCTTCCGGTCTCCTTGTCCACCTCCAGAACATCTGTTCCCGTGATATCAGCCGGCATCAGGTCCGGAGTGAATTGAATTCTCTTGAAGCTGAGGTCCAGCGCCCGCGCTACCGTTGAGACAAGAAGGGTTTTGGCGAGGCCCGGAACCCCGACAAGGAGGGCATGCCCGCGACAGAAAATTGCCATCAGGACCTGCTCGACTACCTGCTCCTGGCCCACGATGACCTGCGCCAACTCTTCCTTCATCTGGCCATAAACCTTGTGGAGCTTCTCGACAGCCTCTTTTTCATCCATGCTCATATGTCCCTTATACGGCCTTCCAAACCGGATTTTCTCAAGGCGAATCTTTCGGCCTTGTTTGGAGGAGGTGTGACCTGCATGAGATTACTTCAGCTCCCTGAAGTATTTCCCCACGCATTTGTGTCTCATGACAGAGGACACCCATCCAATTCCGGTCGAGGATCATTCAGCCATCGCAACGGCCTTCGACTCCTGGCAACCTCCTGCACCTTGACCTTCCTTACACCCCGACCGGATGCCAGGTCGTCTTGATCTCCTGAAAATCGAGAATGTGGTAAGGATCCTCCCTCAGGGGAGCGTCCGAATGGACAACAACCCTTTTGAGATTCTCTGCAGACCGCTTCCCGGTAATTCTCGCCTCGTCAGCTCCATCCGAGCAGAGAAGGAGAGCGTTGACATCCATATGTTCGGCAAAATGAGGAATCAATTCATCCCGGAAACCGGTCAGGATATTCACTACTCCGGCCGGTAGGTCTGAGCTATTGAGGACCTCGGCGAGAGTGATGGCACAAAGAGGCTTTGTCTGTGACGCGAGGATGATACTGGTGTTTCCCCCGACCACGATCGGAGCCAGCGCAGAGCACAGCCCAAGCAGACTGCTTCCCTCCGGCGCCACCACCCCAACCACGCCGGTGGGCTCTGGCATGGAAAAATTGAAATGTGGAGTCGATACCGGATTCACACTGGAGAAAAGGGACTGATACTTGTCACTCCATCCTGCGTAATGCACCAGGAGATCCACGGCCTTGCTTACTTCCTTTTTAGCGGAGGACGGCGCGGATCCCTGAAGCCGCAGTTCTTCCTCGAACTGCTCTGCCCGCCCCTCCAGCATTTCTGCGACTCGATAGAGAATCTGGCCTCGGAGGTAAGCCGATCCACCGTTCCATCCGGGAAACGCCTTGCGAGCCGATACAACGCCATTCCGAAAATCCTTGCGACTGGCTCGTGAGGCATTCGCAAGGAGAGCGCCTCTTCGCCCCTTTACTTCATAGTAGCGGCCCGACTCGGTCCGGGGAAACTTCCCCCCCAGGTAGAGCTTGTAGGTCTTGTTTACTACTAATCGATTTTTATCGGCCATGGTTAGAGGTGTTGCGTGATAAATTCCTGTGTTCGCTCTAGCGGAGCTCAAGGTACGGAGCGAGCCCCTGCAGGCCTCCCTCGCGGCCCACGCCGCTTTCCTTGTATCCTCCGAAGGGCGAAGACGGATCAAACTTGTTGAAGGTGTTGGCCCAGAGGACCCCGGCCCGGATCTGGCTCGTAATCTTGAAAATCTTGGAGCCCTTGTCCGTCCACACTCCACCGCTGAGGCCATAAGGTGTATTGTTGGCCTTTTCGACCGCTTCCTCCGGTGTTCGGAATGTCTGGATCGCAAGAACCGGACCGAAAATTTCCTTTTGCACGATCTGATGACTCTGGGCGCACTCCGTGAATATGGTCGGCCTGAACCAGAATCCCTTCCGTGGGAGCTTCTGACCACTCTGCCAGCACTTCGCTCCCTCCTCATTGCCGGAATCCACCAGCGCCTTGATACGATCCAGCTGCTCCTGCGAATTGATGGCCCCGACATCGGTGTTCTTGTCCAGAGGATCCCCGAGCACGAGATTGTCCATCCTGCGCTTGAGCTTACGGACTACGGTATCCGCAATCCCCTCCTGTACAAAAAGCCGTGATCCCGCGCAGCAGACATGCCCCTGATTGAAGAAAATCCCATTCACGATACCCTCGACCGCCTGGTTCACAGTGGCATCATCAAAGATGATATTGGCCGCCTTGCCACCCAGTTCAAGGGTGTAGCGCCTCCCAGTTCCCGCGAGATCCTGCTGGATCATTTTCCCGACGTCGGTTGATCCCGTGAAAGCGACTTTGTCCACATCAGGATGGCGGACAAGATTACGCCCCGTCTTTCCTCCCCCGGTAATGACATTCACCACTCCGGGTGGAAAGCCTGCCTCCTCAATCAATTCAGCGAGCTTGAGAGCAGTCAGTGGGGTCGTCTCCGCGGGCTTGAGGACCACGGTATTCCCACAGGCGAGTGCGGGTGCAAGTTTCCAAGCTGCCATGAGGAGCGGGAAATTCCACGGAATCACCTGCCCGATCACGCCTACGGAGTGCGCGCTCCGTCCGGGAAACGCGTAATCCAGCTTGTCCGCCCATCCCGCGTAGTAGAAGAAATGGGCAGCTACCAGGGGCAGATCGACATCACGACTCTCCCGGATTGGCTTGCCACCATCCATGGTCTCCACCACCGCGAATTCCCGGGCCCGCTCCTGGATCAGGCGAGCCAGTCGATAGAGATATTTTCCTCGCTCCCGCCCGGGCATCGTGGACCAGGTCTGCTCATAGGCATGCCTTGCAGCGGAGACCGCCCTCTCAACCATTCTCGGCCCAGCCTCCCCAACCTCGGAGAGCAACTCACCAGTGGCCGGATTTCGTGTCTCCGTGCGCTTAGGCGCTCGCACCCATTCACCACCAATAAAGAGGTCGTAGCTGTCTTTCAGCGTGACGTGCTCACTACTCTCAGGCGCAGGTGCATAGCGATCTCCCTCCACAAAATCGTGGCGGCTCTTTTTAACTGGGCTCGCATTTTTGCTCTTCGACCCTACGGCCCCCTTGTCCTGTGCTTCTGACATCCTGTTCAGTCCTTGGTGAAGTAATCTGCCGACTGGTATCGGCCGGTTTGCTGCTTGCAGATCTGCATGAGGAGATCATTCGTCAGGGAACTGGCACCAAAGCGGAACCAACGATTCGTCAGCCACTTCTTTCCCAGGGTCTCCTTCAGCATGACGAGATAGTGAATCGCGGTCTTGGCATCGCTGATGCCCCCTGCAGGCTTCATGCCAACCATTCGCCCTGTCCGGTAGTAGTAGTCCTGAATTGCTTCCAGCATAACCAGGGTCACAGGCAGGGTTGCGGCCGGTTGAATCTTTCCGGTCGAGGTCTTGATGAAATCCGCTCCTGCGGCCATCGCGATCTCACTGGCCACCCGGACGGTATCATAAGTCTGCAGTTCTCCCGTCTCAAGAATCACCTTGAGATGAGCCTCCCCACAGGCCTCCTTGCACCGGACGATTTCATCAAAGATACTGCGAAATCCCCCATGCAGGAGTTTGCCCCTGGAAATCACCATGTCGATTTCATTGGCTCCCGCACCAACCGCATAGCGGATCTCCGAAAGACGCTCCTTAAGCCGGCTCTGCCCACTTGGGAAACCGGTGGCCACACTCGCAACCTTTACTCCACTCCGGCCCACAGCCTCCCGCGCCACCCTCACCAGCCTCGGATAGACACATACCGCAGCCGCTGGGCCGACGGACGGATCACCTGGCAGCGGCCGTTTGGCCTTGGCGCAGAGTTGTTTGACCTTACCGGGACTGTCCTTGCCTTCCAAAGTGGTGACATCCAGCATCGTAACCGCAAGTTTCAGGGCCGAAAGTTTGCTCTCTCCCTTGATGCTTCGGGCCTGAAACCGCCGCGCACGCTCCTCCACGCCCACCTGATCGATGGTCGAACTGTCTCTTATACACATCTCCGAGCCCACGAGACAGGCAGAAATCTCGTATGCCGTCTTCTGCTTGAAAAAA
>CAXEFH010000213.1:0-6355 GCA_963989605.1 uncultured Roseibacillus sp. | reverse complement strand
GAACCACATCCCCGGTAAGTATACCTGCATCGTCCTGCCAGAACAAGGAGGACAAAATTCCGCTAACAGCTACCCGTCCCCCCCGGGATCGATGATTGGGAGCAGGATTGATCCTCCGGTTTGTGCCGGAACGATCATCTCGTCTTCCGCCTCCGCGGGATTCCCCTGCGTCTCATCTCGTTCGTCACCCAGCTCCTCCATTCTCCTCGCCTCAGTTGGAGCTGCAACCCCATCAGTTCCAGCAAGCCTATGACCGGCCTCGGAGCCCTCACCACGAGCCGGCACCTGCACGACCAGCGCGCCATTCTGCTGAACAGCCGCAAGAAGATTCCGATTTTCACGAAACATGAATCCCACCGCCACAACCGAAAGCACCAGCAGACTGCACACTGCGACCATCGCTATTCCACTTCGGCGAGCACTCTGAGATATGTAATTGGTGAACTCTCTCTCTGCATCCCGCAACTGGGCGAAGGACTCATTCATGAACTGGCCCGTATCTGCCATTCGATCCCCGAGGAGCTCCATGTTCCGCGCGGTATTCTGATTGGACTGGTCCATTCCCAACAAGGTTCGGTCCAACTTACCAAAGGTATCCTCGACGTGAGACATGGTCGTGCCCATCCTGTTCAGGGACTTGAGAAGAAGTCCGTCCCGGTTCGCTCGCTGCTCGAGGGTCTTGTGAAGACCTTCCAACGTCCTGCCCGTCTCAGCCTGCCGATCACTCATCGACTTAAGACTTTCCACTGCAGTCGGGAGCGGGCTGAGGGACTTAAGGATGCCATCCCGGTCCGTGTGCCCTCCCTCCAGATGATCACGGATCGAACGCATCAGATCCACCATTTCGGTGGCGCCACGTCGCAAGGTATCGATCTCCTCTTCCCGCTTTCTGCTTCGCTTCCAGAATTTCCACCTGGGAACAACCTTGCCCTGGTCGGCCCCTGGTCTCGCCAACCGCTCGACCTTGGCCAAGACACTAGAACCACCTGCTCCGCTCTCCACACCCTGCGACCCGTCGACCGACGTGGCGTCCGGCAACTCTGCCATCACTGCCTTGGGACGGCTTTTTCTCCGGGAGTTCTCTCCCTCCTTGATTGGCAATGGAGCCAAGGGCTCGTTGAAAGGTTCGGGGTTAGGATCGGGGTCGGATGAGCTCATCAGGTTTCGCCCCTCGAAGTTATTAAGTAATCTTAACAAATCAAGAGGAGATCTGCGGAACACCAGTATCCGGGCTACCTTCCCTCGCTGCCCCACGATAAGGGGTCCAGGCCATAAAATCGCTTAAGCTGCTGATATAAGGCCGAATGCGTCTCTTCTAGCTGCCTCGGTTTTTCAAAGAACGTCTCCGTTGAAACCGCAAAGAACTCAGCTGGATTGGTCGCGCCATAGTCATCCAGCACCGTGCGCCGCCCCTTGCTGACCCTCTCGAGAAGCTCCTTGAAGGATGCTCGCATCACGGAAGCCCATTCCGGATAATCAGCACGATCCTTAAGCACAGGCAAGCCATCTGCCACTCCATTGAATTGATCAAGCTGGTGGGCAAATTCATGGATAACCACGTTGAGCCCATCCTCTGCATTCCGAGAGCCCTGCTTCACACTCTGCCAGGAGAGAACGACACTTCCGCTCGTCCAGCTTTCGCCCAGACGGATACTTTTGATTCCCAGTTCGTCCCTCACCTCATAGGCATCCGGATAAACGAGCACCGAGCGCAGGCGCCCAAAATGATCGTATCCGCTCGCGAGGAGAAGAAGGCAGGCCTGAGACGCAATTATCAATTGCATTTCCCTCGTGACCTCCTCCAGTCGGCCGCACGGTTCAAACCCGACCTCATGAAGGAACACCTGGATACGCGCATCCATCTCGGGTCCCAACGCACCAGGCAGCGCCGCATAGAGAGGAACCTTCTCATGCAACATGGAACAGTCTTCCTTCGTCAATGGGGTCGCTCGGACTTCCCGTCGTTTCGATAGCTTGATCCTTCGGTAGAGAAACGCAACCAGCCCCGCGCTTACTACGATAACTATGAGAATGGCTATTCCTTCCATCAGCGTCGCCCCTCATTCCAGTCTATCATTTCGTTGTAGCATATTCCCTTTCCTCCAAAGAGATCAAGAGCACTTCCAACGGTCACATCTACCTTCCCGTCACTAGAGTCCTCCACGATCCGGAGATCCTCCATGCATCCAACACCTCCAGCATAGGTAACAGGCTTTCCGTCCCAGGAACCAAGAAGGGAAACCAATTCTACATCTACTCCCTCACACCTGCCCTCCACATCGGCGGCATGAACCAGAAACTCCGCGCAGTGGGATGCGATTCGGTCGAGAGTCTCGCCGGTGACCAGAAGGTCGGTAGGAGTCTGCCAGCGATTCATGGCCACCCTCCACCCTTCCTCCACCCGTCGCGCACTCAAGTCCACGACCACCCTGTTGGAACCCACTTCCGCCGCCAGCTCGCGAAGCCGCCCGGGGAGAAAGACGCCGTCCCTGTCAAAGAGCCACGAAGTAACAATTACATGACTGGCTCCCGAGGCTATCCAACTGGCAGCATTGTGGACATCGACCCCTCCTCCGACTTGAAAGCCATCAGGCCAGGCGGCGATTGCCTCCTGCGCAGCCTCCTCGTTACCCGGCCCGAGCATGATCACGTGACCTCCCGCCATCCCATCGGTCCGGAAGCGCTCCGCAAACCACCCGCTGGGCTCTCCTGCCACGAAATTTTCAATTGGGCCTCGACCGCCCTCCCGCAGGGATCCCCCTACGATCTGCTTCACCCTGCCTTCATGAAGGTCAATACACGGCCGAAATTTGGTCATAGCCAGACCGTTAAAATGGCCCTTTATTCTAGGAAAGCCAATTACCAATGCCTGCCCTGCCTCTCTCTTGCTTTATTCTCCTTCTTAGCGCGGCACTTTTGCAGGCACAAGATGCGCAGCGGCCAACTCCTGCGCCTGCTCAGACGGCGGCGACCAAGGCGGTTCCAGACGGAATGGTTCTTATCCCCGGGGGCACTTACCGCAGGGGATCCGAGCATAAATTCAAGCAAACCCGGGCCGAATATCCTGAGGAGAGCCCAATCCACGAAGTCACCGTTGACGGCTTCTGGATGGACATCACCGAGGTGACCAACCGGCAATTCCAAAGATTTACTGATGCCACCGGATACAAGACGCAGGCAGAACGAGGTTGGGATTCGAAGGATTTTCCGGATGCTCCGCCGGAACAACTCAGGGGCGGAGCCCTCATTTTTAAGCCCACGCCCCGCAAGGTCGAACTCTTCCGACCGGGCGCAGAATGGCAATGGTGGCAGTTCGTCAGAGGTGCCAATTGGCGTCACCCGGAAGGGCCTGATTCAACCATCGTCAACCGCATGGACCACCCCGTTGTTTGTATAACTAATGAGGACGCGGCTGCCTACGCTCAGTGGTCAGGAAAACGATTACCCACCGAAGCGGAATGGGAGCGTGCTGCACGGGGCGGTCTGGATGACAAACTCTTCAGCTGGGGCGATGAACCCAAACCTGGTGACAAATGGCATGCCAATGTCTATCAGGGGCAATTTCCGAACAGGAATACTGCCGAGGACGGATTTCCGGGCACCGCCCCGGTCAGATCATTCCCTCCGAACGACTATGGACTTTATGACATGGCAGGCAATGTATGGGAGCACTGCTCAGACCTCTACCGCCCCGATTACTACAAGACCTTCGTCAAGCTCCCGGAGCCCAAGGCCAACCCGAAGGGACCCGACAAACCCGTGAGTCAACCGATGGTCCAGCAATACCTGCAAACGAGGAATTATCCGGCCGAGGAGCCCTTTCATCGGCTCGCCTGGCTCTGGGTCACCAAAGGAGGCTCACATCTCTGTCACCACACCTACTGTCTTCGTTACCGCCCAGCCGCCCGGCACTATTCGGAATCCCTCTCCCCGACCAATCATACCGGCTTCCGGTGTGTCCGATCCCGGTAACGAGCCACACGGTCACCGAATCACCAACCCAAGCACCTCTCTTCAAGCGTGTCCTGGCTGAAGTCTCATACCTTCCACCACCGGGAGTTCAGCGACCTCGAGGCCCTCTATCTGGCCAAGCAGAGGACCGGACTTAAGATCTCTCTCTGCATCCCCACCCTCAATGAGGAAGAGACCATCGGCGAGGAAGTCATGATTCTTAAGAGGGCTCTCGTCGATGACATTCCCCTTATTGACGAGTTCGCGGTAATTGATTCAGGCTCCACCGATCGAACAGCTGAAATATGCACCTCCGGCGGGGTCGAGTTTGTTCACTCAGGAGACATCCTGCCCTCGTTCGGCTTCAAACGCGGCAAGGGAGAGAATCTCTGGAAGAGCGTCTATCACCTCACTGGTGACATCATCTGCTTCGTCGACGCTGACATCAGCAACATCCACCCCCGCTTCGTTTACGCACTCATCGCACCCCTCCTCCTGAGCCCGGACACCCATTACGTAAAATCCTTTTACGAACGCCCCCTCGTCCAGTCGAGTGGCGATATCCGGTCCTCTGGAGGAGGGAGGGTAACGGAGATCCTCGTTCGCCCCCTTTTGTCACTCTTCTATCCAGAACTGACCCAGCTGTTTCAGCCTCTCAGCGGGGAATATGCCGTCCGCCGTGAAGTGCTTGAGCGAATTCCCTTTCCGGTGGGATACGGAGTAGAGACCTCGCACCTTCTCGACGTCTATGAACACTGGGGCATGGAAGCCTTCGCGCAGGTGGATCTCGACAAACGAATCCACCGCAATCAATCTACCGCAGCGCTGGGACGCATGTCCTTCGGCATCCTGCAATCGTTCCTTGCCCGTCTTCGTGCGCAAGAAAAGATGACAACTTCCTCCGAACTCTCGAGTATCTATCGCGCTCTCGAAATTGCTGGTCCTCATTATCAGGAAATTAAGACCCAGATTATCGAGGAGGAACGTCCTCCCCTGATTGAGATCCCGGAATATCTCAGGAAATTTCCCCGCCTTTCCGGAACACTCCAGAGAGCCGCTCGGGATCGGGCAGACACCCGGGCGAGGCCCCCGGAGGGCAGATAACCAGGCGCAGCAGACCCATCACATGTCCGTTGCCCTCGTCCATTACCACCTGCGCGCAGGAGGAGTGACCCGCGTCTTGGAACGGCAATCAAAAATACTCGATGATGCGGGAATATCACATGTCGTTCTGACCGGAACTCCCCCCGAGAACGGGTCACAGATTCCGTTCCGCACAATTCAGGGACTCGACTACGCTGTCGCCCAGCCTCGTGGGGAGAGGGCATCCGATCTCCTGAAGCGAATGCGTGCAGCTGCCACCGAGGTCCTCGGGCATCCGCCCCGATGCTGGCACCTTCATAATCCCACCCTCGGAAAAAACCCGCACCTCCCACAGCTCATTGCCGAGCTCGCCGAAAGCCAGGTCTCCCTTGTCATGCATATTCATGATCTCGCCGAGGAGGGCCGCCCGGACAACTATCGTACTCTGCGTCACAACCGGCGCACCTATCCGATCGCTCCGCAGATCCACTACCTTACAATTAACTCCAAGGACCTCACTCTTCTCCGGGCGGCAGGAATCCCTTCGGGACAGAGCTCGCTTCTTCCGAATGCGGTTCCCGCGGAGGGCCCTCCTGCTCCTTACCCTCCCATGGATGCATCGCATCCGCTTGTCCTTTACCCCGTCAGAGGCATCCGCCGGAAGAACCTCGGTGAATTTTGTCTGATCTCCGGACTCGCCCCTGAGCCTACCCGGTTCGCCCTCGCACTTCCGCCCGGAACACCACAACCGGACAGCAGCTACTCTCAATGGAATACTCTCGCTAGAGAACTTCGCTTGCCGGCACAGATGGGAGTGGTCGGGTCGGAGAACCCCGAACCCGGAGCCCGATCTTCATTTCCCGACTGGGTGCAGGCCTCCACCCACTTCATGACCACCTCCATTGCCGAGGGGTTCGGACTCTCTTTCCTCGAAGCGGTCACCCTGCATCGCCCCCTGTTGGGGAGAGACCTTCCTGAAATCACCTCGGACTTCCGCAAGCATGGCCTTGACCTCGGCTCTCTCTATGACGCCCTCTTCCTTCCCCGCACATGGATCGATGGCAAGCGTCTCCGCACCCTGATTGAAGCGCATCTCCAGAACCTGTACGTATCCTGCGGAGAGTCCTTGCCGTGCGATCTCGCGGATGAGACCATTGATGCTCATTTTAGTGACAGGTTCTTAGACTTTGGGAAGCTTCCTGAAGTCTTGCAAATGGAGGTCATTCCACGCGCCATCGCAGCCCCTGGTGAGATCCTGTGCCTGTCTCTTATACACATCTGACGCTGCCGACGAATAGAGAGGTGTAGATCTCGGTGGTCG
>CAXEFH010000212.1:0-6381 GCA_963989605.1 uncultured Roseibacillus sp. | reverse complement strand
CCCCCCCCCCCCCCCCCCCCCCCCCCCCCCCCCCCCCTTTTTTTTTTAATGATACGGCGACCACCGAGATCTACACCACTCTATTCGTCGGCAGCGTCAGATGTGTATAAGAGACAGCTTCCGGATTTCGCCCGAGGGTGTAGATCTGGCCGTCGGGAGTGACTCCGCGGAGGTGGGGGAGTTGCTGCTTTGAAAAGGGGCTCACAAGGTCTTCGCAGATAATGAGGTCTCCACCAGGAGCCACGCAAAGATTGTCGCCACTGGTCAGGAGGTCGCTCTTCGCCGACTCAAGGAAGAGTTCCACAGAGGGCACGGCGCGCTGAGCACTTTTCGGTAGGATCCGGAAGATCTGGCCCCGTTTTTGTGGGCCCCCATTGGTGCAGCACAGGTAGATCGCGCCATTGTCGTAGAAGATGCCTTCTCCACGCGCGAACTTTGCGGCGCCCTTCTTGAAGCCACGGATTCTCAGGTCGTCTTTGGGTGAGGTGGGGTTATTGAGGTTGATCCATGATATGGGCATCTCCTGCCTCTCTTTGGTTACGCGTTTAGATTCTGCCTGATAATTCCGCAGGTCGGCCGACTTGTGATCCCTGAGGCACATGGCCTGGAGGGTTCCGCTCGAGAGATCTTCCCTGCGATGGGGAAGGAAACGGTAGAGCAGTCCATCGTCACGGTCCTCGGTCAGATAGACGGCGCCGTCACCGGGGTTGTAGGCCACCGCTTCATGGTTGAAGCGTCCCATCGCCTTGAGCGCAACGGCCTTTTGCAGTCCGAGAGTGGGGTCGGCCCGGACCTCAAAACAATATCCATGCAGAAGCTCCCGGCTATTATTCACAAGGTCGGACGGTTCCTCACATGTAATCCAAGAACCCCATGGCATCGTTCCGCCGGAGCAGTTGCGGTTCGTGCCGGCAAGCGACAGGAACTCCTTCTCTGTCCGTCTTGTTGCTGGATTGTAAACTATGGTGGTAGTCCCTCCGAGGTGAGGGGCCTCCTTGCCCTGTCCCGCATCGTAGAGAAGATTCCTGTCCATGGTTGGCGGAAGTTGTTTTCCAGAAAAAGGCCCGTAGCTGACCTGGTCGAGGGCGACCTCGTGGTTCCGGATCAGGATGATTCTGCCGTCGTCGCCCGGAAAGGCAGCCATGTCATCGAACTTGCCGGGAACCTTGAACCCGTCCGCCATGCGGGTGCCGCTCCGTGAGATCACCTGGTAGCTGAACTTCTCCGGCAGATCGAGAAGGCCTGCCTTATCGGCAACCAGTGGTCCATAGGGTTGGATCACTCTCTGGGACTTGGAACTGACATTGGCATGAAGATAGCGCCCGAGGCCGAGAAAGCCCGCAGTCCAGCTGGAGCGACGCAAAAATGCTCTCCGGTCGGAGGAAGGACTGATCTGGTGGCGGATTGGTTGACTCACGACTCTTCCTCTAGGGCTAGGGGCTTCATCCTTACGACAAAAAAATGATGCCTGCAGAAATTGTAGCACTTTAGTGAAGGGATACCCCCCCTAAAGAAGTAGATTTTGTCCAAATACTGCCCAAATGGGCCCTCAAGTGCACTAAGGCCCTATTTTTCCGCTTGAGGGTTTGACACCCCATGGCGTGTTTCCCTTAAATCCCCGCAGCGGGCGACCGCTGACATCCCAAGGACAGCGATCACCAGAACCCCACGACTACGCGCCATGAGTGAAGACGACAAGCAAGCTCCCGACTCTGCGGAGAAGAAGGCTGAAGACGCCCCCGCAGCACCGGCGCCAACGATTCCCTTGAAACCGGCAGGAGGTGCTCCAAGTGCCCCGAGTGTCCCAGCACCGGCACCAACCATTCCCTTGAAGCCTGCCTCCGGTGGAGGCGCTCCCGCTGCTCCGGCGGCTCCCGCGCCCACCGTGCAGTTGAAAGCTCCCGGAGCAAGTGCTGCCCCCAAGACCACTCCTCTCAAGACTCAGCCTCTCGCTGGTGATTCGGATGCTACTCAGGAACTACCTAAGGCGACGGTGCAGCTCGGGAGCGCAACTCAGGCTCTCGGTGCTCCCACGGGCTTGGCGTCGGGACCACCCTCGCTGCAAACCGCGGGTGCCGACGAGGAGGAAGCTCCGGACAAGCTTTCTGATATTCTCTCCGTTCTCGCCTTCGTATTGGCTCTCGCGGTCCTTACTCTGCAGTTGATGACCACTGCCAAGTGGGTCGATAAGGAGGATCCGGTGAATCACCCGAGCGGCTGGAACGCACTTGTAGAATAAAAACTCATCATGGCTTTTCCTATCGTCACTACTGTTCTCTCAGCGATCGTCCTCTACCTCCTCATCACAACGGGGACCTTACCGGCGTAGTCGCGGCAGAATAGAGATCCTGATCAGGGGGCGCCTTGCGTAAGGGCGCTTTCGGAAGAAAACACAACCCGGTCGTATTTAAAATGGCTCTGCAATTAACCAGCGATAATTTTGATGAAGAAGTCCTGCAGTCGGAAGTGCCCGTGCTCGTTGATTTCTGGGCAGAGTGGTGTGGCCCCTGCAAAATGATCGGACCCCTCGTCGACGCTGTAGCCTCCGATACCGAGGGGAGCGCCAAGGTAGGCAAGGTTGATGTGGACAGTCAGCAGGAACTGGCCCGGACCTTCAACATCCAGTCCCTCCCGACTATTGCCTTTTTCAAGGGCGGTGAAGTGGTTGAGACGATGATCGGCACCATGGGAGTGACAGTCGATGTTCTGAAGGAGAAATTGGCCGCTCTCGCCTAAGGGCAGGGGATCCGGAAGCTTTCAGGCGAGACAGTCCGCAAAGACCTCCAAGGTCTCATCGATGTCGCTTTCGGTGTGAGCGAGCGATAGGAATCCCGTTTCGTAGGGGCTAGGCGCGAGGTAGATCCCACGCTCGAGACAGGACCAGAAGAATTTCCTGAAGGCCTCAAAGTCCCCCTGCTGCACCGAATCGACGTTGATGATTTCCGCGTCACCGAAATACAGGCACCACATGGACCCTGCCCTGTTGAAGCGGTAAGGCAGGCCTTTGTCGCGAATGATGCCCCGGACCCCGTCTTCAAAGCGTTGTCCGATCTCCTCGAGCCTCTGGTAGCCGTTTTGTTTTTCGAGCTCTCTCAGCTGGGCGAGCCCGGCGGCCATGGCGACCGGGTTGCCCGAGAGAGTCCCTGCCTGGTAGACCGGGCCGTCTGGGGCGAGGTGGTCCATGATGTCTCCTCGTCCTCCGAAGGCCCCGACGGGCAGGCCCCCTCCGATAACCTTTCCGAGGGCGCAGAGGTCTGGAGTGATTCCCGAGAGTTCCTGGACGCCTCCTTTAGCGAGACGAAAACCCGTCATCACCTCATCAAAGATCAGGAGAGCCCCGTGTTTGCTGGTAAGGTCGCGCAGAAGTTCGAGGTAGCCCGGTTGGGGGAGGACAAAGCCTGCGTTGGCAGCGTAGGGTTCGAGGATGACCGCCGCGATCTCCTCCCCGCACTGGGCGAAGACTTCCTCCACGCGCTCGGGAAGATTGAATGGGAGGGTGATTGTTTCCGCGGCGAAGGACCGGGGTACGCCCGCGGAATCCGGTTCGCCATGAGTGAGAGCACCTGATCCGGCCGCCACGAGCAGCGAATCCACGTGCCCGTGGTAGTGCCCCTCAAACTTAATAATCTTGTCCCGGCCGGTGAATCCGCGAGCCAGCCGGATCGCGGACATGGTAGCCTCTGTTCCTGAGTTGACCGTGCGAACCTTCTCGACCGAGGGGACCCACTCGCAGACTACCTTGGCCATTTCGACCTCGAAGGGGTTGGGAATTCCAAAGGAGAGGCCATTCTTGGCGACCTCGTGAACGGTATTGGTCAGGACGGTCGGGGCATGGCCGAGGATGGCGGGCCCCCAGGTTCCGATGTAGTCAATCAGGCTACGGCCATCGACATCCTCTATCCGGCAGCCCTTGGCCCTCCGAACAAAAAAAGGATCTCCATCGACGTTCCGGAAGGCCCTGACTGGGGAGTTCACCCCACCGGGGATTACTTTCCGGGCGGCTTTGAATAGTTTCTGAGAGAGTTCACCCTGCATGCTGCCTAGGGGACTATAGGGCCGAGGAGGAAATTGCCGACTAAAAGTCCTGCAGTCCTTCTCGGTAACTTATCTTGGGGATTGAGGCGCAAACGAGGACTGATGTCTCTTACGGGCGGGGTTTCGGTCCTGATTTGCCGGCGGCAGAAGCCGAATTGGAAAAGTATTTAAGAAATCCGTAATAATTTCACGGTCCTTCCCCCCTCAAGGAAGTCTTGCGCGAGGTCCGCGAAAACAGCCGGCCTCAGGGTAGCGCCGCGGTAGTTAACGCGTTTTAAGAAAATGAGTTGTCTGTTTTCGGTTTCCACAGGTTGGAGTCGCCCTCGGGTTCTAGCAGGTTCCACATGCGCTCGTAAGGCACGGAAAACGCACAAAAAAATCAATTTCTTGAGAAAATTCTGGCGGAGGTGGACTCGGTTAGCTTAGTCTTTCGCCCCGTGAAAGCATCAGTTTCTTCCCTTGCCGCCCTTGCCGCCATCGGTTTGGGCGCAGCGCCTCTTTACGGGGCGCTTATCGCCCCTACCGACTTAGGTGTACAGTTGACCTCACTGCCACCTGTCCAGATTCGGGTGGCTCTCCCGAAACCGCAGCGTCGTTTGGCGCCGTTGGTGTGGTGGGCGACCTGATCGACATCAATACGTTTCTCTCAACCAATGACACCGAACTGGGACTGTTCAGCGCATCCGGCGATTTGCTTGGCAACAATGATGATACCCAAGGGCTTTTGAGTCAGATCGTCTTTGAACCAACCAGCGAGGGTACTTATTATATTGCCTCTGGAAACTACAATTCATTCTTCAGCCCCGGGTTCGGTGCGTCCGGGCCCACCGGGAATCCAGTGACCACCACGGTTAATGGAGTCAGCGCAAGCTTTGTGGTCGGGGGAACCGGAGCATTCTGGACTTCCTTTGATGTTGTGCCTGAGCCTTCCAGCCTCAGCTTGGTGGCGTTTGCTGGTCTTGCTCTTCTCCGTCGGCGCCGCAGCTAGGTAACAAGGAGCTCTTATCCTCCGCTTCGGAGTTTGTTTACATCCCGCCTTGTCTATAAAGGCGGGATTTTTTTGTGGCCGTCACACGCTGCAACGCCTTCAGAGCCCGGACCATCTAGCGAGTGGATTAAGGACATGGAGTGAAGCCAATGAGGAGAAGGGTCCCAGGGTTGGCGTCGCTCCGGTGCCCGTGCGGTTCCGGACTCAGCGAACACCCACACAAAGTTGAATTTTCTGCTTGGACTCAGCGTCACACCGAAAAGGACTTTTCTTCGGCAGTCCTTAGTTTAGCCTAATATCAGCATGAAAACGATGTTGTCTGTCCTCGCCCTCGGTTTCCTGCTGTCTCTCAGTGGTCTTGGTGGGGCCGAGCCGCGGGCGAAGTCCTCCCTCCTTAATAGTGATCCCGATGTCGTATACTCGGAGGAGTTCACGGAGAAGGAGATTGAATTCCTGGTGGCGAAGCCTGCAACAATTTTCGCGACGAAGAAGGGCGGGAGAAAACTTGGAGTTCTCAAGGCTGACAGCAAGGTGACCTTTATCGGCATGACGGAGAAGGCCTACAAGGTGAGAGGAACTGCCATCCATGGGAAGGTCCTGGGCTGGGTTTCTCCTAGGTTCCTCGCGTCGCAGGATAAGGACTTCGTGGCAAACCTGAGGAAAGTCTATGCGAGGCAGAAACTCATCCGGGAGCTGGTGGCGAATCACGAGGTGGCCATCGGAATGTCGACTGAAGAAGTAAGTGCCTCTCTGGGCAAGCCGACCAAGACAAAGGTGCGACAGACGGTGAAGGGCCGCACCGGGGTCTGGGAGTTTATCGAGTATGAAGATCAGGATCACTATCAGGCCGTTCGTGATCCGGTCACCGGACGCGTTTTTCGGCAATACTCCCATACGACCAAGGAGGAGATCGGCAAGATTGTGGTCGAGTTTGAGAACGAGGTGGTATCCGCGATCGAGGAGAGCGAGAATAATGAGGGTGGTAAAGTGCGCATCGTCACTCCACCGCTCGTCTTTGCGTGGTAATGGCCTTCTTTGGGGGACCCGTAATCCTGTGGTCCCGGTTGCACGCTCTTTGAACGGAAGCAGACTCAGCTCGCGCGGAGCGGTCGCAGGGATGCCCTTCCGGTGGTGGGGGTATCGATGAGCCGACGGGAAGCCGCCTTTCTTCGTAGACGGGGAGGGCGAGTGGGGGCCGATGACACGTTCCTGATCATGCGCTGCGGCTCACGGTCAGCCCGGGATCCGGCGATCAGATCTCTGGAGCGCCTGCGATGGAGAAGGAGCTGTCTCTTATACACATCTCCGAGCCCACGAGACAGGCAGAAATGTCGTATGCCGTCTTCTGCTTGAAAAAA
>CAXEFH010000211.1:0-6386 GCA_963989605.1 uncultured Roseibacillus sp. | reverse complement strand
TCGTAGTGCTATCCCTGACGACCGCAGCACGCCTTGTATTTTTTCCCGGACCCGCAGGGACAGGGTTCATTTCGGCCTACCTTGATACTCGGTCGACGTTTTGGAATATTCAACTTCAGCTGTCCGCTTTCTCCTTGTGCCCCGCCTGCTGACTGACCACTTCGAGAGGTCTGAAGACCACTGGGCTGCCCACTATCCCCGTCATTCAGCTCGAGAGGAAGGTTGTGCAGGAATTGCTCGAACTTCTCAAGATTGGTGGTGCTGCGGAAGAGATTGTTGAGAACTTCTCCTTCGATCCGGTCCCAGAGGGAAACGAAGAGGTTGTAAGCCTCGTTCTTGTATTCGACCAGGGGATCCTTTTGACCCTGCGCTCTTAATCCGACGCCTTCCCGCAGGGCATCCATGTTGTAGAGATGCTCCTGCCAGAGCCTGTCGATGGATACCATGACGATATGGCGTTCCAGTTGGTCGAGCAGCGAAGGGTCCTCGACCTGAACCTTGAGCTCATAGGCAGTCTTGACCTTGGTGATAATTGTGGCGCTGAGGTCGTCAGCTGTCGAGTCCATCAGGGTGCTGGGAGACTGCTCCCAATGGATCGGGAATGTTGTGTTCGCCCAGTTAATCAATTCACTGTAGTCGATGCTTCCATCCTCTCCCTCGACGAAGAATCCCTCGACGTTGGTGGGGATTACCTTGTCAACGATTTCATAAATCATCTCACGGGGATCCTCGGACGTCAGGGCCTCGTTCCGGTAGCCGTAGACGGCGGCACGCTGGCTGTTCATTACATCGTCGAAGTCGAGGACATATTTCCTACGCCGGTAATGAAGTTGCTCCACTCGTCTTTGCGCGGTTTCAACGGAGCGGTTGAGCCAGCGATGCTCGAGCGCTTCGCCGTCCTCCATGCCGAAGCGTTCCATCATGTTGGTCATGCGGTCAGCCGCTGCAAAATTACGCATCAGGTCGTCTTCAAAAGAGATGAAAAACTGGGATGCGCCCGGGTCGCCCTGACGGGCACAGCGTCCGCGTAACTGACGGTCAATCCTCCGGGATTCATGACGTTCCGTGCCGACTACCATGAGCCCGCCGACGTTAGCGACTCCCTCCGAGAGCTTAATGTCAGTTCCCCTTCCCGCCATGTTGGTCGAAACAGTGACGGCTCCTTTCTGTCCGGCGCGGGTGATAATCTCTGCTTCCTGGCGATGGTATTTCGCATTGAGCACGGCGTGGGGTATCTTAGCGCGCTTGAGCATGCGGGAGAGAGTCTCGGAGGCATCCACCGAAGCCGTGCCCACCAAGACCGGTTGTCCTTTTTCGTGGGACTTCTTGATCGAGGTTATTACTGCGTTATATTTCTCTCTTCGCGTTTTGAAGACCTGATCGTTAAAGTCCTCCCTCTGATTCGGCTCGTTGGTGGGAATGGGTAGGACATCAAGGTTGTAGATATCGGAGAACTCTGCAGCCTCCGTTTCGGCAGTTCCCGTCATCCCCGCAAGTTTCTCATAGAGACGGAAGTAATTCTGGATCGTTATAGTGGCGTAGGTCTGCGTCTCACGCTCAATTTCGACACCTTCCTTGGCTTCTACCGCCTGATGAAGTCCATCGGACCATCTTCGACCAGGCATTTCACGACCGGTGTTCTCATCGACGATGATGACCTTGTTGTTCTGAACCACATACTCCACATCCCGCTCAAAAAGGCAGTAAGCCTTCAGGAGTTGTGAAATGGAGTGCATTTTTTCACCCCTGCGATCCAATTGCTCCTCCACCTGCTGCTTGGCCTTGAGGGCTTCCTTTTCCCCAAGATCCAGATTGGCATCGATTTCTGCGAAGGCCTCCACCAGATCTGGCAGGACGAACGCCTCCGGATCGTCGGGGGAGAGATATTCGCGTCCCATCTCCATCAGGTCTGCGTCATGTCCTTTTTCATCAATAGTAAAGAAGAGCTCCTCCTTGATGGCGTAGAGCTCCTTTTTCTGAGCGTCCTGATAGAGTGAGAGCTCGCTTTTCTGAACCAGACGACGCAGGTCGGGGTCCTCCATCATGCGCATAAGCTGGCGGTTTCTCGGTTGCCCGAGCCTGATCTTAAAGAGGCATCGTCCGGCCTCTTCCTCATTGCCCTCTTCAAGATGCTTCTTCGCCTGGGCGGCCAGTTCGTTGCAGAGCAGGGTTTGTTTCTTTACCAGTTGGTCAACCAGCGACTTGTGTCTGACATACTGCTCGGTCGAAGAATTCATTACCGAAGGCCCGGAGATGATGAGAGGAGTCCGGGCCTCGTCGATCAGGATGGAGTCGACCTCGTCAATGATGGCAAAGTAGTGAGTTCGTTGAACCTGTTCGTCCCGTGAGGATGCCATTCCGTTGTCACGGAGATAGTCGAAACCGAATTCCGAGTTGGTCCCATAGGTAATGTCGCAGCAATATTGTTCCCTCCGGAGAGGGGGTGCCTGCTGGTTTTGAATACAGCCTACTGTCAGGCCAAGATACTTGAAAACTGCTCCCATCCACTCGGAGTCCCTGCGAGCCAGATAATCGTTCACCGTGACAACGTGGACGCCAAGTCCAGTGAGCGCGTTCAGGAACACGGGGAGCGTCGCCACCAAGGATTTGCCCTCTCCGGTTTGCATTTCCGCGATCATCTTGCGATGGAGAGCAATTCCGCCAATAAGCTGAACGTCGAAATGAACCATGTCCCACTGGAGAGGTTGATCGCAGACTTCGATCGTTTCACCGACAAGGCGCCGGGCCGCATTTTTGACAACCGCAAAAGCCTCGGGGAGAATCTCCTCAAGATACTTCCTCCTCAGTTCAGGAAAGCGTTCCTCGATGCCACGGAAAGACTCTTTGGCGTTCTCTATTGAATCAGGTTCAGGATCGACGCGGTCAGGAAGACTGGGAAACTCTTCCCGGAGGCAGCTGATACGTCGCTCTACCTGCGCAGCCATTTCCGATATTTTATCGGGGTCGAGGCGTTCAATTTCGCGCTTGGTCGCAGTTTCGAGAGGCAGATAACGGGCGAGGTGCTCCTGCCATCCTTTGACCTTTTCAAGAACCGCCTCTCTGGACTCGCGTTGGAGGGATTCCTCGATGCGGTTTATTCGAGCAACCATCGGGCCCATGCGCTTGAGTTCGCGCTGATGCTTCGATCCGACGATTTTCTGGAGGATCCACTTGATCATGAGGCGGAAGAGCTGAGAGGGCAGGGGTTTTTATCTAGCCGGGTCAATACACGGTGGGACGGCCAAGAGCAAGGCGCGGTGTCGTTAGAATCGTGTTTCGAAGGATTCAAAAGATTCCGGGGGCAGCGCAATTGATCCGGGAAGGACAGGGGTCACAATGGTGGAGCTTAACACAGCTTAGGAGTGCGGTCTCGGGTCAATCTTGGCCGGTGCAGGACGGAGCTCTATGCCGGCCTGAGGTCATGAGTTCCCTGAATGGATGAAGGCTAAATACTGACAGCATTGAATCCACCGTCCACGATCATTTCAGTGCCTGTGATAAATCCACCAGCCCGGTTTGAGGCAAGGAGCAGGGTAGCGCCGATCAATTCCCGTGCCTCACCAAAGCGTTCCATCGGGGTGTGACCCATTATCTGCGCAACCCGGTCGGGGGTGAGGACTTTCCGGTTCTGTTCTGCTGGGAAAAATCCGGGAACCAGGGTGTTGACCCTGATTCCATGAGGAGCCCACTCGCGGGCAAGATTGCGGCTGAGGTTGTGGACAGCTCCCTTGGATGCGGAGTAAGTAAAGACCCGGGACAGAGGGTTGAGTCCCGATATTGACCCGAGGTTGATAATCGAGCCCTTGATGTCCTGCTCAAGGAAGTAACTCCCAAAGCTCTGGCATCCACGGAGAACTCCGGCAAGGTTGATATCTATGATGTTTGCGAACTCTTCCTCGGTGATTTCCAGGACCGGCGTTGGAGAGTTGATACCTGCTCCGTTGATCAGGATATCGGCCCTTCCATGCTTAGCTAGGACTTCATCGCGAAGATTGTCTAGTCCAACCCGGCTACTGACGTCAGCTGCCACGAAGTGCGCTCGACCCCCTTTTGCGGTAATTTCCTCAATGCGGGCAGTTGCTTTTTTTTCGCTCCTTCCAACCAGGATGACTTCGGCTCCGGCCTGGGCGAGGCCCTCGGCCATCGCACCGCAAAGTTCACCAGTGCCACCAATCACGACAGCAATCTGGCCATCCAGAGAAAATAGTTCGGAGAGAAATGAAGGCATGGCGGCGGGTTCTAAAGGTGGAGGGAATGGAGGTCAACAGTCGTGGTGCGACTCCGTGATGAAGGAGTGCGCGTGCTCTGGGAGGGGTCAGGAGCAATGAGAACTTGCAGAGGGGTCACCCCCGCGACATAGAGAGCATCTCTCTTCTTGCTCAAGATATCGTATGTTTTTGTAGAAATGACACCACATAATGTAGAAAAACCCTTCTTTCCTTGCCGGTCCCGCGTACGCTCTCTAGTTTTTTACGCACCCGCCGGGCCATCAAAATGCATCTGAAATCTCTCATTCTTCAAGGATTCAAGTCATTCGCTGAGCGCACTACCTTTGAGTTTCATGAGGGGATTACAGGGATTGTAGGTCCAAATGGCTGCGGGAAGTCGAATGTGGTTGATGCGGTTCGCTGGGTCCTCGGGGAGACCTCGGCCAAGGCTCTCCGCGGTGGTGAGATGGCAGACGTGATTTTCAACGGTACCGATCGACGGAAAGCTCTTCCAATGGCGGAAGTGACCCTGAACCTCACCGAATGCGAGGGGTCTCTGAAGACTGAATACCATGAGGTTGCTATCACCCGCAGGGTTTTCCGGGACGGCAAATCGGAATACCGGATTAATGACAGGCTGTGTCGCCTTCGTGATATCCACGAACTTTTCATGGATACAGGGATTGGTCGTTCTGCCTATTCGATCATGGAGCAGGGAAAGATAGATATGCTCCTCAGTGCGAAGCCGGAGGACCGTCGTCAGGTGTTTGAGGAGGCGGCCGGGATCACTAAATTCAAGAAAGAGAAGAAAGAGGCTCTTCGTAAACTGGAATACACTGAGGCGAACCTCCTCAGGGTCCACGATGTTCTTGAGGAACAGGGCAGACGAATCAATTCCTTGAAACGGCAGGTGGCTAAGGCGCGGCGTTATCAGGCACTGGCTAACGATGTCAGGATCCTTGACACCCATCTGAGCCAGAAGAGATTTAGCGAGCAATCTGCTGCGCGGGAAGAGCTGGTGAATTCCCTTAAGTCTCTCGAAAAGCAGAGGAGGGTTCTGGAGGAGAGTCTTCCCGAGGTCGAGATGGAGGTTGTCAGATCGAGGGACAACGCCACTAATCTTGAAAGCGAACTTTCCGAGTTGCGGCAGCGACTTTCAAATCACCAGAATGCCGCCAGGGCGGCAGATAGCAGGATTCGCTTCAACGAAGAACGGTGCAGGGAGCTTGAGGAGCGAATCGAAACGAACCGGAGCGACCTGCAGTCGGGAGGCGAAAAACTTGCCCAGCAGGAGCTCGACTTCAATGTGTCCAGAGACGAATTGCATCTTCTGCATCAAAGGATCGAGGAACGGAGTGGAGCTCTCGTGCAGAAAACAGCTCTCGTTGAGGAGCTGAATGGTCAGCGGGAATCAAGTGCGGGTCAGTTGCATGACGCTCGTGAGGAAGCGAAGCGGCTGGAGGCAGCTCTTGCTTCTGCTGAGGCCAAAATTGAGAGCGCTGAGGCATCTTCAGCATCCAACCGTGAACGTCTCCTGCGACTTAATGAGGAGGAAGAGGTTCTCAAGGTGGAAATGGTTGAATTGCAGGCAACGGAGAAAGGGCTGGAGGACAAAATTACCGAGGAAGAGGAGAGGACGAGACAGATTGAAGAGCAGAAGCTGGCCGCGGAGAGGTCCTATCACCATGCCAGAGGCGACCTCGAGGCGTGTCGCGAGCGCCGTGGCGAGCTGGATCGGGAGCTCACTGCCCGGCGGTCTCGGCTGGAGCTCCTCCAGCAGCTCCTGGTTCGTGGAGAGGGATTGAATGAAGGAACCCAGAGGGTGCTTGCTGGTCTCGATGATCCGAGCCTCATCCAGCCGGGATTGCGGGGAGTCCTTGGAAGCAAGCTCCAGGTGCGAAGCGGTTTTGAGCGAGCAGTGGAGGGGGCACTGGGTTCCAATCTGGAAGCAATTTTTGTCAGGGATGCAGACCTTGCTGATGCTATTCTCGACCGGCTTTCCCAGAGTGGGCAGGGCGAGGTTTCCCTGATCGCGCCGGAATGGGTTTCCCCTGAGAGTGACAGGCAGTTAATGACCGTTCCGGAGGGTGCGGAGTGCTGGGTCTGTCTCTTATACACATCTCCGAGCCCACGAGACAGGCAGAAATCTCGTATGCCGTCTTGTGCTTGAAAAAAAAA
>CAXEFH010000210.1:0-6398 GCA_963989605.1 uncultured Roseibacillus sp. | reverse complement strand
TTAATGATACCGCGCCCACCGAGATCTACACCCTCTCTATTCGTCGGCAGCGTCAGATGTGTATAAGAGACAGAAAGAGGTGGGGCCGGGGGGGTCGCGGCCCCTCATTCATCATTTCTCACCATGAAATCATTAGTCGTAGCCCTGACGGTTGTTCTTCTTAGCGGTGAATTGGCCAAAGGGCAGGGCCTGCTCAGGACGCTTGATGCCTTTCGTGAGGATCTGGGTGGTGCGACCCCGTTCTTTCCGACGATCGAGAAAAAACGAATTGTCTATGCCTGCAAGGGAGAGCGTCACCGGCTCTTGAATAGGCACGAGGTTCGTTATGCTTTCCTGAAGGCGGCTCTCGAGCGGGAAATGCCGTGCATTGCAATTATTGTTGAAATTGCCCCGGGAGAGGGTGACGGAAAAGAGTCCGTTATTCAGAAGTTCCAGAAGCACGCGAGAAAGATATGGGGTGCTTCAGTGGTGGAGTTAGGGGGCTTTGGTATTCCCGGGAAGACGACCCGGGAGTATGGCGTGAAGGGATCCAAAGTGACTTTTTTTCGTATCATTGAACAGGATCTCAAGCACCCCGATCACCCGAACCGCCCTGCCCGGACTCGGATCACCCTTGAGGCCGTGAACTACGATCGTTCTCAATTGAACAAGGCGCGCCTCAGATGAGAGGTCCGCGGTCCTATGATTCCAGACGGGCCAGTAGATCATCAGTCTCCACCGCTTCGCCCTTCTGAGCCAGGATCTCGGTGACAGTTCCTGCGGTGCTGGCAGAGATTGTGGTAAGCATCTTCATGGCCTCGAGTGTGATGAGAGGGTCACCCTCTTCTACTTTGGTCCCAACTTCGGCATTGACCTCCGTGACCATGCCGGGCATCGGAGCCACTGCCTGAAGCGGGTCGCTGGAATCCCCCTTGAGGCGAGCGGTAGCATCTTTGGGTGCGAGAGCCTGATCGACCACGGCAGATTCCCGTGGCATTCCGTTCAGTTCGTAAAAGACATTTCGCAGGCCCTCGTCGTTCGCCTCACTGATGCCAATGAGCTTGATGAAGAGAATCTTCCCGGGTCCGATTTCGACTGAGATTTCCTCCCCGATGGAAAGCCCGTAAAAGAAGGAGGTGGTGGGTAATCCCTGAAGCTTGCCGTAGGTGCGGATGAATTCGTCAAACTCCGCGAAAACCGCCGGATACATGAGGTGGCTGTATAGGTCATCGTCCGTCACAGGACGGCCCAGCTGGCTGGCGAGGGTGCTCCGGGTGGTGTCGAGGTCGATCGGTTCGGCGAGTTCCCCGGGACGCTTGGTGGTTGGTTCTCGATCCCCAAGCACGACCTTCTGTATGTCCGTCGGCCAACCTCCATCAGGTTGCCCCAGGCCGCCCCAGAGCATGTCGATGACCGACTCAGGAAAGTCGAGAGATCCGGGTTCGAGGTTGAGGACCTCTTCCGGTTTGATGCCACGGGTGATCAGGAACATGCACATGTCGCCGACAACCTTGGAGCTTGGAGTTACCTTGATGATGTCTCCAAAGAGCTGATTGACGCCGGCATAGGTCCGGGCGATCTCAGGCCAGCGGTGGCCAAGCCCCATGGCGTTGGCCTGTTCCTTGAGGTTGGTGAACTGCCCTCCGGGCATCTCGTGAATGTAAACCTCGGCGGAGCCGGCCCGGGGAGAGGTATTGAAAGGAGTGTAGAACTCCAGCACTTCCTCCCAGTAATCAGACATGGTGTTGAGAGCGTCTGGATCGAGGCCCGGATCTCGTTCGAGCCCCTTGAGGGCTGCAACTACAGAGTTGAGGTTGGGCTGACTGGTGGAGCCTGACATGGATGCGAGCGCCAGGTCGACAATGTCAGCGCCTGCTTCAGAGGCTGCCAGGACAGAGGCCGCGCTGATGCCGGAGCTGTCATGAGTATGAAAGTGAATCGGGATACCAATTTCCTCGCGCAGGGCCTTGAACAGCTTGGTGGCTGCGGCCGGTCGGCAAAGGCCAGCCATGTCCTTAATGGCAAGAATATGGGCCCCCATTTGTTCGAGTTCTCTCGCCTTGTTGATATAGTAGTTCAGCGAATACTTTTCCCGCTCAGGGTCATCGATGTCTCCCGTATAGCAGACAGCCGCTTCGCAAACTGAGTTGGTGTGCTCCCGAACGGCCTCCATTGCGACCTGCATGTTGGGAAGATAGTTCAGGGAGTCGAAGATCCGAAAGATATCCATACCCGACTCGGCAGAATGCCTGATGAACCCCTCCACTACGTTGTCTGGATAGTTTGAGTACCCTACGGCATTGGACCCCCGGAAGAGCATCTGGAAACAGATGTTTGGGATGAGCTGGCGAAGTTCGCGTAGCCGGTCCCATGGGCTTTCCTTGAGAAAGCGCATCGCGGTGTCAAAGGTGGCGCCGCCCCACATCTCAAGACTGAAAAGGGTGGGGGCGCTCTGGCTTACATACCGTGCGATGTTGAGCATGTCGACAGAACGCATCCGGGTCGCGATCAGTGACTGGTGCGCGTCACGCATGGTTGTATCCGTGATGAGGAGAGGTCTGTGATCTCGAATCCATTGAGCAAATCCCTCTGGTCCAAGTTCGATAAGCTTGTTGCGTGATACATGCTGGATGTCTACCCGTGGGTCACAGGCGGGAACCCGGGCCGGTGCGAGGGCGCCCTCAAGTTTATGACCTTTGGTCGTAGGGTTGGCATTGACCGTCACATCACTGAGATAGTTCAGTAGCTTGGTGGCCCGGTCGCGGCGGGGTCTGAAATTAAAGAGGTCGGGATTGGTGTCAATCAGCCGGGTGGTCGCCTTGCCGGTGCGAAAGGTCTCGTTGAGGATGACGTTTTCGATGAAAGGTATGTTGGTCTTCACCCCACGGATTCGGAATTCCCGGAGTGCGCGATCCATGCGCTGCAGGGCAATGTCAAAACGCGGACCGAACGCGGTCAGCTTCACGAGCATGGAGTCGTAGAACGGCGTAATCACTGATCCCGCATCCCCGGTTCCCGCATCAAGTCGAATGCCAAATCCTGCAGCCGAGCGATAGTTCAGGATCTTACCATAGTCAGGAGAAAAATTGTTGGCCGGGTCTTCGGTAGTGATTCGGGCCTGCACCGCATAGCCGTTGCGGGGGATGCTATCCTGAGCAGGGATATCGATGACCCGGCCGAAAAGATCATGCCCCTGAGCGACAAGGATTTGAGAGCGGACGAGGTCCACGCCCGTGATGATCTCGGTCACGGTGTGCTCGACCTGAATCCGTGGGTTCATCTCGATGAAGAACCACTCATTAGTGTCGGTATCGAGCAGGAACTCAACGGTGCCAGCGTTGTTATATTCGACTGATCGGGCTACTTGAACCGCGGCCTCGCACAGCTGGTGGCGAACTGCTTCGTCGAGGTCCACGGAAGGGGCGATTTCGATTACTTTCTGGTGACGGCGCTGAACGGAGCAGTCGCGTTCATGGAGGTGGACAATGTTGCCATGACTGTCGCCCATGATCTGCACCTCGATATGCTTGGCGCGCCCAACGAAGCGTTCGAGGAAAACGGCCGGGTTGCCAAAGGCGTTTTCGGCCTCGGCCTGCGCCTGATCGAGGAGAGAGTCAAGATTCTCTTCCTTGTCGACAACCCGCATTCCGCGTCCTCCGCCACCGAAGGCTGCCTTGATGATGAGAGGGAAGCCAATTTCCCGGGCAATTTTGCGTGCCTCCTCCCGGTCGGAAACTGGATCCTCGGTTCCAGGCAGGGTGTTGACGTGAGCTTTCTTGGCAAGGGCACGGGCAGACACCTTGTCGCCCATGGCGTCAAGCATCTCCGGGTCCGGACCGATGAACTTAATGCCGGCGTCCCGACATGCGCGCGCAAAGTCAGCATTCTCGGAGAGAAATCCGTAACCCGGGTGAATCAGAGTCACTCCCTTTTCCTTCGCAATGGCGATAATGCCCTCGATGTCAAGGTAAGCGCCTACAGGTCCCTTTTCCTTTCGCAGCTGGTATGCTTCGTCGGCCTTGAAACGATGCCGGGAGAAGCGATCTTCCTCCGCGTAGATTGCGACGGTCCGTAAGCTGAGTTCGGTGGCGGCCCGGAAGACGCGGATCGCGATCTCCCCACGGTTCACGACCATGAGTTTGTCATGGGTGGTTGTTGCCCTGAGGTCGGTGTCTGACATGAGTTTGCAGTTAGAGGCAGGGAGCGTGTGGTCCCAATGCCGGGAAGAAGGCGCACGGGGTGAAGTTGGCCGCCCCCGTGCAGTGGAAGCGCCATTTACCTAGAAAGATTTTGCTTTCCCGTCAAGGAACTGCACCGGCCGGTTGGGAGAGGTCCCGCGAGATCGTTTCCTGCAGAGAATCAGGGCCTTGGACCCTCAAGGCGAATTGTCGTAGAGCCAAGCTATTTGCCGGTGACCACCTCAATATCACCGGCCTCGATTGTCTCTGTTCCGCCTGTGGTGCGAATCATCAATGCACCCCGGGGGGTAAGTCCGGCAAAGGTCCCTTCGAGGTTCCCTCGCCGGATAGGTGTATCGAGAGCAAAGGCCCTTTCATACCACGACTCAAAGAGGGGTTCCGTGCCGTGAAGCTCGAGTTCGATCATCCGGTTCTCAATCCTTCTCACCAGATGCCTCGCGATCCACCGCTTGCTTAATTCTCCCTCGTAAATGGAGTCAAGCGCGATCGCTGGTAGGTCCCCGGGCCATCCGGACTCTGGAGTTTTCAGGTTTAGACCTATCCCGATGATAGCATTCCACTGGGATGGCTGACCTTGTGTTTCACAGAGTATCCCCGCCAGCTTTCTTGACCCTATGAAGATATCGTTAGGCCATTTGAGTTGAACAGAGACCCCGAGGGATTCACAGGTCTCTGCAACCGCAACACCCGCCAGGAGTGGAATGACGCCACAGATCTTCTGACTGAATCTTGGAAATACGATATGACTGAGATATAATCCTGACTCAGGGGGAGAGTGCCAGGTCCTCCCCATGCGTCCTCGCCCCTTGGACTGCTGACCTGCGGCAACGGTGAGGTAGTCGCGGCTGCTCACGTATTTAGCGGCCTCGTCGTTCGTGCTCTGGCACGATTCAAGCCAGAGGATGGAGTCATCTGCCATGAGCGTGCCTTCTCAAAATTCACCAGTGGGATGCCGTTATGCCTTGTTCGCTCATTGGGGTGGAAATGCGCAGGAAGGATTGGCACTCGGTCTCGCGATATGCAATTACAAAGGGAACTTGTTAGTATTGGGATGAGGTCTTTTTCTGCATGGAATGCGTCCTTCACTCAACTGGATGGTATCGCTCGAAGTCGTGTATTGGCTTTCATGCGCAATTCACGCTGAAATCATCATGAGAATCCCAGCGCTGTTCTGTGCTCTGCTGGCTTCGGTTTTTCCTAATGCTATCAGCAGCGGAATTCTTGAGCAGCCGCATAGCCAACAGGAGTGGTGATCGAGAAATGGGTCCCCGCAGAGGCAGTGCCCATTGGTCGGGTTCATGACGCGGCGGAGGTGGGTCGGAGGCTGTTGGCGCAATAAAGTGGATGTGGTGGATATTTTGTGGAAAACAGTCTCGATTAATGACAATCCACCATTAGCCAAACCCGGAAAAATCCTGTAGAAGAGGCCATGCAGAAATCACAAATCTTTTTTGCCACCCAGACCGGGAACTCGCAGGAGGTTGCCGAGAAACTTCAGGAAGAGCTCGAGGGTGCTGGGATCGAGGTGGGTTGCGTGGATATGTTCGATTCAGAGCCTGACCATATTTCGGAGCTTACCGATCTTTACTTTGTGGTAAGCACTTGGGGAGAGGGCGAGCCCCCGGATGACTCGGTGGGCTACTTTGAAAAGCTGAAGGGGTATGCCGATGGTCATTTCGCCGGGAAGCGTTTTGCAATCTGTGGCCTCGGAGATTCTGGCTATGACATTTTCAACGGATTCGCCAAAGACATGGAGAAGGAATTTCTTCGGCTTGGTGGGGTGCTGATCGCGGAACGGGTGGATTGTGATATTGATTTCGAGGAGCTATCAGATCCTTGGATCGAAAGAATTGTTGGGTACGAGAAGACCCTTCGGTCTGACGCCTAGGCAAGCTGCCGAGAACGCTGTTTTTCAGGCCGGATTGTTTGGGCGGGCTCGGCGGACACTGAGGGTTCGTCAGGCCGGCGCCTCGGCATGCTGGCCGGAGGAACGCTGTTGGGACATTGGGCGCCTGCCACGAAGTTTAAGGAGCGGTTGGCAGAGATGGCAGGCTCTACAAAAAATGAGTGACGAACGACCCCGCTCTGCCTAGTTATGAAACGGTTAACCTACAACGCTCATATTGAGTTTGGAGAAACCTTTTATCAGTCGCGCATGAAAACCCATCAACATGCATAGTGGCTGTCTCTTATACACATCTCCGAGCCCACGAGACAGGC